>PMBZ01000102.1:0-10640 GCA_003153975.1 Hyphomicrobiales bacterium
GCCGGGGAATGTAAACAGGCCTTAGACTGTCAGAGTCACTATTGCTGACAGCTTCAGAAACTGCGAGACTACGGGAGGCTTTGGATCAAACCCGTAAACTTCAGTCGCTCTAATTTACGACGCGGATGTTTGTGACCCATTTGAGAGCTTCTGCATAACCGGCGGGGATATCTGGGATCGCTACAAGTGCCGACGCTTTTCTCTCCCTAATAAATCGTTCCTTTCGCCTACGCACCCGTTATGGTTAATGATGGTATGGTAAACGCGCCGGCACGCCGTGTATTTTTCGCGCATTTTTGCGATTGTTTTCTTAATTTTGCTTGATTTCTGCGATTCGAAAATGCCGTTAAATATGATACAATATTTGGAATTAACCATAGTACTTCCCACTTTGCCGTTCCAGGCGCGGCATTGCGCATAAAATATGCTATGCATATCAATAGCATAGGCGATTAATATTTGCTCAAGACATTTCTGCTAAATTACTTCAAAATCGGGAGCGCTTCTATGGACCTCAAAAAAATGGCCCGGCAGGCGCTTAGGAGGGTTAACGGTGCGTTACGCAGGCCCGGCCATCAACAGAAGGTTGACGCACGGCCGGCCGCCGGTCTGGACGCGGGCGGTATGGCCTTCTATAGCTGGCCGCAAACCTGCTTTACATGTTTTGGAGGCGATCCGTGCACGATCTCAAATGGATCAGGGAAAACCCGCAGAGCTTCGACGCCGGCCTTAAGCGGCGCGGACTTGAGCCCATGTCGCCGGCGATTCTGAAGCTCGACGAGGAGCGGCGCGCCAACACCGGGGCGCTGCAGGACATGCAGGCGCGGCGCAACGCGGCCTCGAAGGAGATCGGCAAGGCGAAGGGCAAGGGCGGCGATCCGGAAAAGGCGGAGGCGCTGATCGCCGAGGTCGCCGGGCTGAAGGAGAAGATCGCGGCCGGCGAAAAGCGCGAGCGCGAGATGGACGAGCAGTTGAAAAGCGTGCTCGCGGCGATCCCGAACCTGCTTCAGGCGGATGTGCCCGATGGCCCGGACGAGAGCGCCAATGTCGAGCTGCGCAAATGGGGCCATCCTCGTAACTTCGAGAAGGAGGGCTTCGAGCCGAAGCAGCATTTCGAGCTGGGCGAGGCGCTGAAGCTCATGGATTTCGAGGCGGCGGCGAAGATGTCCGGCGCGCGCTTCACGGTGTTGAAGGGTGGGCTGGCGCGGCTGGAGCGGGCGCTGGGCCAGTTCATGCTGGACGTTCAGACTGGCGAGCACGGCTACACCGAGGTCAGTCCGCCGATCCTGGTTAGGGATCACGCCATGTTCGGCACGGCGCAGCTCCCGAAGTTCGAGGAGGACCAGTTCTGGGCGATATCGGGCGAGCTTTTGAGCACCAAGAGCGAGGACGAGGTTGACGAGGCCGGCACTCTTGTCGGAGAGATCGCCTATCTGAACCTTGTCACGAGGCTCAGGGAAGGGCGGCTCAGCCTGGTGCCAACCGCCGAGGTGCCGCTGACGAACCTGGTTCGCGAGAGCATCCTGGCCGAGGCCGATCTGCCGCTGCGTTTCACAGCGCTCACGCCGTGCTTCCGCGCGGAGGCGGGTGCGGCCGGCAGGGACACGCGCGGCATGATCCGCCAGCATCAGTTCTACAAGGTCGAGATGGTCTCGATAACGGCGGCCGGCCAATCGGAGGCTGAGCACGGGCGCATGACAGGTTGCGCCGAGGAGATCCTGAAGCGGCTGGATCTGCCCTACCGCGTGGTGGTGCTCTGCTCGGGCGACACGGGCTTCGCCTCGCGCCGGACCCACGACATCGAGGTGTGGCTGCCCGGCCAGGACGCCTACCGCGAGATTTCGAGCTGCTCGAATTGCGGCGATTTCCAGGCCCGGCGCATGCAGGCGCGCTACCGGCCCGCCGAGAGCAAGGACATCCAGTTCGTGCACACGCTCAACGGCTCGGGGCTCGCGGTCGGCCGCACGCTCATCGCCGTCATGGAGAACTACCAGCAGAAGGATGGCGGCATCCGCGTACCCGAGGCGCTGCGGCCCTATATGGGCGGCATCGAGCGCATCGGCGCGTAATGGAAAATGCGGTTGAGCGGCTGGCTCAACCGCCCCCTTTGGCCCGCATATGCGGGAGGAAACTCTGGAGGGGCGGCACGCCCTGACGAAGGGGGAGCAAGGACCGGGAAGCCTTCAACCGGGCTGGTTTGTCACCGGCCGTTGTTACCGCGGCTGCAAAACCTTGGCTAGCCGAACGCGTGCGCGAGCGCGTAGGCAGCGCCTGCCGCAAGCCCGCCGACCACAGAGGTTTGCAGCGCGGATTTGAGCCGGTTCGCGCCGGTGAAATGCCCCTTCACCGCGCCGAAAACGAACAGCGCCATGCCCGTCGTGGCGACCGAAAGCTGGAACGCCGTCCCGAGGTCCTTGGTCAGAATGTAGGGGAAGAGCGGAACCAGGCCGCCAACGACGTAAGATGTGCCGATGGTGAAGGCGCTGATGGGGGCGTGTTTCGGGTCGGGCTTCTTAAGGTCCAGCTCGAACCGCATGAGGAAATCGGTAAAGCGCTGGCGGTCCGAGGTTATGGACTGAACTGCGGCTTCAAGGCCGGCGCCCTCCAGGCCATAGCCGCGCAAGATTTCCTCGACCTCGCGAACCTCATGGTCCCGCTCGTTGTCCACCTCGTCCTGTTCGCGCGCCCGCTCGGTCTCGTAATGTTCCGCGTCCGTCCTGGCGGCGAGATAGCCGCCCAGCCCCATCGCTATCGCGCCCGCGGCGACTTCGGCGAGGCCGGCTGTAACGATGACGCTCGTACTGCTGACGGCGGCGGAGAGCCCCGCTGCCAGCGCGAAAGGAACGGTCAAGCCGTCGGCCATGCCGATGACGATCTCGCGGACGGTGGCCGAGCCGGTAAAGTGCTTCTCGACATGCGGGGTTGCGGGCATGGCTTCTCCTTGCCTGGAGCCGGCCCCGATGCTTCTCATCGAACGCGAAGGCTCCGTCCGCGCTTCTGCCAAAGCCGTGCTGACAAAACGGTGACAAAGCGTTGCGGGCTATTGTCACGCGCGGCGGGGCACTGTCGAGGTTCCGCCCAGGCCGTACGGTTGGCGTGGCGGCGGCGCTTTCGCGAGGTTTTGAAATAGGCCGTAACGATGTGTGTCCGGCGTGCCCGGCAGCCGGGCATCGGCACGCCACGCGGACGGTTGCCAAGGCGCTGCCAAGGCATTAGCCTCGGCAGTGCCTTACGAAAAACGTACAACAAAAACAGGGGGAAACACATGACGCGTAAAAGCTTGGCTATTCCGGTCCTCGTCCTGGCAGTGGCTATTTCCAGCGCCGCTATCGGTGCGGCGGCCATGTCCGGCCCTACACGGCAGGATCTGCTTGCCGCCATGAAGGACGAGGCCTTTTCGCATTTGCGGTACAAGATGTTTGCCGGGCAGGCCCGCAAGAACGGCAACGTTCCGCTTGCGGAGCTGTTTGAAAAAGTAGCGGACGCCGAGTTCAACAAGCACTTCAAGGAGCAGGCTGAGCTGGCCGGCCTTGTGAGGGGCGACAAGGAAAATCTCGCGGCGGCGATCTCCGACGAATATCTTGAGACCATGAAGATGTACGCCGACATGTCGAAACGGGCCGAGGCGGCGGGCGACGATGCGGTGGCCCGGCACTTCGCGGCGGCCGCGGAGGACGAAGGCGAGCACCACAAGGCTTTCAAGGCAATGCTGGCGAAGAAAAGCGGCGATGCGTCCAACTGAGCGGGTGTAAGCAATCGATCGCGGTTTGTAGCTCCAGGCGGACAGGGGCTTCGCCTCGGGCGTGACCGTTACTTGGCGCGTGAGGCGGCATCGCTCCAGCTCCTGAACGTCCTTCAGCTTCCGCCGGCTTGATTCCGGCGGCGGGTTTTGCCGCAGCGCCGGCCCAGCGAAATCGGGGTCCCATGTAACCGCTTGTTCCAGCAGTAGAAATAGATTTCCGTTTTCGCGGGAATGGCGGCCGGAGTTTTCGGCGGCTCCCGCGATTTTAATTTCTTCGCACGCTCTTTCGCGGGATTGGCGCCCCGGAAGCGCCGCTGCTGTGCTCGGACGCCATTGCGGCGATGACGCGGCAATCGGGTTCCGATCTGGCATCCCAGCCGGGCAGGGGGCTCGCCCCGGCGGTGGAGGCCGGTTCTTTGCGCTTTCCAACCCCGGGCCGCTCGTGTAAATCGCGGGCCATGGCCGGTTTGCACGAGGCGCGGGAAACGCTGCGCAAGACCTTTGGGTTTGCGGATTTCCGGGCGGGACAGGAAGATATTATCGCCGCGATCCTTGAGGGCAGGGACGTGCTCGCGGTGATGCCGACCGGCGGGGGCAAGTCGCTTTGCTACCAACTGCCCGCACTATTGCGCGATGGGCTCACCATCGTGGTCTCGCCCCTGATCGCGCTGATGCGGAACCAAGTAGCCCAGCTCCAATCCTATGGCATCGCGGCGGGCGCGCTCAATTCCGCGAACACCCGCGAGGAAGCCGGCGCGGTTTTCGACGGACTCAGGAACCGCAGCTTGCGCCTGCTCTACGTGGCGCCCGAGCGGCTGGCGCTCGACGGCACCAAGGCGATGCTGCTGGAGGCGGGCGTCTCGCTGCTCGCCATCGACGAGGCGCACTGCGTCTCGCAATGGGGCCACGATTTCCGCCCCGACTATCTCAATCTCGGCGGCCTCGCGGAACAACTCCCCGGCGTGCAGATCATGGCGCTGACGGCTACGGCGGACACGGCCACGCGCGGGGACATCCTGAACCGGCTGTTCGCGCGCCCGCCCGCTGTCTTCGTGCACGGCTTCGACCGGCCGAACCTGCGCCTTGCCATGCGCGCCAAGCTCGATGCGCGCCGCCAGCTCGTAAGCTTCACGGCTGCGCACAAGGGCGACAGCGGCATCGTCTATTGCAGCGCGCGGCGGCAAACCGAGGAGCTGGCGGATTATCTCTGCGGGCAGGGCTTCACGGCGCTGCCCTATCACGCGGGCATGGAAAGCGGGGCGCGCGGCAGGAACCAGGACCGCTTCCTGCAGGAGGACGGCCTCGTCATGGTGGCGACCGTCGCCTTCGGCATGGGCATCGACAAGCCGGATGTGCGCTTTGTGGCGCACGCCAACATGCCGAAATCCATCGAAGCCTATTACCAGGAGATCGGGCGCGCGGGGCGCGATGGGCTGCCCGCCTCGACGCTGACGCTCTACGGCGTCGACGATATGCGCCTGCACCGCCAGCGGATCGAGGAGAGCGAGGCGCCGGACGAGCAGAAGCGGGTCGAGCGCCGGAGGCTCGACGCGCTGATCGCGCTCTGCGAGGCCCCGCGCTGCCGGCGTCAGACGCTACTTGCCTACTTCGCCGAGACGGCGGAGCCCTGCGGCAATTGCGACCTGTGCGAGGAGGGCGTCGAGCTGACCGACGGCACGATCCTCGCGCAGAAGGCGCTGTCGGCCATCGCGCGCACGGGCGAGCGCTTCGGCACCGAGCATCTTGTCTCGATCTTGCGCGGGCAGACCTCGGACCGGATCGGGCAGCTCGGCCACGACAAGCTGCCGACCTTTGGCGTGGGCGCCGATGTCAGCGCCAATGGCTGGCGCGCGATCTTCCGCCAGCTTTATGCGGGCGGCATCGTCAGCCTCGATATCGCGGGCTACGGCTCCTGGGGGATTACGCCGCGGGGCCGCGAGGTTCTGCGGGGCAAGGCCAAGGTGGAACTCCGCAGCGAGGCGCTTGTGGAACGGCCGGATAAGCAGCGCCGCCGCGCGGCACCGGCTCAGGCCGCGACCGGAGCGCTTTCAGTCGCCGATACGGCCTTGCTCGATGCGCTGAAGAAGCTGCGGCGCGAGCTGGCAACCGCGAAAAATGTCCCCGCCTATGTCGTCTTCGCCGATAAATCGCTGCTCGACATGGTGCTGCTCAAGCCGCAAACGCGCGAGCAGATGGCGCTGGTCCACGGCGTGGGCACGGCCAAGCTCGAACAATATGGCGATGCGTTTCTCGCCGCCGTCGCGAAGCACCTCTCTGGTGCNNTGGGCTGCCTTTCCGAGGCCCTTTTGAGGGGCGGAAGAGGGCTTTTCGATTTTGAAGAAATATAGCAGATGCGCCTTGAGAAAGCGTTAAGGTGTAACGCATTGATACGCAAGGATATTTGTTGGTGTGCTGCGGCGCGGGCGGCAGCTGGTGAGGTATATAGTGGTTAAGTGCAGATATTGGTTTATATTTAACAGGGTTTTTGAACTGTATAAATCGCGCGAAAACAAGCAAAAAATCGCTGAAATGCGCATGAAAAGCGCGTGCGTGCCGCGCGTTTACCATAACCGGATTAGCCATGATAGGAGCTTACGGCAAATATACGTTTTGGTAACCTGGCGGCGCCGTTCCTGCCCCAATCCTGCATCGGTCCGAAAAGGTACGTTTGGGTCGGAGACATGAGTCCCTAAAACAGGTACGGCAGTTTGACCTCTAGCTGCGGAAATTCTCGCGGACGCCGCCTGGGTTCTTCCCGCGCAGGCAGCTCCGGGCTCACTTTTTGACCCGGAGCGGTCCTGAGCAGTTACAAAATGAGTGGTGCATATTCAAACGCCGGCGCGGCGAATCCGGACGTGCGGCCGCGTAGATCTGCTATTTATTGCCGATGCCTGGGCAGCTTTTGCCCGGCTGCTCTCCACGTGAAGATGTGCCGCACAAGAGAACGGTGTTGACCCGCCGGTCTGCCCAACGATAGCTACTGCCTTATTCCTGTTGCGGGGTGAGCATGACCGGACTTGCAGAGATCATTTCTGAATTTGGCGCGTCGGCCAAGGGCAAGCTCGTAAATGCGGCCGTCACGGGCGCGCCTGAGGACCAGCTTCGCGCGCCCCTTGAGGCGCTGGTACGGCGGCTGGCGGAACTGGCGGGGCACAGCACGAACACGGTCGAACTCGTCGGCGAGACGACGCTGGCGCATTTGTCCTCCCGGCCCG
The DNA here is from genome assembly GCA_003153975.1 of Hyphomicrobiales bacterium. GTDB lineage: Bacteria > Pseudomonadota > Alphaproteobacteria > Rhizobiales > Rhodomicrobiaceae > Rhodomicrobium. Next base: position 6,958 of record PMBZ01000102.1, read on the forward strand.
ACTACGCCGTCTCGGTCAGCAACGCGCTCGCTGGGTTCATCGAGGTCAAGGCGCCAGGCAAGGGCTACGACCCGCGCCGGTTCACGGACGAGCACGACAAGCGGCAGTGGCAGAAGCTCAAGACGCTCCCCAACCTCATCTATACGGACGGCAACGGTTTCACGCTCTGGCAGGATGGCGAGCTTAAAGCGTCGGTCGCGCTCGAAGGCGGCATCGAGAAGGCAGGCGCGAAGCTCGCTGCGCCCGCAACGCTGCTTGGACTGTTTACGGACTTCCTCGGGTGGGCGCCGATTGCCCCGCGCAGCGCCAAGCAACTCGCGGGCATCGCCGCGCGCCGCCGCGTAGGCGGTCAAGTATATCAAGCGGCTTGCGCGATGGACCCAATGCGTGACACGTTCCACAGCGTCTCCGTCGCAAGCCGCTAGCGTCCCAGCATGATCAGGCATATTTCCGCATGACGTGCCGACTCGATACGAATTTCTATTCCGCTGCGAGGAGTCCTGCGCGCATCTTTGCCGCCAGCCGACCCTTGCCGGTACCAGGATGCGCTTCGTGGTGCCCAATATGGACGTGATATTTTTGCGGAACCGGCACAAGCTTCTCCGGCGGCGGCACTTTCTCCCGCTTCGGGGACAGGAGCTTCAAGCGCGACTTGAGCGGTGCTTTGAAGAACTGCCGACGTATTTCTCGCGCCAACACCTCCCCGATCAGGGACGGCACTGCATTGCCCATCATCCGTTGCATCTCGGTCCGCCCGCTATCGAGCAAAAGACCGTCCGGAAAGGTTTGAATCCGGCATAGCTCCTGAAACGTCAGCTTCCTGTTCTTCCAATGGAACGGCCCGATTGCCGCGCCCGGTTGTGCCTGCACTGTCCACGACGGCAAGCGCTTCGAGAGCTTGAGAAGGAAGCTCCAATACCGCGTGCGCCATCCGAACAGCGGCTGTCCGCCACCTCGATTAGTATGCCAGAGATAGTTCTCGCCTTCCGGGATCGTAGGTAGAAGATCGCCCCATTTGCCGCCGACCTTAAGTCCACCTCCGTCGGGTTCAGGAAGATCGCCAAGCGCATCCCACGCTGTGCGGTACAAGGCTTTCTTTTCAAACAGATCGTCCTTGACCGAGTCCGGCGAGCCGAACGCAGGCTCGGGAAAACGAAACTCGCACCCGTCACGGGAACCGACCATGAACACGCGCTCGCGGATTTGCGGCACGCCGTGCTCAGCGGTGTTGATGACTTGCCACGTGACTTTATAATTGGTGCCGGTTTCGCGGTTGATTTGCGCAATGCCATCGAGAATGTAGCGCAGGCCTTCGTCTTTTCCCTCATACGCGAGGCCATAGACATTTTCGAGCAGGAATGCCCGAGGCTGCGCATCGCGTAAAATGCGCAGATAGCCCGTCAGCGTATCCGCGCGCGGATCGTCCAGCCGCAGAGCGTCTCCTCTTACCCAATAAGACGATTTCGAAAAGGGCTGACAGGGCGGTCCGCCGATGAGCATGTCGGCTTCGCCACAGCGCAGCCCCGCGCGCTCAAGAACATTCGCGGACGATACCTTGTTGATATCATCCTCGATTACTTCCCAGGGCCTATTCAAACGAATCGTGTGACAGCAATGCCGATCAATCTCGACAGCCAGCCGCGTTTCAAACCCGGCTTCCTCGAAGCCGAAATCAAGACCGCCGATGCCGGTGAAAAGGCTTATCGTCTTGAGTTTTGCCATCGCCTCAATTCTTCTCTGCGCAAGGTGATTCGCATGTTAGACCATGCAATCTGCTGAGTCTGAACAATAAAACTTGTATTGTCAATACAATACCCATGATCCGCGTCAAACTTCGAGAGGCTATGGAGGCCTACCGGCAACGCACCGGCAACAAGCTCACTTATGAGCTTTTGGCCGAACAGACCGGCATTGCCCTAACCACCTTGCAATCCCTCGCAGCCCGTCCCGGCTACAACACCCGCCTCAGCACCATCGAGAAACTCTGCATCGCTTTGCAGTGCTCCCCCAGCGATCTCCTTGAGATGTCCACAGATTCCAAAGGGCTGAAAAATGAAGCTCGATAAAGTCCGCGCGGCGGAAATTCTCCGCGAGCAAGCCGCGCACCTTACGTCGAACAAAGGCGACGAGGCATGGATCGCCAAAGTCGAGCGTTTGTCCCAACTGTGCCAAGACGGCCTATCCAAGACACACATAGCGTTTCTCGGCACCGCCATGCTCGCCAAGGCTCTCGATCTTCGCGCCGACCTGTTTGCGATCAAACCAAACCACGCCAAAGATAACGAGAATGCTTTCTCCGCGCGCACGCTTTGTCATTCGGTTCTCGTGCCTCTCGCTGCCGAACTCGGGATCAGTCTCGGCGTGACCGGGCGCGAACCGCTCAACAACCAGCCTTATTTTCGCATGACCCGTCTTGGTGACGGCACGCCTGTACATGGCGGCGGTCGCGCCGCCTTCGATTACATGCTCGAACTCGTCCACGAACTCGAAACGCTCAAGACCGAGACTGGGGCTCTTGGAACTCTGCGAGCCTATATCGGCGTTCGCATGAAATATCAGCCGCGTTATGCCGTGCGCGAAGGCACCACCCAGATCACTCCTGAATCCCTGACCACCACCATCCGAGAATTCGTGCGACTCAATTCCGAGCATGGCAAACGGGCGCAAGCCATCGTCGCAGGATTGCTGGACGTGTTCGCCACCCCTGCCCGCGTCGAGAGCGGACGCATCAACGACCCAAGCCGCAAATATCCAGGCGATGTCTGCGTGCGTTCCGAAACCAACCCAGATGAATGGGACAAGGCCTTCGAAGTACGCGACAAGCCCGTCGCTGTTTCCGACGCGCAAATCTTCGGCAAGAAGTGCGTTGACATGCAGGTGCGCGAGGCTGCCGTAGTCATGGTGAGCGATCGCCAGTCTACGCTCGACTCCGCGCAGCTTACGCAATGGGCATCGGGATTTGGCCTCGGGCTGACCCTCTTTCACGGCTGGCCTGAATTTGTCGATCAGGTGCTCTTTTGGTCCGCTCTGCCGAAGTTTGAAGGAGCCAACCAAGCTGTCGAGTTCGTTCGACAGCGACTTATCGACGTTGAAGTGGCTCCCGAATCTGTCGCAGCTTGGGACCGAATGACCACCTCAACGTGAGCCCCGAGCTTTTCAAAAAGCACCACAGCGCATACCTTTCCCTGGCCGGTAAAACCGCCCAGAAAGCTCCGGTTAAGTGATCAAGAAGGATCGCCGCCGCCCAATCATCGGCGACCGCCGCCCGCCCTCGCCATTGTCCGATATCCAGCCCAGCCATTGGCTCGCCGAGTACACCAGCGACCTGCTCGACCTCCTGCACGTGCTCGGCCGCCTCGTGGCTATCGAGCCCGCGCAAGCCGGGGTGCTGGAGGACATCTTGGGCGCGACGCTGCTCGATCATGAGCAACTGATCGCCGCGGGCGCGCTCGCCGGGACTGAGACAGCGCGGGAGACAGAGGAAAACTAGCGCGCGCATGCGCATTTGCGGACGCGATATGGCAAAATACGAGACGAATCACATTTGCCTCGTGGAGTCCCATGTCGCGCAGAAATCAAGCTGACCTCTTCGGCACGCAGCCCGATCTTTTCGGACCGCCGCCGCCAAAGTCTTACGCGCCCTCGCTCGCCACCGTGCGCGCCGAGGTCAACAAGGTTCTGGA
>PMBZ01000102.1:10654-52071 GCA_003153975.1 Hyphomicrobiales bacterium
CGCAACGCAAGACGAAGTCCGCTTCTAGATAGGCGGAACGTTGTACGGCGCACCCGTCGCATAGTTTGGTTCGTCTGCCATGGCCCACAGCACCGTTTAGCCGTGCGGCGTCGAACCCCGCTTACGCCGGCAAATTCGGCGTCTGCAATACCCTCTATTGCGTTCAATAGTTCAATAAGTCTGAACGACCGCAACCGGCCTAAACCGCCGATTGGCGAAAGCCGGCGGCGCTTAGCCACCTAAATTCCCGCCTCTGGGTGGAAACCCGCTCCGCTATTCGTTTATGAAGGCCAGATGGAACTCCACGCGGCGGTTGCGGCTCGCAGGCCCTCTGTCGGCGGCGATGAGCCCCTCCTTGGCCCTGCCCGCGATGGTCAGCCGGCTCGCCGGCACGCCAAGCTTAATCAGCTCGTCCGCCACGGTTTTGGCCCGGCCCGAGGCAAGCCGCTCGTTGTTCCCGGCATCGCCCAGAAGATCGGTGAAGCCGACCAGCCGCACGTGCAGCGCCGTTCCGGCCAGCAGGTCCCGCAACTCGGCAAGCTGCTTGCTGGCGATGTCAGGCTCGCGGAACTGCGTGTCCTCGGCGAAAAAGATGGCATTGCGCGCCGCCCACTGGGCCAGGCGCTGCTCTGGCGAAAGGGAGCCCTGCCGCAGGGCGGAAAGATTGACGCGCTGTTCGGCGAGGCCCACGCGGACGGATTCGATTTCTCTGGAAAGGCCGAGGAGCTTTGCATCGGTTTCCTCAGAGCCCCGTTGCGCGGCAAGCTCGTCGAGGCGGGCGAGCACCTGCGATGCGGTCCGCTCAAGCTCAGCCGTCTTGCCCGCATCGGGCATCACGAGCAGCGTGCTTTCGAGCGGAACTTCCGGCGCCTTGTCCCCGATGCCGCGTTCAAGCTCCTCCTTTATGCCGGCGGAGGGGACAAACCCGGTGAGCGTGAGTTTGGAGTGGTCGGGATCTAGGCTGACACTGACAGGATAGCCGGCAACGCCTGGATGAGTCTGGATAACGCTTGAGGCAGCCGTGGAAATCCGCCTGGCCTCGGCCCTTTCCCATGCCGACCAGCCGGCCCAGGCGGCGAGCAGCGCCCCGGTCAGCACAAACAGCGCGGTTGCAAAAACCGGCGCCCGCCTTCTTTGCATGAGCGTCTGCTGCAACTTACCGGCCAGGCCCAGGAGAGCCTGCCGCCTTGCGCGCGTGGCTTCCTGCGGGTTGGCCGATTGGATCGAAGGCTCGTAGATTTCGAGGATTTCAAGGATCGCGGCGTCGAGGGATTTCAGAAGCTTCCGGCCGCCCGAGCCGGTGGCCCGCACCGCGAACAGGCATTTGGCGGACGAGCGCAGGTACAGCTGGGAGGCGCCTACGTCGATGATGCGCAATTCCTGGTGCCTGGCCTTCGGCGTCTCGGTGGAGAAGCGGTTGATGGCCGCCAGCATGGCGCTGAGGTGGCGGCTTTCTTCTTCCGCCGGCGTCTCTTGCTCCGGGGCGCCAGGAGCCTGCCAGCGTTCGAGCAGCACGCCCTTTCCGGCGTCGATGAGCATCACGTCCTGGATGCGGAATTCGCCGCTCTCCCGGAGCAGAAGCTCGGCATAAGGGGTTCCCGTAAGCAGGCTCTTGAGCCGCAGCCGCAGGTAACGGCCCGACAGGCCGCTTTCCAGCCTGCGGTTGGCCTCTTCGACGAAATTCCTGAAGACGCTCAGCACGTAAGCCGATGCCAGCCGCCCCATGATGGGATAAAGGGCGTCCACGATCTCGTTGCGGGAGTTGCGGATTTCGTTCCGGATGGCACCGGCGATCACCGGCGCCATGGATAGTGCCAGGGCCTCGCGGTTCTTAACCCCGGCCGATCGCAGCGCATCCGCGAGAATCGCGGCAACGCTTTCGCTGAGGCGTTCCTGCGAGCCGATGCGCATATCGTGATCGGCGACGATGCGGCGCAGTTCCTGAAGCAAGGCGTTTTCGCGCCCGAACAGAACGTCCTTGAGCGCGATGAAGTCGCTATGAGCCGACATTGCCTGCCGCTCCTTCGCTGTGTCCCCGCGCTTCGTCGCCGTGCGGTGCCGCTTCTTCGGCGTGCTCCGCCGCTCCTTCGCCGTGCGGTAGTGCTTCTTCGGCGTGCTTCAGCGTTTCCACTCTGTGCGGCTGCGTTTCTTCGGTGTGATTCGGCGCTTCTTCCGCGCGTCCCAGCCCTTCATCGCTGTGCCGCAGCCCAACAGCGATCCGGGTTATGGCATGGCCGATTTCGGTCAGTGCCTGCTTCTGCGATTGCCCGGAATCCGCCGCAACCGCCTCGATCCGGGCCGCAAGCGCGGTAAGTTTGCCGTCCACGTCCCTGGAAAGAGCGGCCAGCCGTTCTTCGAGGCTTTCCAGGCGGGCCTCGTGAGCCCGCTTGAGGTCGCTCAGCAAGATGTCTTTGATTATCGCAATTTCGGGTGCGGTTTCCTTCTCCGGGTCCGCACCGCCAACGTCGGCCAACATTTTCGCCACCCTTATAACACTTAGATGAAAATCCGATCAATACCATCCTGAAGTAGCGGTCAAGCGGGGAAAGCTACCTGGACGAAATGGGTGCGGCATTGTTGCTATTTAGTTAAACCCGGCGGCTGGAGCGTCCCCGCGATACCTGGCCGGACATTGCCGGCTGCCCGATGGCGCCGGATCTTTGCGGGGCAAGCGAGGGATGGGCAGTGGCGGCGGAAATTCTCTTCCGGACTGAAAAAATGCGCCAAAAAATGCGGCGATAATATCGATTGCGAAGGTGCGCCGGACGGCTAAGAAGCAGTAAAAAGCATATATTGCATGCGATAAACGCCGGAACCTGTTTAATGAACATTTGGTGCTATGCGTATATGGGACGCTCTAAATTTAAGCGGATCATTAAAATGCTGCGTTTCTTGCAGATCGGCTTTTTTCTCCTCGGGTGCCTGGCCATGGCCGCGCAGGCGAATGCACGAGGCTTGTGGCTGTGGGATCAAACATTTGCGACCGATCCCGCCCAGATGCAAGTCTTCTTCAACTTTGCGAGCAGCAAGAAAATCGGGGTGATCTACTTCGAATGCGAGGCGCTCGTTCAAAAAAACCAGCCTGCCCTGCGGGATTTCGTGGTGGCGGCGAAGGCGCGCTCGATGGAGGTGGACTTTCTATTTGGAGACCCAAGCTGGGCTCTTACCGCGAACCATTCGATTGCTACCAATCTTGCCAAAGCGGCTGCCGCATACAACAAAGCCTACCCGGCTGCCCGTCCGCGCGGCGTGCACTACGATGTGGAGCCCTATTCGCTTCGGGAGTGGAAGACCCAGGAAAGTAGCGTCGCCAACCAATATCTCGATCTGATTGAAAAACTGAAGGCGATTGCAACCCCGGCATCGCTTCAGCTCACCATGGACATTCCATTCTGGTTCGATGGAGAAAGCATTACCCGGAGCGGACCGAAGCGGCCCCTCAATCAATTGGTTCAGGATCGGGTGGACAGGGTTGTTCTCATGGACTACCGCGATACCGCCGATCTTATAATTCAGTTCGCCGCGGCCGAAATTGCCTATGGCGACCAGATCAAGAAGAAGGTGGCGATAGGCGTTGAGACGCAATGCGAGCAACAGCCGGCCTATATCTCCTTTTGCGATAAGGGAAACGCCGCCATGGAGGCCGCGCTGGCCACAGTGCAGAGCCGCTTCGCATCCCACCCGGCCTATGACGGGATCTCCATTCACCATTATGGCTCTTACCTCACATTAAAGCCTTGAGGCTGCGCTGGAAGCTGGCCGAACGGCGCGGTTGCCGGTGTGCTGGCGGGTGCCTTCGCCGGACCGGGGTCCCGTCGCGGGGGCGCGCTTTCGCATACGCTCCGCCGGAACGCTAGTACAGCCCGCCGGAAGTTCGCACCCCATTGGCGGCACTCTCGCAAGCGAACTTCCGGCGGACAAGCTGTACTAGATTCAATAAGTTGCTAGTACGCCTGATCCGCGGGAAGTCCTTTCGGTGCGTGCAGCATGCGGGTGATGACTTCCCGCGGGGCGTACTAGCGAAAATCGCGCGAGCGTCTTCGTCACGCACCGCATACTGACAGACCAGCCGCCAGCGCGGCGCGATGTCCCGCACCCGGGCGCATCCGGGCAGCCAAGCTTCCTTTTCTCGACGATGGCGGTCTTCATTAAAAATCGAGCCATCCATGGCGGTACGGCCGGGTTCGCAAAAGGTTGCAGTGTTCAGAATTGCGCCGCCGCGACTCAAATATTCGGGCGTCGAGGCATGAAAAGGGGGAATAATGTCTGGCAGGCTCCGGCGATCTTTCGGCACGCTTTGCTTCGTCTTTGCCATTTCAGCAGGCGTTCTATACGCTCCAGGCTGCAACGCGGCTGACAATGACGATCATTCCTATCTGCCGCCGTGGATGCTTGGCGACCCCGGAGCGGCCGTGAAGGCCGATGAAAAAGCGGACCCCCCGAGGGTGCCGCGCGCAAGAGACATGCAACCCGCAAGAGCAGAAGCGCAGCTGGTGAAAACAAACGAGCCTAACGCCCCTGGTTTGACGGCCAAGGCCACGCAGGTGAAGACAAAGGTTGTTGGTATGGTGAGCAACTTTTTTCAGAGATCGCTTCGCTTCGCCTCGGGCGAGTAGCATGCGGGGTGAGACTCGCGAGACGCCCCATCCGCGGTGAAACGGCCGGTAACTCAAAATCTCCGCTCCCGGGGAGCGTGTTACCGGCCACCGGCGCACGCGAGCCCGGCTAGGCCCGGTCTCCCTGGGCCAGCCCGCGTTTTCGCCGAGCGGCGAGTGCGGCGCCGAGCGCGGTTGCGAGGCTCTCCTTTTCGCGGTCCGAAAGAAACGTGCCGAAGGCAAGCTTGCGGCCGTGGCTCGATAGCGAAAGCTCGTTGCTGTCGCCCTGGCATTTCTTAAGCTCGAAGCGCACCCAATAGGGGTGGAAATCCCAGCTTTCCGCCTTGCCGGATGGGCCGGTGCGGACGAACGAAAGCCTTTCCTCCGTCAGCACGACCTTTTCCCGCAGCCGTCCCGGCGCGTATTTCCAAAGGTAGACGCCGCAGCAAAGTGCCACGTCGAGGAGCCAAAGGCCCGCAAGCCAGCGCATGCCCAGGAAGAAGAAGACGAAGACGCTGAGGTAGCTAAGCGCGGCAATGTTGAACAGCAGGTTGCGAAAGCCCTTGGGCGGCAGGAAATGGCTGGGAACCAAGGTTGCGGCGAACTCGGGGCCGGTTGCGGGACCTTCTGCCGCATCTGGGTGCATGGGGGTGCGGTCTTGCATGCGCTTGATCCTTTAGACACGAAGATTTAGACAAAGGCGGCTGAGGGGGGCTGCCGGCTCCCCCCTCAACCAGCCGCTCCTTCGAAGGCAGTCGCGAGAAACCCGTGAAGGAGCGGAAGCCATTATTTTTTTTATCCGGGACGATCCACTCGGCGACCCGCTTCAACTCGCCGGCCGGGATCTGCTGCATGGCCGGTTAAGCCCCTGAATGCGTTTTGCGATTCACTTCCGTTCGCGGACATGACTTTCCCGTTCCGGCGAAACCCTTCCGCAAGAGAAGCGGAGGGATTGGCCGGCAAAAGCGGCGCAGCTCTAAAGCCGTGCGCCATGAGCTAAGGGACAAGGGGGCCTGGAAGACCGGATCGTTGAGTTCCGCTGGAAAATGCCAGCGGTTGAAGGGGACGACCCAGGCGTGCGCTCTGGTGCTGGCACCCGCGGACTTTCGTCCAGCAAATGCAGCTCAGCTTACCCAGCGATGCCCGATACAATGCAGGTCAAGCCTGCAATCGCGCGGCAGCCAAGTCCGGCAGGGGCCGGTGCACATACCTCAAGGGACTTCCAGGCCGGACGCGTTGCGCGGAGAGCAATGCCCGTAAGCAGCGGGCAAATGCCGGCGCAACGCTTAGGCGAGCGCGGGGGGGCCGCGGCTTCGATGGGCAAGGCAGGCGATGCTGGCTGGGCGCAGCTCGTTCGCTGGCCGCAAGACCTCTGGATTGGTCAGCCTGCCGATAAGGGCATTGGGCGCCATCCCGAGCAGGAAAGCCGAGGTGGCGATCCCGTCGCAGATGGGGCAGGGTTTGCTGGAAAGCGGCTTCTCAACCTGGTTGCCGTTCTCGTCGAACGTAATCAGCGTGAAGCCGGTGCCGGTGCAGATAACGATGGCCGGTTCCGCCGCCGCCGCGCCTTCCGCCAACGCCGGGCGTACGGGCAGCATCAATGCCGCCATAACGGCCTGGAAGACCAGGCCCATTATCGCGATCTGCGTCGTCAGGTGCCGCCAGTGCACCTTACGGGCCATCGGCCTCCCCCTCTTGCCACAATGCGTTAGATTGAACCTGCAATAATCGCAAAGAAGTGTCAATTGCACAGGTAGCGGCACTTTGTACCAGGCGCGCGCTTTATTTCAGCGGCGACGGCAATGGCATTAGTGTCACCTCGCCCCAGTCGTCATGGACCCAAACGTCATCCCCGTTCTTCTTGAAGCACGCGGCTCACTCCGTGTTGCCCCTCATCGGGAGATAGCGGAACTCGCAACACTCCTTGCTGCGGCGAAGCTACGGTGCCGGCTCTCCGCCGGGTTTCACGGCAGCATCGCGGGCGAGCCGGTCGGCCAGCTTCAGGAGCGTTGGAATGCGGTGCGCGCCGTGCATGCCCGCCACCAGCGCCGCCGCTTCCCCCGCGCCGATGCCCACGGCGTTGACGTGCAACGGCCGCTTGCTCTGGCCGCGCGGCACGGGCGTGGACCAGGTGTCGCCGTGGAAAGGGGTCTTCGCCACGCCGATCACCGGCACGCCGCGCCCGAGTGCCTCGTACAGCCGCGCGCCAAGCCCCGGTTTGTCCGGCCCAAGCCAGACATAGCCGTCGATCACATAGGCGTCCGGCAGGCGCGGAAGCCCCTGGATCGTGGCCAGGAGCAGCGGCAGCTCGCGCTTGTAGAAGGCACCCGGCTCGTAGGCTTGCGGGGCGCCGGGCACGTGCCTGGCGAATTGCGCCGTGGCGGCGGGTGCTGCCCAGCCCTCCGCCAGCACGCAGCCAACGCCCGCTCCGTTATCGGTATAGGCGGCGTCGAGGATGGCGATGGAGATGCTCATCGGGGCAGTGTGGCGCATGGCTCGGGATAAATCCAGTTATGCCGCGGCGCCAGGCCCGCTCTTGTTTGGTTTTCACGGCAACGCAACCCGTTGAGCTTCAAGGAGAAGAATTCCCCAGCGGCGTTAACCTTACGCTCAAATCGGCGCCTCGAATCCCAGCTCCGGCTCTTGCCGGCCATGGACAGGGTGGAAATTACTGCTTACTCCCTCTGCCGGGACACATGGCTGGCGTGGCGCTCCGGCAAAGTTTTCTATATTGTAAAAAAAAGACGGGCACCGATGGGAGGCGTCCATGAATGTTCACGAGTTGTGCGATACGGATGAAGCCGTGCGCCTGTGCCGCGATCTTCCCGGCTGGATCAATTCGCACCGCCAGCAGGACGAAGACAGGCGCTACCGGGCCAGGGAACTCGACCGTTCCTTCAACGGCCTGCCGACCCTGACCGTCGAGGTCTCCCGCGCCCAGGGCCGCATCGCGGACTACAAGTGCAATATCGCGGCGGTCCGGGACGAAGAACTGCCGTGGCTCGTGTTTTCGCCGCTGGTGGTGGTGTGGGAGAAAAGCAAGGAGGAACGCGGCCCCGGCCTCGGGCGCCCGATTATCGATCACGGCGTTTCCTCGATTGCCGGTTTCTGCGAAACCTGCGTGCGGCCCGTTCCCAATATTCTTGTCGCGTCGGGGAATCTCACCACGGCAAAGGCAGGGCGGCCGTTTTTCGAGGCGCTGGGCTGGGAGATCGTCAGCCCCGCCGGTTTCGCCCGCCATGCCGGCGACCGCGGCCTGACAAAGGCGCTAAGGTTCGTTGCCGCGCAAATCGAGGCCGCGATCGCGCAATTCGCGCAGGGCACGGCCGTGCCGGCCGATCCGTTGTCTTTCGCCATGCTCCGGGAGCTTTGCGGCAAAGTAAAATGATTCCGGACAGACTCTAAAATCGCAGCCTACAGAATGTTTACGCGCGCTTGCTATCTTTCCGGGAGCCTCGATAGGGCGCACCCCCAATGCTTTTAAGTCGAGCTTGTGGGCAATCTAGCGTGAGAGGCATGAAGGCGGGCTCGCAACCTGTGTAGCGATTCCGCTTTTCTCTAATTTACACACTATGTGTGTAATCCAATAGGAAAGGCTGCGTTTTATGAAGCTCGCACGATTGCACATCGCCGCGTTTATGCTGCTGGTTGGCGGTTTCGCCGCCATGTTCGGCCCGGCGCCCGCGTTCGCCGGCAAGGACGACCCGGTGTTCATCAATCTGACTTCCGACGACGCTCACAATGTGGTCATGGCTTTCACGGCCTCCAAACATATGTCGGAGGCGGGCCATCCGGCCACGCTGTTCCTCAACGGCAAGGCCGTGCTGATGCTCAACAAGAACATGTCCACCATGTACGGAGAGCAGCAGAAAGAGCTGAAGGAAATGATGGGCAAAGGTATCACGGTCATCGCCTGCGGTCACTGTGTGAAACACCTTGACCTCAAGGATTCCGATCTGCTCGAAGGCGTCAAGATCGGAACGCCCGCGATCATGAACGAGACCCTGTTCAAGGACAACACCAAGACATTGAGCTGGTAAGCTCGCGAANNGGAGGCCGGTCAAAAATGGGCCATCGCCGAAAGGCTTAGCGCCCAGTCCTGCTGCGCCTGCACCCCGTTGACGCGTTGATAAAGCGGAACGCCGAATTCGACGGCGACGCGGCCCTTGCCGATTCCCGGTATTTCGCCTTTCGCGCTCAATCCGGCAAAGGCGTTTATGCTTTCCCCGCCGTAGAAGTCCGGATTGGCGCCCGGCGCGGGGCCTGTGATCTGCGTATCCAGGCCATGGACGGCGTCTTGCGCGGTCCCGGCGAGCCTGACTGTGCCCGTGAGCCAGGGCGCCAGCGCGTAACCGGCCCAGCCCGTGAGCTGGTTCATGTTGCCAATGCGCCATCCTTCGCCGTTCGCCTGCTGGAGCGGCAGGCGCCCGCGATACATCGCGCCCCAATTATACTTTCCATCCTTGCCAGTGTAAAAAGCCGCTGGCGCCGCGTCGATCGTGCCATCCCCGGGTTGCATGCCGTAGTTGAGGCGCATCTTCATCGTGATACCCGAGGGCGAAAGCATGTAGCCGCTCTGCGTGATGCTCCCCGTCGGCAGCCCGGCGCCAAGCATGATGTGGACCTCCTGGTTGGGGGCTTGATAGAGCCTCACGAGCGCGCTGGCCGTCGTGTCGCCGGGGCCTTCGGCCGATACCTTGCTCGTCCCCAGCCGCGTGGTCCCCGTGGCCCCCTTGAAGACGAGCATGGTCATGTCCTTCTCGACATAGGTAGGCATGATCATGAGGTTTACGGTGTTGCTCACCCCATACATGACGCCCAGCATCTGCGCATTCATGTCCATGTCGAGAGGCGCCGTGCGCAGCAATGCAGGCTGCTTCATTGCCGGATAGCCCGGCATCGGCATTCCGGCGAACCTGTTCGGCACGGTGGTGACCACCTGTTCGGGCGTCACGCCGCCGGTTCCCATGCCGGGACCGTCGTTGTGCATCCACATGGCGATGAAATTCGTCATAACGGCGCCCTTTGGGATCATGACGGCGCCCATGATCGGGGCGGGCATACATCCCATGCAATGAAACCCTCCGCCGTGCGCGCCCTCCTGGCTGGCGGTATCGCCCGCGTCCGCCGCCGGGCCGGCAAGGGATCGGGCGCGATCCTGTGCGAGCGCCACCCTGTCGAAAGCGGGTGCGATTGCGGACATACACACCGTGAAGAATGCGCAACGCCGCCAGAAGGCGCCAAAAGTGTATTTTTGCGGCATGTTTTCTTCATCCATTATAGCGTGGCAATGACGGCCCCGGCCGGCCGGCAAAACTCATCCGTCATTGCATTGAGGGGACTTGGCGCGGCACGCGGTGGCGTCGTCGCGGTAATCGGGCCGGTTAAGGCTCACGCTACAAGGCCCGCCATCGATGAATGGAGCGCATGGCGGCGGTCCAGCTTACAAAGAGCTGCAACCGGCCCCCCCCCCGGCACGGCGGGACAAGGCCGGAAATAATCGATTTCGTTGGCTGGACTATAATTCGCCGCGCATTGTACGGGAAATATGCGGAAGCGCAACCATTGCGTGCCGGCTTCGCGAGCGAAGCAGCAGCCAGCTTGGCTGACGGTTTGCAGCCGCAAAACTGCCTTACGCTTTTCAGATGAGGTTCTTCCCGTCCACCCCTGCCGGATCGGAAACGAGTGCGCGAATTCCAGCCGCGTTGCCGGGCTCAAGGTGAGGACCCTCTGGCGGCTGTCTCGCTTCCCTCGCTTGGCGAAGGCAGTTCGATACTGAAAAAATCCCTTTGCCGGGGATCGCCCGGCTGGGTTCGAAATAGGGCCGCGTCCGCACTTTCATTGCCTGCCGCCCTTGTCCGGTCTCGTCCCCGGCGCGGGGCGCGCCGGCCGCGCTGCGAGCACCTTGCGGATGGCATCGATTACAGCTTGCGGCTGGTCTTGCGGCACATTGTGGCTGCTGCCGGCTTCAAGTACGGCGGCGCCTGGATAAAGCCGGGCGAAATCCCGCCGCTTGGCATTGTCGAAATCCGCCATGGCGCCGCCAGATGTGTCCGGCGCGATGAGGATCGCGGCTGGCACTTTGGTGCTAAGCGGCGGCGCGGCCAGCACCTCGCGGCCAGTTTCGACGAGTGCCTCGAACTCCGCCTTGGACGAGGCCGGAAGCCCAACCGCCATGATCGCATTGGCGAGCGTAGAGCGGTTTTTCATGGCGCCTTCGGCCACGAATTGCTCGGGATGGGTCGAATCCACAAGAACGAGGCCCGCCACCTCCGCGGGATAGCGCCGGGCATAGAGCTGCATGTAGAGCCCGCCCGCCGAATGTCCCACAAGCACGTAAGGCGGCCGTATATTGCGGCTGGCGAGCAGCGCGCGCAGGTCTTCGATAATAGTGGCGCCATCGCGGGGGCGGACCGTAGCGGGGTTTTCGCCGATGCCCGGCCGGTTATAGGCAAATACGGTATTCGTCCGCGCAACTTCGGGAAAAACCTTGTTCCATTCCTCCTTGCGAGCGGTCAGGCCATTCTCGAAGACCACCGCCGGGTCCGCCGCACGGCTTTCGGTGATTTCCATGCCGCCGCCGCCAACGCTCACCACGGCCCGATCGCCCGGCAGCGGCGCGCAGGAGCCGGGCAGGCCGGCAAGGCCCGCAAGCGCGAGGAGGACCGCGAAGGGGGGGCGATGGCGGATGTTTGCTAGTCTGGCACTTCGCATTTGGGACCCACAGATCGATGGTGACGGCCTTGTCTTTCTGCGTTACAATAAATAAATTATCGTAGCACAGTAATCCGGAGCAGCCGCATGTCAATAGCAAGCCCGATGGATACCCTCCAGACGCAAATCGAGCGGACAAGCCGCGTGAGCGCCGCCGTGCTCGTCATCGTTCTGATCGCGGCGCCAGTATTGGCGGCACTCTATGCGGCAAGCAGCTTCGCGGCTGGGCATCCCTGGCTGACAGCGGCCGGCGTGGCGCCGCCAGCGCTCACTCCATCCGTGCGCTTGGCGCTGCTTGCGGCGATGCTCGCAAACATGCTGCCGCTGCTATGGGGACTGGTTGAGGCGCGCCGCCTGTTCCGGAGCTATGCGGGCGGCGGAATATTCACGGAGTATGCGGCGGCCCGCTTCGGGCGGTTTGCCTTGGCGCTTGCGCTGACCGGCATGGCTGGGCCGGTGGCCGCGCTCGCGCTATCGGCGGCGCTGTCCTGGCTCGGAGCCACCGTGCCCAGTTTGGCGATCCTGGTAAGCTCGACGGATATCTTGCTCGTGCTGCTGGGCGGCATGCTCTGGATTATCGCGGCGGCCTTGCGGGGGGCTGCGCGTATCGCCGAGGAAAACGCCTCGTTCTTCTGAGCCAAGCGGCGGGGAAACACGCGATGCGTATCCGGGTGAACATCGATGTCATGCTGGCCAGGCGGCAAATAACCGGGCGGGAACTCGCGGCCAGAATCGGCATCACCGAGGCCAATCTGTCGCTATTCCGCTCGACCAAGGTAAAGGGCGTGCGCTTCGATACACTGGCCCGGATTTGCGCAATCCTCGATTGCCAGCCGGGGGATATTCTGGTGTTCGAAACCGATGCGGACGGCGGCGGCGAAGGCTAGAAGTACGGCACGCCGGAAGTTCGCCCCCCATTGGCGGCGCGCGTCGCCACGCGAACTTGCCTCCGGTATGCCACCATGGTTAATACAAAGATGGTAAACGCGCTGGCCGCATGCGTTCAACAAGCGCATTTTTGCGAATTTTTCCGCGCTTTGGGTCGATTTTCGTGTTTCGAAACATCCGTTAAATATACGCGCAGTTTTCGCATTAACCGTATTCTTCGCGCAAATACGCCGAATGCTGACATATTGCGCCATGTGCAATCAATGACTTACAGCTTCGTGCGGGCGCTTAACGGTTCGTCAAGGTGCATCTGCTAAATTAGTTCAAGATCGAAAGCCGCCCAAAACCGCCGGAATCGCCGCCCGGCAGCGTTAACGGGAGGTTATCAAGGTGTGCCGGGAGGTGAAGGAGCACGGCCATCGCGAGGCCGTTTCAGCCGCCGTGGCGATCCATGCCGGAATCCGCTTTTGCCGTGGCTTGCTTCGCCACGCTCGCAACGGCGGCGGCCGCCCCAAGGATCAGGAAGCCCCGCCCGCACTCTCCGCCGGGGGGGGCCTGCGCGCAAGGCTTTCAGCTCATGCACCGCCTCGGCGATCATCTGGCTGAGCCGCGCTCCGCAAGGCTCGTCCACCACCCAGCCATTATGGATGGCCTTGTCGGGGACGAAGACGGCGGTGGCGAGCGTCTTGGCGCCGAAGAAGGCGAACAGCGGCCGGAGCTGGTACTCCACCACGAGCGCGTGCCGGTCGCTGCCGCCGGTCGCGAGCAGGCCCACGGGGGTTCGCACGAGGCAGGGGTATTCGAGGAGGTCGATCAGATGTTTGAACAGGCCGGGATAGGAGCCCTTGTAGACGGGCGCGCCCACGATCAGGAGGCCTGCCCCCTCGATGGCGGCGAGCGCCTCCTCCAGGCGGGGAGAGGCGTCCGCGCGGCCGCGGATGCCCAGGTCCGGCACCAGTTCCGCGAGGTCCACGAGGCGGGTCTTGGCGCCCGTTTTCGCGGCGATACGGTCGATGACGGTGCGCACGAGACCGCACGTCCGCGACGGCATCGACGGGCTTCCGGCTAATCCAACGATGGTCGGCACTAGGGTCCTCTCCGTTTTGCTGCGGGAGCCAAGCCTTCTACAACGCAAAGCTGGCGGCAGGCAATCGCCACGGGCGGCCAAGGGAAAAAGCCCGGGACGGGGGTCCCGGGCTTGGCGGCCTGCCGGCGAAGCAGCGATATTCAGGAGGAGGGAACTGCCGCGCGGGCAGGCCAGGGTGGCGCGGGCACCACCCGTATCGCTTACATGTTGTAGGCGCGCTCGCCATGCTCGGCGATATCCAGGCCCTCGCGCTCCGTCTCGGCGGAGACGCGCAGGCCCACGATGGCCGCGACGATGAGGTAGACGATCAGGCTGCCGATTGCCGACCAGCACACGGTGATCATGGCGTTCTTGAACTGGATGAACACCTGGCCCCACATGTCGTAGGCGGCGATGGGGCAGTCGCTGGTGACGATGCCGTCCTTGACCACGCATTTGGCGTAGTCGGTGATGCCGGCTCCGCCATAGAGCGGGTTCGCGACGATGCCCGTGCCGATGGCGCCGAGGAAGCCGCCGATGGCATGGACGCCGAACACGTCGAGCGTATCGTCGTAGCCGAGCGCGCTCTTAACCGCTGTGACCATGAAGAAGCACACCACGCCAGCCACCGCGCCGAGGACGAGCGCGCCCATCGGGCCGGCGTAGCCGGAAGCCGGGGTCACGGCGACAAGGCCCGCGACGACGCCGGAGGCCAGGCCAAGCAGGCTCGGCTTGCCCTTGAACAGCCACTCGACGAGGAGCCACGAGACGCCCGCCGCGGCGGTCGCGACGAAGGTGTTGGCCATCGCGAGCACGGCGCTGGCGTTGGCTTCGAGAGCCGAGCCGGCGTTGAAGCCGAACCANNACCCACAGCAGCGAGGCGCCGACCATGGTGAGCGTCAGCGAGTGGGGCGGCATGGCTTCCTTGCCGAAGCCGATGCGGCGGCCGAGCAGGAGAGCGCCAACCATCCCTGCGATACCGGCGTTGATGTGAACGACGGTGCCGCCCGCGAAGTCGAGCGCGCCCATCTGGAAGCCATAGCCGGAGCGGGCCGTTGCCGCGTCGTTAGCGACGGCGAGGTCGTTCGGGCCGGGGTTGAACCACACGGAGTGCGCGATCGGGATGTAGACGATGGTGAGCCACAGGATGGCGAAGAGCACGACAGCGGAGAACTTCATGCGCTCGGCGAAGCCGCCGATGGCAAGTGCCGTGGTGATCGCCGCGAAGGTCATCTGGAAGCAGACGTAGACCAGCTCGTCGAGGCCGACGCCGACCGAGAAGGTCGCGGCGGGCGCCTTGGGATCGATCCCCTGCATGAACAGCCGCGAGAAGCCGCCGACGAAGGGCGAGGTGAACCCGCTGCCTTCGGTGAAGGCGAGGCTGTAGCCGTAGACGAACCACAGCACGCAGACGATGCACTGGATCATCAGCACCTGCGTGAGCATGGAGAGCATGTTCTTGGTCCGCACCATGCCGCCGTAGAACAGCGCCAGGCCTGGAACCGTCATCAGGAGCACGAGCAGCGAGGATGTCATCATCCAGCCGTCGTCCGCCTTGTTCACCACGAGGTCGGGAGCTTTCACCGCCGCTTTCGCGGCTTCCTCCGCGAATGCCGGGTCCATAATCGCGGCAGCGCCAGCCGCGGCGACCGCAAACAGGGCCAAATTACGCCAAACCGTCTTCATTCTGTTCTTCCCTTCTTGATTTAAAGTGCGTCCGCGTCTGTTTCGCCGGTGCGGATGCGCACCGATTGCTCGACTGGGGTGACGAAGATTTTGCCGTCCCCGATTTGCCCGGTTTTTCCAGCAGTGGAGATCGCCTCTATGACCTTGGCGACCGACTCGGTGGGGACCACTGCCTCGATCTTGAGCTTCGGCACGAAGCTGACTTCGTATTCGGCGCCGCGGTAGACCTCTTTGTGCCCCTTTTGCCGCCCGTATCCCTTGACCTCGCTGACGGTCATGCCTTCGATGCCTGCTTCGTCGAGGGCTTGGCGCACCTCGTCGAGCTTGAACGGCTTAATGATCGCCATCACCATCTTCATTATTAAGTCCTCCATTAATGTCCCTGGCTTCGAACCCTGCCCGTTGCTTCCGTCGCGCGTCCGGGAAGTCCCTGCGAGGCCCGGCTAGGCTATAATCAAAAGCTGTGCCAAAACCTGCCTGGCCCGCCGGCGGCCCGTCGAGGCCCGAAAAAACCGCAAATCCACCATCGGAACGCCCAAACGGCCTAGTTTTGCCTGCAACGAGAATCTGCATGCTGGAAAATTGCCCAATAAGTGGGCGCTGTGCCCGATTGGGTTGCACGGGGAAGGCGGCGTGCCTGCCCGGCAAGCTCAAAAAATGGATGAATTGGTTGACGGGCACCTTGGGCCAAGCTTCGAGGACTAACGTAAGCCGCAGGGGCAAGGGCGGCTGACCGCCCGTTGCGCCGCTTTCTTTCGCTGTTCGGGAGGCCGATCCTTGCGGCTGTTCACTCTTTGGCTTGCGTTGCTGCTAATGCCGGTGCGGCAGGTGGCGGCATCTGAAAATACGGCAATTTTGATCGAAGCCGGACAGGCGGCGGCGCAAGTGGTTCCTTCGGAGGCGCTCGGGGCGGGCCTGGATGGGCATAAGCAGGGCGAGCTGGAAAGAACCTATACGCCGGAGGCTGCCGCCGAAGTCTCCTCCATTCCCTTCTATCGCCTGTCCTACCGGCTGCGGACAGAGCTTGGCGTTGCCGTCTGGCATTGGAACGAGGAAGGCGCCTGGAGCGACCCGGAGCGCGCGCAAGGCTATTGGATTTCGAGCGATAAGGCGGAAAAGCCGATCCAGGCGACGGGCGGCTACAAGCTGCCGCGCCGGGGCAATACCCACGATGAGGCAAACCACGACGGCTATTCGCGTCTCGACGACGGCGACGAGGCAAGCTTCTGGAAGAGCAATCCCTTTCTCGACCGGCACTTCACGGGGGAGGACAACGCCCTGAACCCGCAATGGGTGCTGATAAACTTCGAGAAGGAGGTTGCCATCGACGGCTTGCGCATCCTCTGGGCCGAGCCGTTCGCGACCGATTACGAGGTGCAATACTGGGAAGGGGAGGCTGCGGAGTATTACAAGGACATGCTGCGCGGCCGCTGGCGGGCTTTCCCGAAAGGCAATGCCGCTGGCGGCGCGGGCGGGGAGGCGCTGCTGCGGCTCGCCGATGCGCCGGTGCCCACGCATTACCTCCGTATCGTGCTGAAGAAGGGCTCGGGAACGGCTCCGGCCGGCTCGGCGGATATCCGCGACCGGCTGGGTTTCGCCATCCGCGAACTTTACGCAGGCACGCTCGATCGCAGCGGCAACCTCAAGGACCGCATGGTGCATAAGGCGGACGGCAAGGTGCAAACCAAGATCGTCACCTCCTCGACCGACCCCTGGCATCGCGCCATCGACCGCGACCCGAAAATCGAACAGCCCGGCATCGACCGCTTCATGAGTTCCGGCCTGACGCGTGGCCGCCCCGTGCTCATGCCCACGGGCCTGCTCTACGACACGCCGGATAACGCGGCGGCGGAGATCCGTTTCCTCAAGGCGCGCGGCTACGATGTCCGCCAGATCGAGCTTGGCGAGGAGCCCGATGGGCAGTACGCCTCGCCGGAGCATTACGCCGCGCTCTTTATTCAATTTGCCGATGCGATCCACCGCGAAAATCCGGCACTTGTCCTGGGCGGGCCGGGTTTTCAATCGGAGGTCGACGGCTGGAACGCCATTCCGGACGATGCCGGGCGCACCTCCTGGATGGGGCGCTTCCTGGCCTACCTGCAGCAGAAGAATCGCGGCAGCGATTTCGGCTTCTTTTCCTTCGAATGGTACCCCTTCGACGACCTGTGCGAGGCCTCTCCCGCAGCACAGCTCAAGGAGCATCCCAAGCTCGTCCGCCAAACGCTGGAGCGCCTCAAGGAAGACGGCGTGCCAAGCAGCATTCCCTGGATTATAACGGAATTCGGCTATTCCTCATTTGCCGGGCAGCGCGAGGTCGAGGTGCCAGCGGCACTGCTCAACGCCGAAATTGCCGCGCAATATTTGATGGCCGGCGTCAAGACCCTCTATCTTTATGGCGTCGAGCCCTCAAGCCCTGTCAAAGAGGGCGCCGATTGCGACACCTGGGGCCAGCTCATGGCCCTGCAAGCGGGGAAAGACGGCAAGGTCCAATGGCGGCTTCCCACCTATTATGGGGCGAAACTGGTTGGGCAGGAGTGGCTGGGCGCGCCGGATGGTGTGCATAGCCTCTACCGCGCGCGCGTCGCCGGCTCAGGGGGCGATGGCAGCCTCGCGGCCTACGCGGTGCAACGGCCCGATGGACAATGGGCGCTGATGGTCCTGAACAAAGATGCGGCGCGCACGCGGCAGGCCGGCGTCCGCTTCGAGGGAGGTGCTGCCGGCTGGCCTGGGCCGCACGAGGTGTTTCAATACTCGCCCCGCCAATATGCGTGGCGGCCCGGCCGGGAGGCGGGCCATCCCAAGTTCTCCGAGCCCCCAGAGCAGTACCGGACGGAACCCGGCAAGCCGCTATCGCTCAGCCTGCCGCCCATGTCGCTGACGGTGGTGCGTGGCGCCGGGCCTGGAAAGCCAACCGCCGCGCTCGATGCCGGCAAAGGCAAGGTTGCGGATTGAGGGGGGCGTGCCGAAGCCATATGGCATTACCCCTCATCCTGTCCTTCTCCCCATGGAAGAAGGGACGCCCGAATAGTGCTCGGAGCGTGCAACATCGTCCCCTCTCCCATGGGGAGAGGGACAGGGTGAGGGGTTGTGCACGTTGTGTAAGTCGCTGAATCTTCAGGCTAATGCCTGCGGAGGTCCTGGAAATAGCCGTCCACGGATTCGCCGTTCAGCGCAGCAGTAAGCGCTTCGAGCGCCTCGACGATCTGCGAGGCTTCCTCCACCTCAAGCAGGCGCACCGCATTCCCGGCGTGGGTCAGCACCCAGGTGCCGGGCTCAGCACCCTCGATTAGCATGACGTTCACGCGCCGCTGCTCGCCCCTGACTTCGCAGAGCGCAGTGTAGCCGTCACTTTCGATAACGCGCATGGGAATGCCGATGCACATGGGCTCGCTTCTCCTAACCTGCGCGCGGTACGAGGGTAAGCCCGGCCGCCTTAAGCTCTTCCGCCAGCGCTTCCACAATGGCGGGCAGCCTGGCGGCAAGCTCGGGCGTCGGCTCCATGCCAAGGCCGAACGATTTGGGCTCCACGCCGATCAGAACCGTGCGTGCCGGCGCAATGCCGTGCAGGTTCAATGTTGCCAGCACATCCGACAGGCCAACCTGATGTGGCGAAATCTTGGTCCGGAAGAACGCGTTAAGTTCGCCGTCTCCCAGCCGGACCAGCGTGCCGGGCTCGTGGCCGCCGCGTACGCAGTCCGCGATCAAAAGGAGATCGGCGCTGGCAAGCTGGTCGAGGCAGTCCATCGCGGAGGTGCCGCCGTCGATCGCCTCGGCTTCCGGCGGCAGCACGTAGCGCTCGGCCAGCGCCCTCACGGCATGCACGCCAATTCCTTCGTCGGAGAGCAGGATATTGCCTACCCCAAGCACAACCGCGCGCATGCTTTCGCTCATTACCCAAGTTTGATCCAAGAGAGCAAAGACCCCCTCACCCTGTCCCTCTCCCCAAGGGGAGAGGGGACGCTGGAACTGGCCTCTTCCCCCTAGAAGAGGGCAGCGGCCTGCCCCTCCCCTTTTGGAAGAGGGCCGCAGCCTGCTCCCTCTCCCCTTGGGGAGAGGGCTGGGGTGAGGGGGTCTTTTTATCCCCTTATACCGCCGTCACTTTGACGGCCTTGCCAGTCTCCTGGTCGTGTACATGCACGGCGCAGGCAAGGCAAGGGTCGAAGGAGTGGATGGTGCGCAGGATTTCCAGCGGCTGCTCGGGATCGGCCACCGGATTGTCGATAAGCGATGCCTCGTAGGGGCCAGGGGTGCCGTCCTCGGAGCGTGGGCCGGCGTTCCAGGTCGAGGGCACGACGCATTGATAGTTCGCGATCTTGCCGTCGCGGATCACGGTCCAGTGCGAGAGCAGGCCGCGCGGCGCCTCATGGAAGCCGAAGCCCATGATCTCGCCCTTCGGGAACACCGGCTTGTTGAAGGTGGCTACGTCGCCCTTGCCGATATTGTCGATGAGCTTCTGCCAGTTGGCTTCGAGCAGGTCGAGCATCACCGCGCAGCGCACCGCGCGGGCAGCGTGGCGGCCGATGGTCGAGTGCAACGCATCCACGCCGACCTTGGCGCCAACCAGTGCCGAAACCGTGTCGAGCACCTTGGTGACATAGGCAGTGGTCGGCTTATGGCCGGCGGCCACCGCGTTGAGCACCGCGGCGAGCGGGCCAACCTGCGCGCGCTTGCCGTAGAAGGTCGGCGCCTTGAGCCAGGAATATTTGCCGTCGTCCTGGAAGTCGGTGTAGTGCGGCGTGGTCTCGCCCTTGTAGGGGTGCAGCGGGCCTTCCTTGCTGTAGGTGTACCAGGAGTGCTTGACGGACTCTTCGACGCCCTTGCCGAAATAGTCGTCGCCGAAGCTCTTGATCGCTTGGTACTTCGTGAGATCGCCGTCCGGGATGTACCCGCCGGGATACATGAACTCGGTGCCCTTGGTGTCGATGGGGAAATCCGGCGCCGAGAGGTAGTTCATCACGCCCGCGCCGTATTTCGTCCAGTCCGCGTAAACGGAGCCGATCGCCGCCACGTCGATCAGGTAGACCTTCTTCACGAAGTCGGCGAGCTTGTCGATCTGCGTCTTGATCGCATAGAGGCGGTCCACGGTCAGTACCGACTGGCTGTCGGTTGCGATTGGGTTTGCAACACCGCCCACCGCCAAGTTCTGGATGTGCGGGGTCTTGGAGCCGAGGATGGTGACGATCTTGTTGGCCTCGCGCTGGACGTTGAGCGCCTGCAGGTAGTGCGCCACCGCGACGAGGTTGATCTCCGGCGAAAGCTTCATCGCCGGATGGCCCCAATAGCCGTTGGTGAACGGCCCAAGCTGGCCCGTGCCCACGAACGCCTTCAACTTCTCCTGCGTGGCGATCATGACCTCTTTGGAGTTCATGGGCCAGTCGCTGTACTGCTGAATCCAGTTCGCGGCCTTGACCGGATCGGCCTTGAGTGCCGAGACCACATCGACGAAGTCGAGCGCCGACAGGTGATAGAAGTGCACGATATGATCGTGGATCGCGTGCGCGGCCTGGATCATATTGCGGATGAACTGCGCGTTCAGCGGCACTTCGAGTTTGAGCGCGTTCTCGACCGCGCGCACCGAAGTGATCGCATGCACCGTGGTGCACACGCCGCAGATGCGCTGCGTGATGGCCCAAGCGTCGCGCGGGTCGCGGCCGAGCAGGATCAGCTCGACGCCGCGCCACATCTGGCCGGACGACCACGCCTTTGTGACCTTGCCATCGTTGATCTCGGCATCCACCCGCAGATGGCCTTCGATGCGGGTAATGGGGTCGATGGTGATTCTCTTAGACACGGAACGGTCTCCTTAAACCTCTGCGCCCATCAACGGTATTCGTGACCGGGCAGAATGGGGAATTTCTTCACAAAGACGATGTAGGCCAGCACCTCGATGGCGATCACGCCGAGTGTCACCAGGATTTCCGGCGCCGACGGGAAGTAGTGCCAGTGCGTGGGGCTGTTGTAGGCCACGAGGAAAGCGTCGATGCGATAGAGCACCGCACCCGCTAGCATGCTCGCCGCCGCCGGGAACAGCCTGGACATCCGGCTCTGTCCCGAGCCGAAAGAGAACGCCGCGATCGGGAAGGCGAACAGGACCGTCTCGATCCAGAACATCGCGGTTTGCAGGTTCCCCTCGGTCAGCCGGCCGGTCTGGCCGCGGTCGATAATGTCGGCGAAGCGCAAGACCATGAACATCAGCAGCACGGACGCGACGACCTTGCCGAGCTTTTCCAGGAGCGGCAGTTCCTCGCGCACGTCGCGGGCGAAGCCCACGGCCGCCAGCGTCGCCTCGAAGATGACAACGGCGTAGCCCATGCAGAGGGCAGTCATGAGGAACAAGATCGGCAGGAACGGCGTCTGCCAGAGCGGATGAACCTGATAGCCCATCGCGATCAGGAGCGAGCCGAGCGAGCTTTGGTGCATGCTGGGCAGAAGCACGCCGAGGCCGATGAACACAAACAGCATCCGTTCGAATGCCTTCTGGATGCCGCGTGTGCCGAGCCATTCGAGGAAGGTCGGGAACCACTCGATCCACAGCACCACGATGTAGAGCGTGATACAGGCCGCCACCTCGAACATGACCGAGCCGGGGTTGAAATAGGACGGCGACAGGATGTGCCAGAAGTTCCAGTAGCGCCCGAGGTCGATCAGCACCGAAAGGCCGCCGAGCGAGTAGCCGAACACCGACGCGGTCAGCGCCGAGCGTATCATCGGATGGAACTCGCCGCGGTTGAGGATGTAGACCAGCAGCGCCATGGCGTAGCCGCCGCAGGCAAAGCCAGTGGCGATGATCACATCCCACACGACCCAGATGCCCCAGGGGTAGCCGTTGTTGATGTTGGTGACGGCGCCCAGGCCGTACACGAAGCGCTGGTAAAGGAAGAAGAGCGCGATGCCGACGAGCAGCGAGAGGGCGATGGTCAGCCTGCTAACGAGCTTGCCGCCAATTGCTTCGTGCCTTCTGCGGATACTTGGCCTGATGGGGATGTCTGTCATGTTAGCCCTCCTCATCGTCGTGCAGGTTTTTCGTGCCGAAGTAGGCCGCCAGCATGAGGCCGGCGAATGCCGCGGCGGGCACAGTCAGGCCGCTATAAAGCGCTTCCTGCATGCTTTCGGATTGAGAAGCGTAGGAGCGCTCGGGCAGGCCCACCGGAAGGTCGAACTTGTCGAAGGGAACGCCCGCGAGGTAGCGCACCTGCGTGCCGCCCAGCGCCTTGGCGCCGTAAACCTCCTCGGTATAGTGCGCCGCCGCGCGCTCGTACGTGTCACCCGAATCGACTGTCCGCCTTGGGAACACGTTCGCCTCGCCGGGCTTCATGTCCTTGCGCCGCTCGATCTCCTTGCTCAAAGCGTTGTAGCTGCCGAACAGGGTCGCACCCGTCGGACAAACCTTGGCGCAAGCGGGGATATCGCCCTTGGCCAGTTCCTCCTTGCAGAGCTGGCACTTGGCGATACGCGGGAAGGGCGTGTCGTACTGGAATTGCGGCACATGGAACGGGCAGGCCGCAACACAATAGCGGCAGCCGATGCAGGCGTCCGCGTTGTACGAGACGATGCCGGTTTCCGGGTTCTTGGTCATGGCCTTCACGGGGCAAACCGAGACGCAAGACGGATCGATGCAATGCAGGCATTGCCGCTTGATGTGGGCGAAGCCGTCCTTGACCTGATCCTTATTAACCGAGGTGCCGTCCTGGTAGACCTTGATAACGGTATAGGTCTTGCCCGACAGCTCGAACGGCGTATCCCAAAGCTTGCCGCCAACATTGTCGTCCAGCGGCAGCTCGTTGGTGGTCTTGCACGCCGACATGCACGCCTTGCAGCCGATGCAGAGCGTGGAATCGTAGAGCAGGCCGATGGCGTTCCCGGGCACTTTCTTGTTTTCCCGCGCCTCGGCGGGACTTGCGCCTAAGGTTGCGCAGGCTGCCGCAGCCGCAGCACCCCCCAACCCTCCGCGCATGAAATCACGGCGATTGCAACTCATCCGGGCTACTCCTGACGGTTCTCGCCAGATTTCTGGCTGCCTTCAAGCGCGCTGAGCTTCTTGGTGAGCATCGCGCCCGCGCCCACAGCAGCGCCCACGACGCCGGAAACCACCGCGACGCCCGCGGAATTAAGGCCCGTTCCCTGCTCCTCGTTGACGCGCGCGTATCCAACCGGCGGACGCTGGTTCTTGAGGTCGGCCAGCGCGTGGATGGGCTTCGTAAAGCCGATGCCCTTCTCGCTGCAGCCGATGCAGGGATGGCCCATGCCGACCGGCCAGGACTGCATGCCCACATCGCCGAACTGCACGATGGAGCAGTTGGCGTAGGTCTCGGGGCCTTTGCAGCCGAGCTTGTACAGGCAGTACCCCTTGCGGTGGCCTTCGTCGCCGAACTCCAGCGCGAAGCGGCCGGCGTCGAAATGGGCGCGGCGCTCGCAGTTCTCGTGGATGAGGCGGCTGTAGGCGAACAGCGGCCGGCCCTGGCTGTCGAGGGGCGGAAGCTTGCCGAAGGTCAGGAAGTGAACGACGCAGGCAAGGAAGTTGTAAGGATTCGACGGGCAGCCCGGAATGCTAAGGATGTCTTTGCGACCGAGCGCTTCGGCGACGCCAACGGAGCCTGTCGGGTTCGGCGGTGTGGAGGGCATGCCACCCCAGGAGGCGCAGGAGCCAAGTGCTATGATCGCGGCGGCGCCGGCAGCGGCTTCGCGAGTCAGCTCCAGCGAGGTCTGGCCGCCGATCTTGCAGTAAATGCCGCCGTCCTTCATCGGAATGGCGCCCTCGACCACGAGCAGATACTTGCCCTTGTTCTTTTCCTGCGCTGCCTTGCGGGCGGCTTCGATCTGATGGCCCGCGGCGGCGAACAGCGTCTCGTGGTAGTCGAGCGAGATGACGTCGAGGATGAGCTTTTCGAGCGTGGGATGCTCGGCGCGCAGCATCGATTCCGTGCAGCCGGTGCATTCCTGGTGATGCAGCCAGATCACCGAAGGCCGTTCCTTCTTGGTGATGGCTTCGGCAACCTGTGCCGCGGCGCTGTTCGCAAGCCCCATGGTGGCCGCGATACCTGTGCAAAACGCCATGAACTCGCGCCGGCTTACCCCGTAGCGCTGTTCGATCTCGTCAAAGTTTTGCTGGGATGCGGGCATTTTCCTCCCCCGTTGGCGCCGTTATTCTTGCAGGCTGCCTGTCTTCCGCCAGATAAAGCAGTCGCCTCGGAATGTTGCTACCGGAGGTTATGCGGGTCTTGCGCCGAAGAAACCGAAGACATACCTATGGAATGAGGCGAGCTTACCGCAACGTATAAAATGCAGCAAGCATATGTTTGGCGATGGTAATATATTGGTATAGACGACTGCTGGAAATACTTAGCGCACCATAATGGAAGCTGTCTGACCGGACTCCAGTCGCATGCGCGGTGCGCTGGAATGGCGGCGCTTCCATATTGGAAGCGGAGTTGCCAGCCGTCTACGGATGCCCCCTGTTTCCGGCTGGAACGCAGCACCCGGCGGCCTGGCCTGTCTTCGCCTAATGGATGAGAAGGACTGGCGGTGTTGTCCACAGGTGGTACCCAGCCCTCGCACAGGCGGCAAAATGGGCGCACCTGTTTACGAAAAACAAAGATTTATCCATCTATAAGCAATCAATGAGTTTCCATGGCGCAGGCTATGGCCTTATGGTGAAAGGGGTTCTGCTCGCCAGGTAGGCCCAAGGCGGCTTTCAGCTTAGGATCGGAAAATGGTAATGCGTATTCACCTGAGGGCATTCGCCTTTGCGTTTCCACTGACGCTCCTTGCGGTGGCCGGCTCGTCCGCGATGGCGTCGCAGGAGCTTGAGAAGATCATCTCCTCGGAGTCCGCGCCAACCGGCATTACCGTCACCGTCGCCACCGGCGGGTGCACGGGCAAGGCCGACTTCCAGGTCAGCTCAAGCCCGGTTGCCGATGGAAAAACGTCAATCGAGCTGCGGCGCACGAAGGCCGATACCTGTAAAGGAAACTTTCCGGACGGCCTGAAGTTGCATTTCACCTGGGCGGAGTTGAAGCTGCCCGATGGCACTCAGATAGCGGTCAAGAATCCGGCCGATCCCGTGTTTGGCGCTATACCGCCCGCCATGGCAACGGTTGCGGAGGTCAAGACTGCGTCGCGTCATTATTACCGGGCTCGCCGGCACCACCGCAGGCACGGCTGGCGCAGAAGCCGTCATGTTGAGGATGCCGGCTTCGAGTGGGCCGCCCCCGTCCCTCATCGCCACCGGCACTTCCATAGGCATCACCGGGATTGCTATTGCCCCTGCTTCGACGGCCAGGACTGAGGCGCGGTCCTGAGAGCTGCACGCGGCTTGCAAAAATCCCGGAGAACGCTTCCGCGTTTCCGGGATTTTGTTATTGGGATGTCTTCGATTCGAACGAAGGGGATCTCCCCTCACCCTGTCCCTCTCCCACGCAAGCTCGCCTTGGCGAGCTTGCTACTCAAAGGTGTCCATATCCGCAAGCGNNGGATATGGACGGGAGAGGGGACGCCCGCTCAACGGGCACAGCCGGACTCCCTCTCCCATGGGGAGAGGGCTGGGGTGAGGGGAGATTCCCTCCGTTCATGGCGCAACCCTTACGGCATGCGCACTTGGCTGAGGCGGCCGACGGTCTCGCCCGAGCAGCCATTGTCCGGGCACAGATTGATCAGGTAGCAGCCCTTCGCCGTGTCCGGCTTATAGTCGACCTCGCCCTCGATCAGCACGCCGACTAATTTCTTGCTCGCCTGGTCGTAGACGCCCGAGCCCGAATTGCCGCCGAACGTATCGAGATTGGCGACGAACCAGTTCTCGTTCGATGCGTCGCGAACCGTGGCGCCCGCCGCGTATTTGAGCGGCAAGCCGGCCGGGAAGCCGATGACGAAGACCCGCGCGCCCTTGGCCACTGGAGCCGCTTCCCAATTCGTCACAGGCTCGGCGACGGATGACGGCACGGGCCGGTCCAGACGCACCAGCGCCCAATCGTGACGGTCGGCATTCTTCGCATCGGGTTTCTCGCCGCCAACGACCGCTTTTCCGGCGAAAACATTGGTGTCCGGAACCTGGGCCGCATCCGCGTCCGGACCCCGCATGGCGTAGCCGAATACAAATCTGACGCCGGTGACGTCGGGCGGGAGGGCTTCATTATGCGAGATCTCGCGCACGCAATGGCCGGCGGTCAGCACGAGGTCGGGCCGCACCAGCGTGCCTGAACAGAAGGCGCCGGAGGGCTGCTCGGCGAACTTCGGCTTGGGTGTTGGGCAAAGGTGCCTGGTCTCCTGGAAGGACTTGGCCTTGATGCGGACCGTGCCGCCGGAAGGCGCGTCGAGCTTGGCGGCGTCGAAAAGCGCAACCGAAGCGCGGGCGAGCGGCTCAAGCCCGCTGCCGGGCGATAACTGATACCAGTCCTTGCGGTCGTCGGCGCCGTAGATCGACCGGCTGGTGACGTGCGCCGCGGCCAAAAGCTGCCCGTCGCCGAGCGAGGAAAGCCCGCTGCCTCCCCCAGGAGTAAGCCCGCGCGATACAGCGGCGCCCGGCTTTGCCGCATTTTTCTTCTTCTGCAAGCGGCGGTCGATCTCCTTGCGCAAATCCTCGTCGCTGGCGCTTTTCACAGCCGCGATGGCCTTCTCCAAGTCGTCCGCGCGGGCGAGGCCGGCGGCTGAAATGCTGGCGAAAAACAAGGATAGTGCGCAAGCGGAGGCGCGCCACCAGTCCGATCGATCCATTGTCACTATCTCCCCTGGTATGCCGTTAATTTTGTAGCTTGTTTTAGCCGGATTTCGCGGGGCCGGCTACTCCTATGCGCTTGAGTATTTCAATTGCCGGTACTTCATGGCCTATGCGAAGGCGGGGAATGGCTTGCCCGCCGCCTCGTAGAAGCTTTTAAGACGCGCTTCCGCCTTGCCCGGCCGGTCGAGCCCCAGAAAGCGCAGCGCGTTCTTATGGAAGAGGTTGTCAAGCTGCCGCTCATTCAAGCCGAGACCGCGGAAGAAGGCCTCCACGGTGTCCACGTATTGCGCCGCCCCTTGCGCCCTGCCGGTCATATTCCAGTCGGTGCCGTACATGAGCCGCTCGCAATGCGGGTCTGCCTCGAAATACTTCGCGAACAGCTTTTTGACGGCGTCGACGTGCTCCTTCTCGGCGCTGCCATCCAGCACCCAGTAGAAGTAGCTGATGTCGGTGTAGACGTTCGGGAACCGGCGGCCTTTGATGTAGGCGCCGATCTCGCTTTCCCAGGTCTTGCCGAACTGCTTGGGCGCGTCCGCCAGGTTCAGGGCCTGCGTGAAGAGGCCAAAATGCGCGAAGTCCAGCTTGAGCTTCGGGTATTTGGTCAGCACCTTTTCCCAGAGCTTGGGCTCCGCCCTTGTGCCGAAGCCAGGCCCAGCGGCCTGGGTGTCGGCGGTGTGCGCGACGATTGGCACTTCGTTTTCCTCGCACCAGGCGTAGAGCGTGCCGAGCGCCTTATCGAGGGCCGCGCCGAAGCCCGGCTCGTTCATCGACGCGTAGGCCGGGAAGCTGACGCTCTGCGTGGCGTTGCCGATAGGCTTGAACCCCATCGGCGAATAGAGTTTCACGCCCAGGAAGCCCTGCTTGGCTACCGCTTCCTGGACGATGGCGAGCGGCGATGGCTCGTCAGGCTTGCGCCGGATTTCGCGCAAGGGATCGAAGGCCACAAAGCCGTGCATGGGCCGGGGCTGCCGCAAGGACAAGGCGCTCATAAGCTCCACTTGATCCTTGACGGGCGATGGCGTCTGGTCCTGCAACCAATAATTGAAGTCGACGATTGCAGGCGCCGTCAGGATGATGCGCGTGTTTTGCGGGTCGTAAAGCGAGTAATAGGTCTCGATGATTGACTGGCGATAGCCAACCAGCAACTCTCCCCAGGTGAAATAGCGCGAGAAAGTGCTGCGGCCGCTGGCGATGTAGGCGCCCACGGCTGCGGCGGCATTGCTGAGCGAGGAGCCGAGGCTCTTCATGCCGCGGCTGGAGGCGCCAGGCGCGCCGTCGCCCGCCATTTCCATCTCCTTGAGGACGAAATCGACGAAGGCGTCGGTGTCCACGCCGCTGTCCAGCTGCTTTGCGATTGGCATATCGCTCTTGGGCTGCGGCCCCCTCGCCCGGTAGTGCTCCACCAGCACCTCGGCGATGGCCTTTCCTCCGCCCGTGTCTGGCAAGCCGCTCTTCTGCATCTTCGCCAGACCGCGTGCCTGCGGGCCGCCGGCGTTATATCCGGGGCAAGCGCTCGCGTCCTTGAGACAGGCAAGCTCTTTCTGAGCGGCCGGCGCTTCGTATTTCAAGATCAGGTCGGTGAGTTTCGCGGCCAGGCCTTTCCACACGCTTTGCGATGGGGTGCCCGCGGCTGACTGCGGCAGGCCCGCCGCGTAGTCGGACAGGACCACGCGTTGCAGGAAGCCGCGTACGGGCAGGTCGGCGGCGTTGAAGAAATGGCAGTGAATGTCGACGAAGCGCCGGGCGGGTGCCGCATGCGCTGGGAGCTTGAGAGCGGGGAGGGCCGCGGCGGCAAGCGCCGCCTTCAGGATGTCGCGCCGGTGAAACATGGTTTGCAATGCCGATCGAAGCTGACGTTTGTGGTCTGACTGAGCGGCAGGAAATGCGTTACCCAAGTGGCGGGATTACGATCAATTTCTCTTTTGCTGACCTGTTTGCGTCGACGTGGCCGTCCCCAGGCCACGGCGGCATTGTCTTGGCGGACGCGGCATTCGCCGTCGCGGAAGGTCATGTCCATTACCCAGTGCAGGCTATTCTCGATGGACAGGCGGCTGCCGGCGATATTCTGAACGATTTCCCGCCGGCAGCCCATCGCCGCCCCTTCCCTTGTGAATCGGAGGCTTAAAGCAGATTCAGCAATCGTTCCCCGTGCCGCCGGCTTTTTCACCCGATTGCCCCGTGCCCACCAATTGGTGGGGTTGACTAGCGGAGATTCGCACTTCAACATGCGCGCCATTTGCGGACAGGGACCGCGAGCCGGGGCTCGCGCGCGGAAACGCGCCAGGCCCGGTGAGATTTAAGGGGGGCAGCACGGAAGGGGTAAGACCTATGAATGAAGGTGTTTCGCTGGAGATGCTGGCCTTCAACTTGAAGTTGCTGGGCCGCAAGAGCCGGAAGAAAGTCCTCATCAGCGCCGGGAAGCAGGAAAATAAAAAGCGAATGCTCCCCGCAATAAAACAGTTCCTTACATTAGAAGTAGATGTTTATTCGACACCTGGTACCCACAAGTTTCTTTCGGATCGCGGCATAGATAGTACGGAAATTCATAAAATTACTGATCGGCATCAACCGAATATCCTAACTTTCCTCAAGGAAAACCGCTTCGATCTCGTCATCAACGTTCTCACCGGCGACGACGACTACGACGAAGCCTCCGACGCCAAGCTCATCCGCAAGCTCTGCATCGAGAACGGCATTCCGCTCATCACCGACGCGGATGTGGGCATCGCGACCCTCGAACAGCTCATTGCCGACACGGCCAAGGGCACGTTCCGCTATAAGCTCGCGGACAAGCAGGAGCCGTGGAACCTGCATCTCCACTTCATGGAGGAGGTCGAGCGCCTGGGCGGCGTCGCCAGCCACCACGCCCATTTCGACAAGGCCTACCTCATCAACATGGAGAACCTGCGCCTGTCGCAGGTGGACATGCAGAAGAAGTGGGAGATCTACCGCTATCTCAAGGAGAACTACACCTACGACGACCTGATCGAGCGCATCGGGCGCGGCCTCGACAAGATGATCGCGCAGGGCGTCACCTACTGCCGCACCATGGTGGACGCGGACAGCACCGTTGGCCTCCTGCCCGTCACCGCCGCGATGGAGGTGAAGAAGCGCTATGCCGGCCTCATTACTTTCGAGGTTGGCGTGCAGCCGCTGCAAGGCGTGCTCGACCCCGCCTCCTACGAGCAATATGCCGAGGCCTGCAAGCTCGCCGATTTCTGCGGCGGCCTGCCCTCGCGCGACCGCCCGAGGCCCGAGGCGCATCTCGACCTCGTGTTCGACCTCGCCAAGCGGCTCGGCAAGCCCGTCGAGGTGCATGTGGACCAGGAGAACAACCCGCTCGAAACCGAGACCGAACTGCTTGCCACCAAGGCTATCGAGCACGGCATGCAGGGCATGGTCTACGGCATCCACGCGATTTCGCTTGGCGCCAAGGACGAGCGCGAGCAGGACCGCATCGTCGCGAAGATCCTCGAAGCGGACATGGGCATCGTGATCTGCCCCTCGGCCGCGCTCAGCATGCAGAAGCTGCCGATGACCGCGCCGCTGCACAACTCCATCGCGCCGTTCCCGAAGCTGCATGAGGCGGGCGTGCGCTGCTATATGGGCGTGGACAACATCCACGATCTGTTCATGCCCATGTCGGACGGCGACATCTGGACCGAGTGCCGGATACTGATGGAGGCGTGCCGCTTCTACGACATCGGCACGGTGGCGAAATGGGCCTGCGCCAAGCCCAAGACCTTCAGGCAGGCGCTGGCGGCATAGCGCGCAGGGCTGTCCGGGCGGCCGGCGCTTGTTGCCGCCCTGGGCTGGCGCGCCCGCCGCTAACCGCCCGTTAACCGGGACGGAGCGGGTTTTGGCCGTTTTTGCGCGTGTGGAGGCCGCTTCATTCATGCCGCCAATATAAAGCGGAAAGTTTTCTAAAGTTTTAAGTGCATACTAAGGTATTGTTTTGCCTGCAAGAATTATACTCCGCGCTCGGCGCTTGCCCGCGCGAAATGCTCCAAATCATGGTAAATATTAAAATCGAAGCTATATTTAACGGATGTTTTGGAACGTAGAAATCGACCCAAAATCCAGAAAAGTTCATAGAAATGCGGTAGAAATGCGCATGTAGGTTTACCGTTTACCATGCCGTCATTAACCATGCCGCGCTGCGTACGGGTCTTTACGTTGCTTTAACCAGTGTTGGAGCGCCACGATAGCGGGATGCAGCACGGGCCGCGGCGGCGCTGCCGGTTGCTTCGACCCGCGATAGCCTTTGCGCGCTGCCAGATGCTGTTATGTTGCTTGCTCAAATGCACTGCGGGGGCTGAGTAGCGTGGCCGGAATATTCAAGGAAGCGGACTTCGCTCTGGAAATGGCGATTGTGCCAGCCGGGGCGTTCCTCATGGGTTCGGCGGACAGCGAGATCGCGGCACTGACAGAGGCCCATGGCCGTTATCATAGTTTCATAAACGAGGCGCCGCAGCACGAAGTGTCGTTCGCCCGGCCCTTCGCCATCGGCAGATTTGCGGTCACCGTGGCGGAATACCTGGCCGGCGTGAAAGCCGGAGGCTGCAAGCCGCCCGCATGGTTGGAAGAAGGAAGCCCGAACCACATCGAAACGGGATGGGTTCGCCGCCATTATAAATGGCTGGGCGATGATTTGACCGGAGAACGTCAACCCATTGCTGGCGTGACCTGGGACGATGCCAAGGCTTACGCCGAGTGGCTCTCGGAAAAAACAGGCAAGGCATACAGGCTGCCCTCGGAAGCAGAATGGGAATATTGCTGCCGCGCAGGTACAAGCACGCAATTCTGGTGGGGTGATGAGATTTCCACAGAGGCGAACTACGATGGAAATTACGAATTTGGGAACAATCCCGAAGGCAAACGTCAGGTCGTGGCCGCAGTGGACAGCTTTTAGCCCAACCCATGGGGGCTTTACCAGATGCACGGCAATGTCTGGGAATGGTGCGAGGATTGCTGGAACGAAAGTTACAAGGACGCGCCCAGCGATGGCTCTGCGTGGATAACCGGCGAGTGCGATGCCAGGGTTCTTCGCGGCGGTTCCTGGGACGCTGATTGGCAGGATGTCCGTGCGGCTTATCGCAGCTGGGGCGTTCGTACCTACCGGAAGCAGAATCTCGGCTTCCGTCTTGCCATGACGTTACCCGCACCCTCTAACGCGAACGGCATCGAGCCAGGCTAAGGCAGGTACGGCCTGCGCCGCCCGTCGCGGACATGAAGCACCAACACGTCTTCGCGCGCGATGCGGTAATAGGCCACGTAGTTCGTGCCAGAGATGGGCAGGCGCCGGACGCCCGCCCTGCTGACTTGGCGTCCCAGGCGCGGATGCTCGCTCAATGCGTTGATGGACTCGAAAATCGCAGTCAATACCGCCTGCGCGGCGGGCGGATTTTCCTTGCGTATGTATGCAGTGATCGCGCGCAAATCCCTGGCTGCTCGCGGGGCAAGAACAATATTCATACGCCGAGCGAGCGCCAGAAGTCCTTCAGCTCCTCGCCGGCAAGCCCTTCGCCACGGGCGATTTCCGCCTCGGCTTCCTCAATCGCCGCGATTTCGTCCGGATCGAGCGGCGTTTCCGAAGCAAGCTCCAGCAGGAAACGGCCGATATCGTCCTGCGCATCGGCGGGCAGCCGGCGGACGGCGTTCACGGCTTCATCGAGGAGCTTTGTCATAAGGATAGATTATGCTGGGCCGCAGCCTGTGTCCAGCAGGACGCAAATGCGATGAATTTGGCAAAGCTCGTCACAGTCCCCAACCTAATAGACAAGCTGGCGGCCAAAGCGGCGGAACTCTTGGGCAGGGCAGTGCGGGCCTATGCGCTCCGCACGCGCGGCGCCTCTTCCGCGCCGCCATTCCGCGCCTTGAGCGTTTCGCGGAACGGGCTCCGCGGATAGGTGCCGAGCAGGATCAGCTCCGCCGTATGGAACTCAAGCTCCTCAAGCGCCAGCTTCAGCGGCCGGTCGTCCGGATGGCCTTCCACGTCGGCATAGAACATGGTGGCGTTGAAGCTGCCTTCGAGCTGATAGGATTCAAGCTTGGTCATGTTCACGCCGTTGGTGGCGAACCCGCCCAGCGCCTTGTAAAGCGCGGCAGGCACGTTGCGCACCCGGAAAATGAACGTGGTCAGCACGGGGCCGCTGCCCGCGGGCGGAACCTCGGCCTTCTTGGCGAACACCAGGAAGCGCGTGGTGTTGTGCACCGCATCCTCGATATCGCCCTTCAAAATCTTGAGGCCGTAAATCTGGGCGGCGAGCTTGGAGGCGATGGCGGCCTGGGTCACATCGCCCTCGGCCGCGATCATGCGCGCGGCACCCGCCGTGTCGGCCTCGACGATGGGCGTCAGCCCAAGCGCGCGGATGGCGGTGCGGCACTGTCCCAGCGCATGGGTATGGCTGTGCACCGTCTTCACGGTTGTGAGCGTGGCGGTGGGCAGCGCCATGAGCTGGTGGCTGATCCGCTCGAAATGCTCGCCCACGATATGCAGGCCGGAATCGGGCAAGAGGTGATGCACGTCGGCGACGCGGCCCGCGACCGAGTTCTCGACCGGGATCATCGCATAGCGCGCCGCGCCGTTGCGCACGGCGGCGATGGCGTCCTCAAAGGTTGGGCAGGCCCGCGGCGCCAGTTCCTTGGCGAAATTGACGCAGGCGATGTGGGAGTTGGCGCCCGGCTCGCCCTGATAGGAGATGCTCGCCTTGGGCGCCTTCGATCTGGTCTTTGGGGATGTCATGCGGAAACCTGCTCAAGCCCGCGTCAGCGGTATCGCCGCTCACCTTGCAGGCTTTGCACGCTTTTTCAAGAGGCACATCGTTTTGGCCTGTACAGCAAAGCGTATAGCCGTGCCGTCTTGCGCCTCATCACCGTCCTACCCCCCAACCCTCTCCCCATGGGAGAGGGAGTCCGGGCGTACCCGCTGAGAAGGCGTCCCCTCTCCCTGTGGGAGAGGGACAGGGTGAGGGGTTGTGAGCGTTATGTGGATCACAGCATCGGCGGCTTGCTCTTACCTGCATACAGCCCCCATGTTACCACACGCCGCCGGAGCCCGGATCACCGCTCCACGAAGGCCTTTTCGATCACGAACTCGCCGGGCTCGCCCATATTGCCTTCCACCCAGCCAAGCTCCTGGAACATCTGGCGAAGCTCCGCCAGCATCGCGGGGCTGCCGCAGAGCATGACGCGATCCTCCTCGCGGTTGAGCGGCGGCTGGCCGATGGTCTCGAAGAACTTGCCGCTCTTGATGAGATCGCTGATGCGGCCGCTATTGCGATAAGCCTCGCGCGTGACAACCGGGTAATAGACCAGCTTCTCGCGCACCATCCCGCCCAGGTACTCGTCCTCCGCCAGCGTCTCCGTAAGCCGCTCGTAATAGGCCAAGTCCGAGAGATGGCGCACGCCGTGCGCCAGGATCACCTTTTCGAAGCTCTCGTAGGTCTCGGGATCGCGGGTGAGGCTCAGGAAGGGTGCCAGGCCCGTGCCGGTGCTGAGCAGATAGAGCCGCTTGCCGGGCAGGAGGTTGTCGAGCACCAGCGTGCCCACGGGCTTGCGGCCCACGAGCACCCGGTCGCCGGGCTGGATGTGCTGCAATCGCGAGGTCAGCGGCCCGTTCTGCACCTTGATGGAGAAGAACTCCAAGAGATCGTCGTAATTGGCGCTGGCCATGCTGTAGGCGCGCACCAGCGGCCGGCCTTGGGCCTCAAGCCCCACCATCGCGAACTGGCCGTTCTTGAAGCGGAAGGACGGGTCCCGCGTTGTGGTAAAGCTGAAAAGGTCCCCGTTCCAGTGTCTTACGGACAGGACGGTTTCTTCCTTGTACGCACTCATGCGGGATCGCACTCCATCGAAAGCAACGCGCGTCACCCGGGCAGCGCCGGCCGATCGCGCCTTTTGCAGTGCAACATGTGTAGCGGCCATGCAAAACACAAATGCTGGATACCGGGCGCCGCTTCATTCAAAATGCCGGGAGCGGTCGCGGAGTTGCCCCGCCATCCTTGCCCGCCCATGCAATCCGCCGGCCGGACGCCTAAATTCAAGGGCAGGATTTGCGCACGCCCGCCCCTTCTGGAGAAAAGCCATGCCTACGGAACTTCTGATCGTCTTGAAAGCGGCGGAGGCCGCAGCGAATTGGCACAGCGGCCAAAGGCGCAAGGGCGTGGCCGGGGAGCCATATGTCAATCACCTGATCGAGGTTGCGAGCCTCGTCGCGGAGGCGACAAACGGGGAGGACCCGCATCTAACCGCCGCGGCCTTGCTGCACGATGCCGTGGAAGACCAGAATATTCCGCTGAGCCAGATCGCTTCGATGTTCGGAGAGGACGTTGCCGCGCTTGTCGGCGAAGTGACCGACGACAAGTCCCTGCCCAGGCACGAGCGGAAGCGGTTGCAGGTCGAGCACGCGCCGCACAAGTCTCCCCGCGCGAAGCTCCTGAAGCTTGCCGACAAGACCAGCAACGTGCGCGCCCTTTCCCTGAGCCCGCCGGATTGGACGCTGGAGCGGCGTCGCGAATATGTACGCTGGGCCTGCGAGGTTGTTGCCGGCCTTGGGCAAGCGAGCCCTTATCTTCAGGAGCAGTTCGAGGCAGCCGTCCGGCAGGCGGAACGGGATTTGGAAGGTGCTGACTGAACTGGCGCCGCGTTCAGATAAGCGAATACTTTTCCGGTATGCGGGCCACCAGTCCTAGTCCCTCCGGATTGTCTTGCTCCGATAGCTGCGTGGGATCGACGCTCCACAACCCAGCGAGTTCAACCACATCGCTCTCATTGGGCAATGCGCGGCGCATTCGCGAGACTTTCGCCTGTGCTTCGCGCTCCGGCACGCCCCCGGCGATCAGCGCATTCTGCTCTGCCTCGATATCTTCCGCCGCCTCGTAAAGCCTCCTGGTGGCCTCCGGAGGCGCGAGGCCGTCAAGCCTGGCAAAGTTGAGCCTTGCTTCCTCCGGCGTTTGCTCGCCAAGGTTGGCGTACACCTCGCCGTCGGCACAGGAGAATATTCGCACCACCTTGCCATTTTCCGCGCGCGCCCAGGCGCAGTAATCCACGACGCGGTAGCTTCCGAAAAACTGAACCCTGGCGAACCTGTTCATCAGCCCCGTGAACAGCTCCTCGAATTTCGAGCCGTCGCGCGGACCTTGGCTGGGGATATAGGGTTCCGGCAGCCAGAAGCCCGCAACGAGGGTCCAGCCGCTGACCGGCGGCGCGGCAAATACGTAGCGCTCTGGAGCCTTGCCTTCCCGGCTATGGGCAGCCGCAAGGCCTGTCCGCCAATTGGCCGGGGCGCCCTCCCCGAATTCGAGCGCATCGAGCACGGCCCCAGGGGCGGCGGCCTTCACGGCATACCAGGAGATCTTATAGCCAAAGCTCTGGGGTTTGTCCGGGGTCTGATCGAATGGAGGCATGAGGGTATCTCTCCAAAGAGGACGCGCATGTATCCAGGCAAATAGCATAAATATCTAGCTTATCAATGCTACCTATTGCGCCCCCCGCTGGGCTTCGATGCCATCCCTGGTACGCCCCGGAGGAAATATGCGCTACCGCCAGCAGACAATTCCATTCCGGCGCCCTATAAGACCTTCCTGGAGCAGACCGGCGGCAATGCGCTGCGTGCGGCCGGAATGGTTGACAAGGCGTGATGGCAACCTGCCGATAGTTTCCCGCTGGAGGCAGCAAGATAAGCCCCCTCACCCCTGTCCCCTCTCCCGCAAGGGGAGAGGGGAACGCCCGCTCAACGGGCACGCCCGGACTCCCTCTCCCCTTCGCGGGAGAGGGCTGGGGTGAGGGGGACTTCGGAAGCAGCCGGGCGGCGGGGCCAGAACTGCGGGATGGAGCGGAATAGCATGACGGAAGCACGGATCATCGATGGAAAACGGATTGCCGCGGACTTGCGGGCGCGCGTGGGCGCGGCCGTGGGCGGCTTGAAAGAGCGCGGTATCGCGCCGGGGCTAGCGGTCGTGCTGGTTGGCGAGGACCCGGCGAGCCAGGTNNGGCATTCTCGTGCAATTGCCGCTGCCCAAGCATATCGATACCACCAAGGTTCTGGAGGCCATCGACCCCGCCAAGGACGTGGACGGCTTCCACCCCATCAACGCCGGGCGGCTGGCGGCTGGCCAGCAAGCGCTTGTGGCATGCACGCCGCTTGGGTGCCTCATCCTCGCCAAGACCGTCGCGCCGTCGCTCAAGGGCATGGAGGCGGTCGTGGTTGGCCGCTCGAACATCGTGGGCAAGCCGGTGGCGCAGCTTCTGCTCCGCGAGGACTGCACAGTGACCATTGCCCATTCGCGCACGCGCGATCTCCCCGGCGTGGTTCGCCGCGCGGACCTTGTGATCGCCGCCGTGGGCCGGCCGCAAATGATCGAGGGCAGCTGGCTCAAGCCCGGCGCCATCGTTATCGATGTCGGCATCAACCGCATCCCCGCCGCCAACGGCAAGACGCGGCTGGTGGGCGACGTGGATTTCGCCAGCGCCAAGGAGGTGGCGGGCGCCATCACGCCGGTGCCGGGCGGCGTTGGGCCGATGACGGTGGCCTGCCTGTTGCGCAATACCGTGGAAGCGGCCTGCGCAAGGCGCGGCATCGCCGTGCCTGAGATGTGATGCCAATATGGTTCCCCGCCGGGCGCACGTGTGCGTAAAGGTTAATACAACCTAAACATTGCCCTGCTAGCTGTTTCCACAATAATAAGAGCCGTCTCCTACCCCCCTGGCCTCCCAAGAGGCTGGGGGGACCTTCTAAGGATGTGGCTGTGCTGGAAACTCTCGAAGTATTGGGGATCGTAAGCCTCTTCATCGGAGTGGCTATTGGCTGGCGGATTTTTGAAGATTACCGCCAGGGCTGACGGGGCATCCCGCAATTGCCTGTAATATTCGGGGCTGAACTCTTACAGGCGGTTGCGGGACATGATCCAGGTTGGCCCGATTTGCTTTTTCATCTTCCACGGCTTCCACCGCGAAGCGGCATAGCGCCGCAGCTTTCCGTGGTGCAAGCTACGCGCGTGACTTGCGTTGCTTCGCGCTACTTTGGCAAACCGCGGCCAGCCGGAGAAATGCTCAAATTGTACTCCATGGCTCCTGCCTCGATCCAAACTAAGGAGTCCTTGCTTCAGAAGCTCTTTTTATACAGAATATACAAAAATACAGAAGCTGGGGAAATCGGCAAGTGCAAGAGGGCGCGGTATGAGAATGCACACCTACCGCTCTGTGGAACGGCAGGCTATTCGCATGCACGAGATGATGCGCCGCCTCGATGTCGACCCTGGCAGGTTCATCCGCCTGCGCGGGGGCGAGGTTTACGCCGAAGCGCGGGCGAGGTGCCTCGCCTGCAACACGATTGGCGATTGCCTCCGCTGGCTCGACGGCTATGCGATGGAAGGCGAAAGCCCGGATTTCTGCCCCAACCTGCGGACTTTCCACCCCTGCAGGCGCGGGCAGCACGCCTGCTCACGCGCAGGCTGACTGGTTCAGCCGGGCAAAAGCGGCAGGGTTTCCGGAACCCCCGCTACCCGGCTGCACGAGGGAACGGTAGCGGGCCGCATTTGGCCCGCTACCGGCGCATTGGCCGCTTGATGCCGGTGCCGGCGCGTGCTATGTAGTCGCCCTCACCGGACACGTAGCTCAGCGGTAGAGCACTACGTTGACATCGTAGGGGTCACTGGTTCGATCCCAGTACCGCCCACCATTTCCCTCAATGATTTCGAGTTCCAGAGCGTTGGCCGCCTCCCGGACGCGAGAGGGACCGAGCGTTGGCGCGGCGCAAAGTCGCTATCCCGACTACGTGGGCCGATCCTGCGACCCGCTAGCAGAAGGAACTTTTGCGGTCGCAGCTGCGTTTCCACCCCGGGACAAAGGAAAGACCGATGGCCGACGACAAATCATGGAACGCCGACTCGGCTCAGATCGAGGTGAAAAGACCCACCCCAGAGGTTGAGCACGCCGAGAAGTTGGATCCGGAAACCCTCCAGGCTGAAGCGCACAGAGCGGGCGTCGAGGCCGTCGCGCGAGCTTTGGATCAAGCGGCGTAGGCGGCTTCGCTCGCGAGTCACCTTGGTGAGCGACGCAGGGTTTCATGCATCAAAGGCATGATCGCGCAAGGAAAGCATGAACGAGCAAATGCCGGGGGCAGTTGTGGAAGGTCGAGGAAATGCAAGTCCTTTCCATCTTTACCTTCGCCGTGGCGCTCGCTTTGGCCNNACTACGTTGACATCGTAGGGGTCACAGGTTCAATCCCTGTCGTGTCCACCATCTCAGCCAGCATATTGTTTCTGCAAGGGGTTTTCTGGGCGGGATAGCGCCGTGCCGCAGCGTTATCCTTGTGAGAGCCGGTGGCAGGCCGTTATTGCGGGGGGTGAGCAGCCAGCAGTTCATGGCGTTTCCGGCCTCAGCAGCTCCCTTTCCGTCCCGGCATGCTGGCCGTGAGGCATAACGGCTGGATTTATAACTCAGCAATATGCTATGTTCTGAGTTATAAATGGACGCTTTATCGCTCATGATCTGGAACTGGCAGCAGCCGGATTGGCCTCACTTCACTTACGGCAAAGCCCGGTTCGAGGAACTGGAGGCGCAATTCCTGCGTCGATCGGGGGTGCTGCTCGGCAGTTACCGGCATGTGGGCGAGGATGACAAGGCGGTTCTCGCCATCGAGCTTATGACCGGCGAAGCCCTGAAGACCTCGGCGATCGAAGGCGAAATCCTCAACCGCGACAGCGTCCATTCCTCCATCCGCGGGCATTTCGGCCTCGATCCTGGGCTGCTGAAGGTTTCGCCAGCCGAACGCGGCATCGCCGCCTTGATGGCCGATCTCTACCGCGATCCCATGGAGTCCCTAACCCACGAGCTTCTGTTTTCCTGGCACACCATGATTATGGCCGGGCGGACCGATGTCGCCGGCATTGGCCGCTATCGTACCCATGACGAGCCCATGCAGGTCATCTCTGGGCCGGACTACAAGCCGAAGGTACATTTCGAAGCGCCGCCCTCGAAAAGCATGCAGCGCGAAATGGCGCGTTTCATAAGCTGGTTTAACGATACGGCGCCTGGAAACGCAGCTCCTTTGCCGGCGCTGATCCGCGCGAGCATCGCTCACCTCTATTTCGTCAGCATCCATCCGTTCGAGGACGGGAACGGCCGCATTGCGCGCGGCCTGGCCCAGAAAGTCCTTTCGCAGTCGCTCGGCCAGCCGGTTCCGATGGCCCTGTCCCTGGTCATCGAGAGGCAGAAGAAGACCTATTACAGCGTGCTGGAGAGTAGCAACAAGCACAACGTCATTGACGAATGGGCGGACTATTTCGCGGCGGTCGTTCTGAATGCCCAGGATTACACCCAACGGATGGTGGATTTCGCGATCGGGAAAGCCCAGCTTTACGGCAAGGTGCGCGGACAATTGAACCCCCGGCAGGAAAAGGCTTTGGCCCGTGTATTCCGGGAAGGGCTCGAAGGGTTCAAAGGGGGCTTGAGTGCCGAGAACTACATCGGCATCACGGGCGCGTCGCGCGCGACGGCCACGCGCGATCTCAATGGCCTGACCGCGATGGGCGCCCTTGTCCGCACGGGCGAGCGCAAGTCGGCGCGCTATTGGCTGAACATCGAAAGCACGCGCAGGAACCGGCAAGCCGCGCGATGACGGAGCGTTCTGGGGAGCGCAACACACAGAACCGGCGAGGCCGCCCTCTCGCGGATCGTGCCGCCATCGTCGAGCCGATCGGCGCAACGGCCACGAAAACGGGATCGAGAATCGAGAGACCTGCGTTTTTGGCCCGCATGGTTTCCCGCGGAAGCGCATACGCGGCCTGACCCAATCCATCGTCCCGGCGGGGACGCCGCTTCGGGAAGGGAGGTATTGGGCGAACCGGGCAACTGCCAGATCCAGGGTCGCCGGACACGGTTATCCTCCTGCCTGTACCTTTCCGCCCGGCTTGTGCGCGACCATCAGGTAGTAGCCGGGCCTGGCCTCGCGGGCGGCGCTCGCGTCGAGGCCGCTGGCCCCGCCCCACAGCGCGTCGAGGGAACCGTATTTGAAAATGAACCGCGCCGCCCAAGCCTTGAGCACGGCGGAGCGGTCTTCGAATTCCTGGATATGGAATCCGGCGGAGACCGCGGCATGAAGGAGCGACGCCTGCGTCCTGAGCCTGCCCGCATAGCTTGCGATGCTGGCGCGGGCGTAGACGTCGCTGACCGCAAGTGTGCCGCCGCGCCTGAGCACCCGGAACCATTCGGCCAGCGCCTGCTGCTGATCGCCCATCGCCGACAGGCTGCATTCGGAGAGGATGCCGTCGAGGCTGCCGGTTGCGAATGGCAGCCGCGTGCCGTCGGCGGCGACGAACAGGTTTGTGCTGCCGCCCGCCAGAACCAGGAGATCGACCCCGATGGCCCGGATGCCGCGCTCGTTCAACAGCTTGATCGACGCGCCCAGGCCGCAGCCGATATCGGCCACCGTGCCGCCCGCGCGGAAGCCCGCGGCGTCGAGCAGCGTTTCCGTCAAGGCGAGCCCTCCGGGGCGCAAGGGCGCGCCCTCGCTGTCCCGGATAAATCCGCAGCCATAGAGCCCTTCGGGGTGCTCTGGCGCCGGGCACATCATGCG
The DNA here is from genome assembly GCA_003153975.1 of Hyphomicrobiales bacterium. Taxonomy (GTDB): domain Bacteria; phylum Pseudomonadota; class Alphaproteobacteria; order Rhizobiales; family Rhodomicrobiaceae; genus Rhodomicrobium. Next base: position 51,892 of record PMBZ01000102.1, read on the forward strand.
AAATCCGCCCGATTGCTTTCCCAGCCATCCTCCCGGAAGCCGCTCGCGGCTATCCAGGACCTTAACGGGCGCCAGCCCTTGTAACGTTCCCGGATAATGCCTCCGGCATTTCTGGGATGACGCTGCTTGGGGAACTCATCGACCCGATTCGGTATCATTTGTCCTCCAGCGCCTGCTCGA
>PMBZ01000012.1:0-120 GCA_003153975.1 Hyphomicrobiales bacterium
TTGATGCGTCGCGCGCTTGCCATCGACGAGAAAAGCTTCGGGTCCGATCATCCCAATGTGGCCACAGACCTCAACAATCTGGCGCAGCTGCTTCAGGCCACGAACCGTCTTGCCGAGGCC
>PMBZ01000012.1:190-4676 GCA_003153975.1 Hyphomicrobiales bacterium
AAAAGCCTCGGGCCCGATCATCCCAATGTGGCCATCCGCCTCAACAATCTGGCGCAGCTGCTTCAGGCCACGAACCGGCTTGCCGAGGCCGAGCCCTTGATTCGCCACGCGCTCGCCATCGACGAAAAAAGCCTCGGGCCCGATCATCCCAAGGTGGCCACAGACCTCAACAATCTGGCAGGGCTGCTTCAGGCCACGAACCGACTTGCCGAGGCCGAGCCCTTGATGCGCCACGTCATCGCGCTTTTTGAGACAGCGCTTGGACCGGACCATCCGAATGTCGCAACCGCCCTCAAAAATCTGGCTTTCTTATTCGAAGACCAGGGGCGGTGGCTGGAAGCCGCCGCTCTCTTCAAGAAGGCGAAGCCCATCATGACAAGCACCCATGGCGGTGATCCAGAGCGTCGGGGGATCGGGAAGGCGGTGCTTGCGCAAAATACCGGCGGCTTGCGGGGCTATGCGCGGGCGCTTTACCGCGCCGGCGCGAGCGATACCGCAAATCGCACCGAGGGCTTCGAACTGGCGCAATGGGCGTTGCAAAACGATGCGGCGGATGCGCTTTCCGCGATGGCCCTGCGTTTTGCCAAAGGCGGCCAGGAGCTTGCGAAACTTGTGCGCGGGCGGCAGGATTTGCTGGGCGCGCGCGAGGTTGCCTATCGCAGCCTGGATGCGGCGGCGGGCGAGGCCGATGCCAAAGGCGCGGAAGCGGCGCGCGCGGCCATCGCGGATATAGAGGCCAAGCTTGCGGAAAAGCAGGCCGCGGTGCGCGAAGCCTTCCCGGATTATGCCGATCTGGCCAATCCGAGGCCGCTTTCTCTCGCGGACACACAAGCGTTGCTTGGCGAAGGGGAAGCCCTGGTGCTGTTTCTCGATCTCTGGCAAATCGGCAAAGTTCCCGAAGAGACGATTGTCTTCGCGCTCACAAAGAATGAGGTTCGCTGGATAAGCATCGGCCTGGGCTCCAGCGCATTACAGGAGCGCGTGACGGCGCTGCGCTGCGGGCTCGATAGCAGCAATTGGCGCCCCGGAGAACAAAGCCGGGAGGCTTGCAAGACCCTGCTTGGCACCGAGGTGACGGAGGAGCAGGTTCCGCCCTTCGACGCCGTCGCCGCGCACGTGCTTTATCGCGATCTGTTTGGAGGGATCGAGGACCTCACCCAGGGCAAGCGGTTGCTCATCGTGCCTTCGGGCACGCTGACCCAACTGCCGTTCGAGGCGCTCGTCACCGCCAAGCCCGATGAGACGCTGCCGCGCTTTGAGGGGTACAAGACGGCGGCATGGCTCGGCCAGCGGCAGGCAATTACGATCCTGCCGTCGGTTGGCAGCCTCAAAGCCCTGCGCGCCGCCAAGTCCAGCGAAGCGCCGGAGCCTTTCGCCGGTTTCGGCAATCCGCTCCTGACTGGCCCGGACGGCTCGGACAAGCGCGCCTGGGACAAGCAGGATTGCGGCAAGGCCGCCCCGCCGAAGCAGAGCCGCATCGCCAGCCTCGCCGCGAGCATCGCATCGCTGTTCCGGGGCGGCTCGGCCAATGTCGAGGATTTGCGCCGGCAAGCGCCGCTACCCGAGACGGCGGACGAGCTTTGCACGGTTGGCCGCGAGCTGGGCGTTCCCTCGCCAGACCTCGACAAGGCGATCTATCTCGGCGGGCGCGCAACCGTCAGCCAAGTGAAAGCGCTGTCGCAAAGCGGCGCGCTGGCCCGCGCCCGCGTGGTGCATTTTGCCACCCACGGGCTGCTCGCGGGCGAAACCGCGCTGTTCGCCAAGGCTAAGGCCGAGCCCGCGCTGCTGCTGACCCCGCCCGCCCAGGCGAGCGAGGAGGATAACGGCTTGCTCACCGCGTCCGAGGTTGCGCAATTGAACCTCAACGCCGATTGGGTGGTCATGTCGGCCTGCAACATAAAGCGGGGTTTTCGCCTCGCCTAGTATCATAGCCCAATCGCAAAATATACTAATGTTTTCAATGCGCTAGAGTTGACAGGCCTTAATGCCGCCTTAATGGTTTTGGACCTATAGTCGTGGCTTCGGCTGTGACTGAGGCGAAACTCGCATGCGAGGCTTGAATGGCTTGGACTGAATCGGCGGTGTTGAAGGAGCAGAAGCAAGGGAAGCATGCACTAGGCGGCGGGCTGTACCTTCGCGTGCAAGGCACCTCGAAAAGCTACGTGTTCCGCTGGCAGAAACATAAAAAACAATATGAGAAGGCGCTTGGCCCCATATCGAAACTGAGGCTAAGCGAGGCCCGCGCAATCGCCGCTCAATACAGCGCAGACATTTTTCATGGCCGCCTTATAGGCGCGGGAAACCGCAAGGGTATGACGTTTGCCACGATGGCAGAGGAAGGGTTGCCGGTATTCACGGAAGGGCTCACGAAGGAAACCGCGCGGGAGTGGCACACAAGCCTATTGAGAACCGCCGCGCCGTTCTTTGAAAAGACCCCGCTGAAAGAAATTACCTCAAGCCAAGTGGCTGACCTGATAAACCAATTCCGGGCTAAGAGCGTGCCGAAGGCGGACAAGCTTAGGGTGCGGCTTTCCAGGGCTTTTACGTGGGCAATCGAAAAGGGCTACCGCGACGCTCCAGATCCTGCGAACCCTGCTAGCATGAAAGCCTTGCTCGTTAAGACAAAGCACATTGTGGTGCATCGCAAAGCAATGGAGCTTGCCAATGTGCCATCGTTTTTCAAGCAACTCTCCGCACTAGACACACAGAATGCTAGAGCCTTGCAGTTGTGCTTCTTTACCGTATGCCGCAGCAAGGAAGTAGTAGGGGCAACGTGGGATGAAGTAGACCTAGAAAACGGGATATGGACTGTCAAGGCTGAGAGAATGCGGAAAACCAAGCGCGCGCATACCATCGTTTTGAGCAAGCCCGCCATAGCTCTCTTAAAGCGCTCCAGTCCAGCCGATAGTGGTAGGGTTTTTATCGCTCGCGGCGCGACCATGCGGCAACTGCTCAAAGACCTTGCGGACGATCAGACTTTATCCGTACACGGTACAGCGCGGGCGTGCTTCCGGGACTTTTGCACGCGCAACGACCTTAACGACCGCGTGACAGAAGACGCACTAAGCCACGTAGACGCGAACCGGGTAAGGGCAAGCTACCGCCGCGATCCTATGTTGGATAAGCGTTCGCAAATAATGGAGGCGTGGGCGTGCTTCCTTGCCGGTAAGCGGTACGTCAGCAAAAAGCAGGCCGATCTAAACGCCATCTTCGACTCCTCATTGCGGGCGATTAATAGGAGGTAGGCTTTAATGTGCGGTCGGCCTGCGGCCGTCTCTGTGCCTTTGGCCGCCTGCGGCGCATATGATTAGAGCGCGAGCAATATGGCCTTGGCCGTATTAACCCCGCGCTCTGTAGTCGATCTGGCTGTGCTATGAGACGGCTGGAAATACTCAGCGCCGCCACAGAGGCCGGTTTTCTAGCTATTAGGCAAAGATTTCTGCCAGGAAGGCGAGTCCTTTTGACGTTACCCGCGCTTGAGTCGTGGTAATCTCGCGGCCATCGGGTAGCGTTACAAGGTTATAGGCGTGTTCCATTAACCCAGCGTCCATCTTTGACTGTGCAGCTCGCCATGAATTACCGCGCTTGAAGATCCACCCGTTCTCACGTAGCCACTGAAACAGCCGCTTAAGAGGCTTTGCATTCAGCGTCTTGGCCGCATCGGAAATGCAAAGCGAGCCTTCGGAGGCTGATACACGGTCAAGTGCAGCGGCCTTGGGGAGTAGCGCGGCGTTTGCCTCAAGTAGATCGGCGGTCTTTAGCACGGATTGCGCCACGAATGCCCGAAGGCTTGCGGGGTTGTTCCAATCAATCGCGGCTTGGCGTTGAATGTGAGCGGCCATCGCGTTGAATGCTGCAATGTACCGTTCTTTGAACGCTGCGGCCTTGGCTCCAGTGAATCCCATTGCCAGGAAGGTGAATCCGTCTCGCGTCATAAGCACAAGCGGCTGTTGCTTGCCCCGTTCGTCTACATAATATGACGGCTTAAAATTTAGCCGCGAGAATTCCGCCGAACACTCCAGCTTTTTTACGGATTTCAGCACGTTCTTGTGAGGCTTTTCGAAGTCCCTCGCAACTAGCAAGGAGTCCGTCATAGGCTCGCCTTGCTCGTTCGCATAAACCAACTCTGCATTCTGGTATATTATTAAATCTTTACTCATAATTCCCTATTCCACTGCATAGTTGCAATGGAACATTATCGGTCAGCCTTGGCGGGGTAGTCAATATTTGCTTCGCCGGAGTCTTTTGCAACTTCGGCGAAGCCTGCCTAAACTCAGTACCAGCTTGGCTTTGTGCCAAGACTCCGCGTTGCTTTGTTGCTGGCGAACTGCACCAGACTTTGGGCGACTCCTTCTGGAGCTAGCAAGCCGGGGAAGTGTTCCGCCCCAATGTGCAGGTCAAACGGCCGTAGCGCGCCCCTGGAAGCCATTTCGGGGAAGCTCGCTAGTGCAGGACCGCCGGGAACTAGACCGCCCACGGCGAAGCG
>PMBZ01000080.1:0-3201 GCA_003153975.1 Hyphomicrobiales bacterium
GCCCTTGCGGATCAGCTTCTGCAAATATTCGTCCGCGCGCGACACCGGCACGCCGCACATTGCGATGTCTTCGCCCGCGTGCTTCCCGCGCTTGGTAAGCTGAATGCCGAGCGCACCCGAGGCCTGCACCGCGTCGTCGAAGAACAGCTCGAAGAAATCGCCCATGCGGTAGAAGAGCAGGAAATCCGGGTGCTTGGCCTTCACCTCAAGATACTGCGCCATCATCGGCGTGGCGTTCGCCGTGGCCGCTGGTTCGGGCGCGCAGTCCTTCCGCTTTAGTGACGGCGCTGACAAGATTTGCTCCCTGGGCCGCGATTCGATTTCCGGTGGTGAAGCTTAAAGGCAGGCGCTCGCCGGGGGGAAGGCTTGGGCGAAACTTATCCCCGGCTTGCGTCGCAATGGGACTGGGAAAGCAATGCGATCTAGTCTAGTATAGACCACTTAGCGAAAGGAGGCACCCGTGAACACCGGACCGGATAAGACCTGGACCGTGGCCGAGGCCAAGGCGCGGCTCTCCGAGATTTTGCGGCTCGCGAGCACGGAAGGCCCGCAGCGCATCGGCACCAAAGCGCGCTATGTCATCGTGCCGGAAGAGGAATGGCTCAAGCGCGAGGAGCCGCAAATTCCGCTCGGCCGGTGGCTCGTCGAGAACATGCCGCGCATCGACGATCTTGAGCTGCCGGACCGGCATGAGCCGGACCGTCCGTCTCCCTTCGAGGGCTGGACCGCCGAAGATTTCGGCGAAGGCAATATGTCCGCGCTACCGCCCGCCGGGCTGCTTGAGCGCAAATGACGCGGCTGCTGCTGGACACCAACGTGCTGTCGGAGATCGGCAAGCCGGCGCCCGAGCCACGCGTTGCCGCTTTTTTGCGAAACCATGGAGACGTCTTCGTATCGGTCATCTCGCTGCACGAAATCGATTATGGCACCGCGCTGTTGCCCGCTGGCCGGCGGCGGGCGGAGCTTGAGACGGCGATGAACGCGGTTGTCTCGATTTTTCGAAACAGGATTTTGGCCGTCGAAGAGAGCGAGGCGAAACTGGCCGCCACCCTGCGCGCCGATGCCCGCAAGCAAGGCCGGGTTCTGCATTTGCCCGATGCGCTGATCGCCGCCACCGCGAAGGAAAACGGCCTCACGCTCGCAACGCGCAACGTCGCCGATTTCGATTATTTGGGCGTCGCCATCGTAGACCCGTGGGCGCTCGATCCTTCCACGCGATAACAGGACCAATCCCGGAGCATGCCAAGCGGGATGTGGAAATGGGCTGCGAAGTCCACCTGGGTAAGGCCGGGCGCCCGGCGCATGATCTTCACTTGAGGGACGCACCGCAGCTTCCGCTCGCGTTCGGGTGTGCGCGGCGCATTATCGGGATCGGACAACGATGCCGCCTCGATGGTGGCACCGTCCCGCCCAGGCAGAGGCCCTGGATCGGGCGAGCACAGCTTCAGCAGCGGTTAGGATTACGATTTCACCGGAGGCGGCGTGAGCAGCTTCTCCAACTCCTTCTGCTCCTCGGCCGAAAGCGGCGCCGGCGCATCGCTCTTTTCCGGCAGGCGGCGGACGATCCGCGAGGCCAGCACAATGCCGCCCGCGATCAGCAGCAGCGGCGCCAGCCACAGCAGCAGCGTGTTGAGATGCAGGCGGGGCTTGAGCAGCACGAACTCGCCATAGCGGTCGACGACGTAGTCGATGACTTGCCCGTCGCTCTGGCCCTTTTGCAGTTGCTGGCGGACGATGAGCCGCAGGTCGCGCGCGAGCGGCGCATCGGAATCGTCGATGGACTGGTTCTGGCAGACGAGGCAGCGGAGCCCAGCCGAGATGTCGCGGGCGCGCGCCTCAAGCTTGGTGTCCAGCAACTGTTCCGCCGGATCGACCGCGAAGGCCGGGCCGAACGGGAGTGCGAGGAAAAGAGCGGCCAATAATGCAAGCAAGCGGTTTCGCATGGCGTTACTCCGCCGCCGCCGGGGCGGACGTTATGGAGGCTTTGCGCGCGCCCTGCGGCAGGCCTATGCGCAAGCGCCGGTCAAGAAGCGAGATCAGCCCCGCAAGGAACATGATCGCCGATCCGCCCCAAATCCAGCGCACGAAGGGGTGGTAATACATCTTGACTTGGTAGGCGCCGCCTTCGGCTTCGTCGCCCAGCACGACATAAACGTCGCCGCCCGGCCGGACGGAGATGCCCGCCTGCTTCGTCGCCTGAGGCGGCGCTTCGTAGCGGCGCTTGGAAGCGACGACGGTGCCGATCTGGCTGCCGCCGGTGCGCTTGAGGTCGAAGGCGCCGGCAAGCTCTGCATAGTTCGGCCCCGGCCGCTCGAACACCTCCTTGAAGGTGACGGTGTAGCCGGCAATATCCGCGCTCTCGCCGGGCTTCATCACCAGCAGGCGCTCCGAAACCCAGGCGCTGGCTCCCGCCACGCCGATTACCGCGACCGCGAGCCCGATATGGCCCAGCGTCGCCGCGAACTGCGCGCGGCGCATGCTCAGGAGCCGCCGCACGGTCTCGGCCACAGGCACGGACAGGAATTTCGCGCGCCAGAGCAGCTCCCAGACCGAGCCCGCGAGGACCCATGCGCCCAGCGTGATGGCAAGCGCGACCTTCAAGCCGCCTCCCGCGACCACAGCGGCGGTGCCTGCGACGAAGGCAACCACGGCGGCCGGCCAGAGCCTGTGGCCCGCGTCCTTGGGGTCGCCGCGCTTCCAGGCGAGGAACATGCCGAACGGCATGGCCAGGAGAAGCGGCATGAAGATCCAAACCACGGTGGAATTGAAGAACGGCCCGCCCACGGTGATCTTGTCGCCGGTGAAGGCGTCGAGCGCGATCGGGTAAAAGGTGCCGACCAGCACGATGCCGCAGCACACCGACAGCAGCAGGTTGTTCAGAACCAGTGTGCTTTCCCGCGAGACGAGCGAGAAAGTGCTGCCCGCGGTAAGAGCGCTTGCGCGCCAAGCGTAGAGCGCGAAGCCGCCCGCGGTGAAAGCGGCCACGATGGCGAGGATGAACACGCCGCGCGCCGGATCGGAGGCGAAGGAGTGCACCGAGGTGATAACGCCCGAGCGCACGAGGAAGGTGCCGAGCAGGCTCAGGCCGAAGGTGAGGATGGCGAGCAGGATGGTCCAGGCCTTGAGGCTGTCGCGCTTCTCCATGACGATGGCCGAATGCAAGAGCGCCGTTCCCGCGAGCCACGGCATCAGCGAGGCGTT
>PMBZ01000080.1:3250-3516 GCA_003153975.1 Hyphomicrobiales bacterium
GCGTAGAGCAGCGGCGGGTGGATGGCAAGCGCAGGATCTTGCAGGATCGGGTTCAGGCCTCGGCCCTCGGCGGGCGCTTCCGCGATGCGCAGGAATGGGTTCGACGTTGCCACGACAAAAATGATGAAGGTGGCGGAGATGGAGGCCTGCACGGCGAGCACGGCCGCGCGCAAGTCGAGCGGCAGGTTTCCCCCGAAGACCCAGACCGCCACGCCGAACAGCACCAGGATCAGCACCCATAGCAGCATGGAGCCTTCGTGGTTCCC
>PMBZ01000010.1 GCA_003153975.1 Hyphomicrobiales bacterium
CCAGGATGTCAGCCATCACCTGCGCCACGCTGCCGGCCGGGTTCGGCTGCGAGGCAATTAGACGCGGCTTGGATGCCGCCGGGAAGGGCTTGGGGCGCGTTCCGGCCGGAAGCGCTTCGATCAACGGGGCTGCCTCGGCTCCATCCTGCTCTTCGCTTTCCGCCTCCTTCCGGGCCGCCGCTTTCGGGCTCAAGGCGGCGGGCGCTTGCCGCCTTTCGTGTTGTTCGATCACCTCGGACGCCACGAGCGAAATCACAATCAAGAACTCGATCACCATGGCCATGGCGAGGTTCTGATACGTGGAAAGCGTCGCGGCTTTCGTGTCCGGCATGTCGAACAGGCGGGCAAGCGCCGAGCCCTGGGCGTTGGCTTCGAGGACCGGACCTGCCTTCTCGATCTTATCCCTGAGCGCCACGATATCGGCATCGAGCTTTGCCGCCCGATCGGTCAACGCCTTGTTCCGCGTCACCGCTTCGAGGCCGGCAAGCGCCTCGCTCTCGGCCGTTTCCTTGTTGCGGCAGCGAGGCCCCCGGTAGGTGCACTCCGCCTCTTTCGCCTGCGCCGCGGCCCCCGCCTTGGCTTTCGCGGCCTGCACCGCGGTTTCATCGGCCGGCGTAAACGTCAGCCCCTCGCGTTCGTCTTCGGCCCGCTTCAAGCTGCGCCTTGCATCCCGCACAATGTCTGCAACCCGAATGCGTTCAGCTTGCTGCTCGTTCCCACGGCCGGCCATCGCCCCGATGTTGTTCGACAGGCTGATAATCAGCGCGAGGGCACTTCCGGCGAAGACAAGTGCTCCAAGAAGCTTGGAATGCCGCCAGGCGCGCACGCCAAAGGCGTGGCCGAACAGCCCGCCCAGCGTGACGGCGCCAAAGGTGAACGCCCAGATGGCTCCGTCGAAATCGTTATCGCTCGTCTTGAACCCGTACCGGGCCGCGATTGCGATCACGAGGACCCCGCAGCAGAGGCCGAAAAGCTTTGCGAAGGTGTGCATGCTCAACCTCCCCTCATACCGCGCTTTTCTTCCACGATCCGCTCCAGCCAATCNNGTTGAGCTGTTCCGTGCGGCCCTTGGCTTTGAGCGTCCGGCCATCCACAAGCGAGCGGGCCTTTTTCTCGCGCTGCTTCCGCTCCGCCTTTTTAGGCGAAGCTGGCGAGAAGTTACCCATGAGCCTACGCATGGCTTCGCGCATGGCATCGGAATCCTCGGCAGCGCTGTTGCCGTCTTCGATGGTGTCAGTCATTGCACGCCCCCTTTCCCTGCCAGGCCCTTAACCTCGCCCCAAAGGGCATCGATTTCCGGCCGTAAGTCCTTGTCGAGNNGTTTTGAGCACCGGCCCAAGACCGGCAAGCGCCGCGAGCGTTTGCTTGGTGAGCACTTTGTAGCGGCCATCCACCGCGGAGAGGACGAACGAAAAGGGCTTGCGGTGCTTGCGGCACATCCAGGTCACGGTTTGAACCGCGATCACGTCGAAGAAGCCGGGGCGGACAGGGACAATCACGGCATCCGCGACAGCAACCGCCTGTTCGATCAAGTCCATGCCCGTGGGCGGCGAATCGATGAACAGCCACTCGTATTCCATGGCGGCGATGACGCGTATATCGCCAGGGATGTTTTCGACGTTCTGGGCAAGGAACGGCGTTTGCGGCTTGCCCCTCAGCTGCCACCATTGCGTGAGCGACCCCTGGTCGAAGTTCAGGTCCATCATGGCTACCTTCGGCGTCTCTTGAGCGGCCCGGACGGCAAGCGCAGCTATGATCGTGCTCTTGCCTGAGCCTCCTTTGGTGGACGCTACCGTGATCGTCTTCATGATCGCTCCCAGCATGAGCGGCTACACAAAATACCAGTTAGCAGCTATCCAATACATTTGGTATCACCTATTTCTGTACGGAGCAATCTCTTTTAGATAGCAGCTATCCACAAAGTGTCCGGGAGTGTCCATGCGAGTGTCCGTGAGGTGTCCAGAAAGGTATCCGGACAGGTGTCCAAGCACTGAACAGCTTGGAGAAAGGCGGAGGAGGAGGAATGGTGTTCCACGCGCCGCAGCGCCGTCCAGCCGCTGGCTCAGTATCTGTTACCGACGGCGCAAATCCGCGTATATTTGACGACGTAGGGTCATCGCTTGCGCCTTGGTCGGCCTGAGGGCTTTTCTATTGAACGCGGGAGAGGCCGGCGGATTGCGGAGAGACGAACGAAGCCGGAGGCGTGTTTTCCGCAGTAGTAGCAAGAAGTTCTGAGCGAGGATGGGATCGTAGCGGCTGGCCGCGCCGCCGCAGCGATGCCGGTTTGTGGTTTGTCTGGTAGATTGGGCGTGCCCGGCGGGATCGAACCCTGATCCGTCACGCGGCGATGCTGGGCCCGGTATCGGCGGCTACGCTCTGCGTGCATCTTCCGTCCACGGGAGGTTGCTTGGTATCTGGCGCGAGCCTTCCTCTGATTGCAGCGCCGTGCTTCCAGCGCGCAATGGCGGCCACAATACACTTGGCCACGGTCACATCGGCTGCATACCAGAGCCTGGCTACGGCAACGGGCGCAAACAAAGAACCTGCAACAGGTATTCTCCGCGCAGCCGGAGGAGCATGCTTGATCCTGCTGCAACATATCCCCCTTTGACCGTTGAGGATGAGCGCCCGCCCGCCTTCCATCCTGGCAGCGTCTTAGCCTGTCCCGCTGCGCTGTGTCAGCCCCCGCGGAGATGCGCCTCGCCTGCAAATCAGCCTGCCTTCGCGTGCTCGCCTGTCAAACGGTGGCTCCTCGCCATGCTGCGCATGCCTGCGGTGCCGCTGGCGCGCGTTTGACAGACTGCGCGCGCGAAGGCCTCCGGAGGGCAGGCCGGGACGCAGGAACAGGCGCCCTCAACCGAACTCAGGAACTGACCTTAAGGGAAACCGCGGCTGCTTTCGTTGCGCTGCCCGGCCGCGGTAAAAGACGCGTCACCAGGCGCCGCCGTCATCTAAACGCGGTTCTGGACCGGCGCTTACAGTATCATATAGCTACTATCCCTATTGCTACTGACCGCCTGGAGTGATGCCAGATATCTACTATTTGCGCTTCCCGGAGCGGATGGTAATTTTTAGGTCATCTCCTTCATTATATAATAGCTGATATATGCTATTAATACATATACACTAGCTAATATATGATATCTCTCTTGGTGTCAGGAGACCGCAGGCATGGATCACGGCGCGCTTTCGCTCTGCCGGCCGCAAAATGTGCGCAGGCTCATGACGGCGCCCGTTATCCACACATCCAGAGAAATTCAACCTTGCGTTGATTTGGGATGAGAGGAAAGTCCAAGACCCAGGTTTGCCCGCATGGCGCCGGCTCAGGTTGAAGGTCCAGAGGCTGCGTACCTGCCGCCAAGAAAGCTGGTTGACGCAAGTTTCGGCGCCTGGAGCTTTACCAGCTCGTTCCTTGGTTGTTTACAGGCTAGCTGGGGCCACGGAAACACCATAGGGCCTAACGGTATCCAAGCCTGTGTCCAGGCTTGAACACCTGCTTG
>PMBZ01000166.1:0-5879 GCA_003153975.1 Hyphomicrobiales bacterium
ATTCCGACGATGACGACGCCGTGGTGAATGTGAGTTGGGACGATGCGAACGCTTTCTGCCAATGGGTCTCGACGAAGGAAGGCAAGCATTACCGCCTGCCGACCGAGGCGGAGTGGGAATACGCGGCGCGCGGTCAGACCGGCGCGAGCGAGCCCAACGCCCCTTACGCAACCGGTCAGACCATCAATGTCCGCCAGGCCAATTACGACGGGAACTGGACCTATAATGGCGGCGCGCCCGGCGAATTCCGGCAGAGGACGGTCGATGTTGGCTCGCTGCCGCGCAACGCCTTCGGCCACCACGAGATGCACGGCAATGTGTGGGAATGGGTTCAGGATTGCTACAAGCCCTCCTACGAGGGCGCACCCGCCGACGGCTCGCCCGTGGTCACGAAAGATTGCAGCATGCACATTATGCGTGGCGGGGCCTGGAACTATCATCCCAAGCTTCTACGTTCAGCGTACCGTTATGCGACCGCGCCCGAGGTCCGGCAGAACAACGCCGGTTTCCGGGTAGCCCGCGATCTCTGACGGGCGGAAACGGGGTATAATCAAATCGCGGCCGGTTTAGTATCGAGGTTCAAGACATGAAATCCAGGTTCTTCCTGCATTGTGCAATCGCAGCACTCTCGCTCGGTTTGACGGCCCTGGCCGGCATCGCGGCAAACCCGGCACAAGCCCGCGGGCTCTTCGGCGACGACGATGACGACGCCTGGTTCGGCGGCCGCAGCGGCCAGCGGCACGAACGGCACTACGAGGGAAGCCTGGACAGTAAGCTTGCCGGCAGGACGCCGCTTGTGGCGGTGGTGGCTCTGCGCCAGCAGCACATCACGGTCTACGATGCCCAAGGCAAGATGCTGGAAGCGCCCATTTCAAGCGGCACATCGGGGCTTGAAACGCCGGCCGGCATCTTCAGCGTGGTGCAAAAGGAAGAGGACCATCGTTCGAACCTCTTCGACGATGCCCGGATGCCCTTCATGGAACGCATNNGCCTACCAGCTCTATCAGGTCTCCAAGCCCGGCATGCGCGTGATCCTGGTGCGCGAGGACATCACCCCAGCCGAGGTTGCCCAGCCCGCCATGTTCACGCCTGCGTCCGGCCAAGCCGCTGGAGATTTGTCTAGCCGGCTCCGGGATCTCGTGAGCCAGAAGTCCGTGGATGCCGACGCGGCCACGCGCCGGTTCAAGGACACGAAGCTCGCGGCTACGAAAAAGGCCGGCGAGGTTCAAACCGCGGAGAGGGCTTTGCGGAGCCTTGAGGCGGGCTTAGCCAGCGCGCAAGCCGAGCTGGCAAACGCCGGGCGTGCGGTTGAGACGGCTGGCTCGCCCGAGCGCTCCCAGCAGGCGGAAGCCGCCAAGACTCAGGCCGCCGCCAAGCTGGAGACCGCGCAGGCAAAGCTCGATGCGGCCAAGCAGGATGTGCAGTCGAAGTCGGAAGCCGCGGCAAAGGCGGAGCAGGATCTGCAGGCCGCCACCGTGGAGACTGCCATCGCTCGCGATGCAGCGGAAGAGGCGAAGCTCGACCTGTCGCCGGTGTCGGTTTTCATCAGCCGCAAAACGCAACGCCTCTACGTTCGCAAGAACAACATGCCGGTATTCGAGGCCCCGGTTACCATCCGCGACGCGGACAAGCCCATCGGCTCGTTCGTGTTCACCGCGCTCGACTACAACGGAGCCTCGGGCACCATGCGCTGGCAGGTGGTTTCCATGTACAAGGACGCGCTCAATGTCGAGCCCTACGAAGCGGCGCCGAAGGGCGGCAAGAACAAGGTCCCGGCTGCCGAGGCGGCGCCCGCCGACGTAGCGAACGCGCAGGCGGCCCTTGCCCGCATCGCCGTGACGCCGGAAGCGCGGGAACGCATATCGTCGGTGCTGCTGCCCGGCGCGTCCCTGATCGTCTCGGACGAAGGCATGCACAGCGAAACGGGCAAGGACACCGATTTCATCATAATCATGCCCGGCGAGCCGATGGGCGGGCTGACCTCGCGGCACAAGCCTTCGAGCGAGAAGGACTGGGGCGACAGCATCTTCGGCTCGTTCTCGTCGCGTAGCAGCCAGCGCGAGCGTGGTGGCCGGGGCGGTGGCGGCTGGTTCTTCTCGGAATAGCCAGCCAGGACGTAGTGCCCGTTGGGTGGCCCTGCCTTGATCGAAGCCTTCAACCCCTCACCCTGTCCCTCTCCCTCTGGGAGAGGGAACCTCTGAACTGTCCGCAGCGAGATTTCTGGCGTCCCCTCTCCCATGGGGAGAGGGACAGGGTGAGGGGAGATTCCCTCCGTTCAGTCCGCCGCTATCGCCATACTACTGAGCGGCCACGAGCTTGACCCCATGCGCTGGGCCGGGCGTTGCGTCGCCCACCGTGAGCGCGCCGTCCTGCACCATCTCCGCAAGCTTGCGCCGGGCTTCCTCCGCCTCGCGCTGGCGCGTCCAAAGCCCGGCATATAGCCCGCCCGCCGCCAGCAAGGACTCGTGCGTGCCGCGTTCCACGACCTGTCCCTTGTCCAGCACCAGGATGTCATCGGCATGGATCACCGTCGAAAGCCGGTGCGCGATGACGAGCGTGGTGCGGTCCTTGGCGATGCGGTCGAGCGCGGTCTGGATCTCCTTCTCGGTGAAGCTGTCGAGCGCCGAGGTCGCCTCGTCGAGCATGAGGATCGGCGGTGCCTTGAGGATCGTGCGGGCGATGGCCACGCGCTGCTTTTCGCCGCCCGAGAGCTTCAGGCCGCGCTCGCCCACGGGCGATTTATATCCCAGCGGAAGCTGCTGGATGAACCCGTCGATCTGGGCCAGCCGGGCTGCCTCCCGCACATCCTCGCCGCTCGCGCAGACGCGCCCGTAGCGGATGTTGTACTCGATGGTGTCGTTGAACAGCACCGTGTCCTGCGGCACGATGCCGATCGCCGCCCTGAGCGTCTCCTGCGTCACGTCGCGGATATCCTGGCCGTCGATCAGGATGCGGCCGGATTTCACATCGTAGAAGCGATAGAGCAAGCGCGAGATGGTGGATTTGCCCCCTCCCGATGGCCCGACCAGCGCCACCATATGCCCGGCCGGCACCTCGAAATCCACGCCGCGCAGGATCGGCCGTTCCTCGTCGTAGGCGAAGCTCACATTCTCGAAGCGGATCGCGCCCTTGGAGACGCTGAGCGCCTTGGCGCCGGGCTTATCCGTCACCTCTGGCGCCTCGCCAAGCAACTCGAACATCGCCTCGATATCGACCAGCGCCTGCTTCAGCTCGCGGTAGACCATGCCCATGAAGTTGAGCGGCTGGTAGAGCTGGATGAAAACGGCGTTCACGAGCACGAAGTCGCCAAGCGTCATGGTGCCGCCCGCGATGCCGCGCGCCGCGAACAGCATCGATAGCACCATGCCACCAGTAAATATCAGCGCCTGGCCACCGTTCAGCACCGCGAGCGAGCTGTAAGTCTTGATAGTCGCTTGCTCGAACTTCGCCATGGAGCTGTCGTAGCGTTCCGCCTCCCAGCGCTCGTTGCCGAAATACTTCACAGTCTCGTAGTTCAAGAGGCTATCCACAGCCTTGGTGCTCGCCTCCACGTCCGCCTCGATGTATTCGCGCCTGATGGCGATCCGCCTTTCGCTGAAGTAGAAGCTCCACCACGAATAGAGCACGATCATCGCCAGCACCAGGGCCACGAGCTGCCAGCCGAAATAGAAGCCGAACAGCAGGCAGACGAACAGGACTTCGAGCATGGTGGGAACGAGGTTCAGCACCCCCATGCGGATGATGAGGTCGATTGAAATCTTGCCGCGCTCCAGCACGCGCTGAAGGCCGCCCGTTTTCCGCTCCAGATGGAACCGCAGCGACAGGTCGTGGACATGGCGGAAGGTACCCGTGGAGAGCACACGCGTGGCATGCTGGCCGATGCGCGTGAACAGCACATCGCGAAGCTGGACGAAGCCGGTCATGGCTATGCGGGCGGCGCCGTAGGCGAGGATCAGGGCGATTGGAGCCGCCAGCACGCCGGCCGCCGTGCTGCCGCCCGGCAACTGCGAAAGCGCGGTCAGCGTATCCACCGCCGCCTTGTAGGCGATGGGCATGGCCATCGTGACGGCCTTGGCCGCGACCAGTGCGAGCCCCGCGAACACCAGCCTCAGCCTGAGATCCGGCCTGCCCTTGGGCCAGATGAAGGGCAAAAGGTGCTTCAGAATCGCTGGATGCTGCGCATCTGCATAATTTTCTGCGGCGGGCGCATGACGGGAAACGGCGTGATGACGCAACAGTGCCTCTTCGAATGCGGGCTTGCGGCCAAAGTTCGCCGCCAAGGTCTAGAAGGTCGAAAGCTCGCTCTCCATATAAGCGCTCCTTGACTAATAACGAGTGTTCGAAGTCGCTTAAGCGGCGCGCAAGTTGCCGCTCCTGTGCTCTTGACCTTCGTGGCGGAGAATGTGAAGACGGCCCATGAAACAAAACAAAAGAAAACGCCTTTGTGTTTATTGCGGCTCCGGCGCCGGGCTCGATCCTCAGTACACGGCTGCCGCCGCGAAGCTTGGCTGCGACATGGCCGGGGCTGGGATCGGGCTGGTTTATGGGGGTGGCGGCAACGGCTTGATGGGCACGGTCGCTTCGGCCGTGCGCGATCATGGCGGCCACGTCACCGGGATCATTCCCGCCTCGCTCCTGCAGCTCGAAAATGCGCTCGAAAACATCAGCGAACGCCATGTAACCAACGGCTTCCACGAACGCAAAATGCTGATGTTCAACCTGTCGGACGGATTCGTCGCGCTGCCCGGAGGTGTCGGCACGCTCGAAGAACTCGTCGAGCAGCTCACCTGGGCGCAGCTCGGCCATCACGAGAAGCCCATTTTCATCGTGAACACCGGCGGTTACTGGAACCTGCTCTTGGAGCTTTTCGCCCAGATGCGCGAGCAGGAGTTCATCCGGGCAGGCCTGGAATTGCCCTACATGGTGGTGGACGACGTGGCGCAGGTCGTGCCCGAGTTCCTGAAGTACCGCGCCGCCCGGCGCAGTTCCGCACCTGGGCTCATCAGCGCATAGGCGCCTGGGCCGCCGTGCAAGCGCGGATACAGCAAAGGCCGCCCAGGTGGACGGCCTTTGTCAATGGTCCATTATTGTGCGGGAGCCGGTTCAGCTCGCCGGCTGCTCGCCTGCGGGCTGGTCGCCAGTTGGCGCGGTTTCCGTGCCGGTTTTCTGGTCGATACCCTTCATCACCAGCCGCACCTTGCCGCGGTCGTCGAAGCCCATGACCTTGACGTAGACCTCGCTGCCCTCTTTCAAGATCTCCGAGGCGTGCTTCAAGCGGCGGTCGGCCATCTGCGAGATGTGCACGAGGCCGTCGCGGGCACCGAAGAAGTTCACGAACGCGCCAAACTCGACGATCTTCACGACCTTGCCCTTGTAGATCTGGCCGACCTCGGGCTCGGAGGCGATCATCTTGATGCGGTTGATGGCATCCTTGATCGAATTCAAGTTCGCGGCCGCGATCTTCACCGTGCCATCGTCGGAGATGTCGATCTTGGCGCCGGTCTCCTCGACGAGCCCGCGGATGACCGAGCCGCCCGAGCCGATCACTTCGCGGATCTTGTCGGTCGGGATGGTGATGGTCTCGATGCGCGGCGCATGCTCGCCCAGTTCCCCGCGCGCGGTGCCGAGCGCCTTGGACATCTCGCCCAGGATATGCAGGCGGCCTTGGTGCGCCTGCTCCAGCGCGGTCTTCATGATCTCCGTCGTGATGCCGGTGATCTTGATGTCCATCTGGAGCGCGGTGACACCATTTACAGTGCCGGCCACCTTGAAGTCCATATCGCCGAGGTGGTCTTCGTCGCCGATGATGTCGGAGAGCACGGCCACGCCGTCTGCCTCCTTGATGAGGCCCATGGCGATGCCCGCCACCGGCGCCTTCA
>PMBZ01000166.1:5914-24717 GCA_003153975.1 Hyphomicrobiales bacterium
CGTGGCCGATCTCGCGGCGGCCGGGAGAGCCCATGCGGCCAACCTCGCCCACGGAATAGGGCGGGAAGTTATAATGCAGGAGGAATGTTTCCTTGTAGGTGCCTTCCAGCGAGTCGATCCACTGCTCGTCCTCGCCGGTGCCGAGCGTGGCCACCACGAGCGCCTGCGTCTCTCCGCGCGTGAACAGCGCTGAGCCATGCGTGCGCGGGATCACATGCACCACGCAATCGATGGGCCGCACCGTAACCAGATCGCGGCCGTCGATGCGCTTGCCCGTCTTGAGGATGCTCGACCGGACGACGTTCTTCTCGATTTCCTTGAAGGCGCCGGCGAGCTTCACCTTATCGCCCGCGTTCGAGTCCGCCGTGAGCAGTTCGGCCATCGCCTTGGCTTTTGCCTCGCCGACCTTGTTATTGCGGTCCTGCTTGCTCGCAATCTGGAACGCCTTCTTGAGGTCGCGCTCGCAGAGCTTCTTTACCTTGGCCTCGAACTCGTTCTTCGTTTCGGGCACATCCCACGGCTCCTTCGCCGCGGCCTCGGCCAAGTTGATAATGGCGTCGATGACGGGCTTGTAGCCCTGCTGGCCAAACACGACCGCGCCGAGCATGACCTCCTCGGACAGTTCCTTGGCCTCGGACTCGACCATCAGCACCGCGTCGCCCGTGCCCGCCACCACGAGGTCGAGCTGGGTTTCTTTCATCTGGTCGACGGGCGGGTTGAGGATGTACTGGCCCTTTATGTAACCAACCCTCGATGCCCCGATCGGCCCAAGGAACGGCAGTCCGGAAAGCGTCAGCGCAGCGGATGCGGCAACCAGGGCCACGACGTCCGGATCGCTCTCCATGTCGTGGGAGAGCACGGTGACGACAACCTGCGTCTCATTCTTGAAGCCCGGCGCGAAAAGCGGCCGGATCGGGCGGTCGATCAGGCGCGAGACCAGCGTCTCGCGCTCGCTCGGGCGGCCTTCGCGCTTGAAGTAGCCGCCGGGGATCTTGCCCGCCGCGTAAGCCTTTTCCTGATAGTTGACTGTGAGGGGGAAGAAATCCTTGGCCGGATCGGCCTCGCGGTCCGCGACCACGGTGGCAAGGACGGTGGTTTCGCCATATTTCGCGAGCACCGCCGCATCGGCCTGGCGGGCGATGCGCCCCGTCTCAAGCGTAAGTGTGCGGCCGCCCCATTCTACTTCTTCCCGGTGTATTTCGAACATTTCGTTATTCCAACAGCTTCAGCCGGAGGCCCTTCCCCCGGCTCGTTTCTTTGCGTCCTTATATGTGCGCGGGCCACACTTAGCGCAAAATCGCGCACACTCCTAGTGGGGATTTGGCAGCCGCAACTCTTTCCACGGGAGAAACACTTGGCTCCCGCTGGTATAAGTTAAGTTTCAGCCTGCGTCCCAACCCGCGATGGGATCGTCACGGCCCGAGGGCCGGCGGGCAGCCGCATGCGGAAAACGTAAGGTCAGTGCCTTGCGGCGCGCGGGGGCCACTTCCGAGCGGAAACCCGGTCGAAACGCCGTGGCCCATGGGTTCGAGCAGGCGGATGGCGCCGCGCCACGGCTCCGGCTCCGGCCGTTCCGCTCCTTCCGCGGGAGCAAGTAACAGGAACACCTCCGTCCCGTGTTCGAGTTTAGCCACGATGAACTCGATACCTCGTTTGCTTGCTCCAAGGCCATTTGCCGCTTCCCTTTCCGCTGTCGGTCATTGGATGGGAGCCGTCTGGTAAGCCGCGATGCTCGCAGCCATGGCGGTAATTAAGGTGGGTTCCCGCCCCGGACTGGTTAACAAGGCGCGCGGCAAGAGCACGAGCTGCACTCTCTGGTTGTGTCTGTAACCCATTACACGTAGACTTGCGGCAATCTTTGCTACAATGGCAGCGATATATTTTGCATCTCGTTAACGGCTTGTATCAATATTCTCACACACCGGCCCGAACCGCCCATCAACGCGCCGTTGAGTTTGACAAATGTTGCGCTGACCGTCCAGAGTGTGCACGCGACTTTCCGGGGGGAACGGATGCGGCACAGCAATTTGGGTTACGGAATGGGGCGGGTTTTCGTGGCGGCGGCCTTGGCCGCGCTGATACAGGCGGGAACCGGCGTCACACCGGCGGCGGCGATTGAGGCTGCAACACCGGCCAATCATCCATTCTGGGCAATCGACGAGGTACGGGCCGGCGTGTTCGATCATGCGCTCGAAGACAACGTCGGCGAGCGCGGCGTCGCGCTGAACCTCGAAGTTCTCGGCGGCCGCCTGCCCGGCAGCTATGGCAATAGTGTGCTGGATATCTTCCTCACTCCCAGGCCTCACCTTGGCACAACGATTGGCTTCGGCAAGACCGACGAGTTTTATTGGGGCCTCACCTGGGACGCGAAACTGTACGGGCCGCTGTTCCTCGAAGCATCCTTCGGCGGCGCGGTCCATGACGGTCCGCTTGAGAATGGCAACAATCCTGCCTATGGCTGCCAAGTGAATTTCCGGGAGTCCGCCTCGCTTGGCTATTCCGTCGGCGAGCACTGGAAGGTGATGGCGGAGATCGATCACATGTCGAACGGCAATCTTTGCCATCCGAACCACGGTCTGACCAATGCTGGGCTCCGGCTAGGATACCGTTTCTAACTGTGTTATACAGAAAGACCTTATTAATGAGGTCATAGACAGCACAGCGAATGGTCGTCCTCACAAAAATCTACACCAGGACCGGCGATGACGGCACGACAGCGCTCGGGAGCGGCGAGCGTGTCCCCAAGACCGCTGCCCGGATAGAAGCCTACGGCACCGTAGACGAAACCAACGCCGCCATCGGCATGGCACGCGTGATGCTCGCCGAAGATCTGCGGGATGTAGCCGCGATGCTGGCGCGCATCCAAAACGATCTTTTCGACCTCGGCGCCGATCTCTGCGTTCCCGCTTGCGGCGAGCCGTTGTCCTACACTCCGCTCCGGATCAAGGATGCGCAAGCCGGACGGCTTGAGCAGGAAATCGACGCCATGAATGCGGAAATGGCGCCGCTCGCGTCTTTCGTCCTGCCCGGGGGCTCAAGGGCCGGCGCCGCGCTGCATCTTGCCCGCACCATTTGCCGCCGCGCCGAACGGCGCATCGTGCAATTGAAGCTCGAAGGCGAACAGGTGAGCGATGCGGCCTGCCGCTATATCAACCGTCTTTCGGATCACCTGTTCGTTGCCAGCCGCTATGTGAACGGCAAGGGTAAGGACGACCTGCTTTGGCAGCCTGGAAAAAATGGGTAACCGGCTGCTGCGAGCCTGCAAAGGTTCGGCAATCGCCCTCGCAGCCCGCCGGACTGGCAATAAATTTGGATCACTGCCTCGCCGAGCGGCACGGGGAAAGTGAGGTTGCCGGGTGCGAACCCGGCGCCAAGGGGGCATGTGCCCGGCGATCTGGCGGCCGTTGACCTGGATGCGGAACAGCTTGACCAGGCCGGGCGTAGCTTCAAGGGCAACAAGCATCTCCACCTTGCCGCCGGTGAGCACCATGTTGGCTGCGGGCGAGACGACGCGGAAGCATCCCATATAGGCAAATTTGACAATGCCTATCCCGCTTTTGGCGGTGCCGGAACTCCTATCGCTGCTTCGGTGTTGCTCCACCACCCGCCTCCGAGCGCGGCACAGAGCGCAATCGTATCGCTAAGACGCGCCGCCTGCGCCTGGATGAGAGCGATGCGGGCCTGCTGGTAGGCTTGCTGCGCGCTCAGCAGCACGAGACTGTTTGCTGCCCCGAGCTGAAGCTTCTGCCGGGAAATCTCCAGATAGTCCCGGGCGGAGTTCTCGGCCTTGGCCGCGGCGGCAAGGGCTACGGCGTCGTACTGAATAGCCCGCAACGCATCGGCAACGTTCTGGAAGGCGGTAAGCACCGTGCCGCGGTAGCTGGCGTCCGCTGCTTCCAGTGCCGCTTCGGCGGCCTTTTGCTTCTGCCGCAACGCGTCGCCGTCGAACACCACCTGAGCCGCGTTGCCCGCCACGCTCCATAACCTGTTGCTGCCCGCGGTGAGAGCGTCGAATACCACCGAGGAGGCCCCATAATTGGCGGCAAGCGTGATGCTGGGCAGCCGGTTAGCCGTGGCCACGCCAACGTTCGCGCTCGCGTTATGAAGGGTAGCCTCCGCAGCCATGATATCGGGCCGCTGGCGGATGAGCGTGGACGGCAGGCTCAAAGGAAGCCGGCGCGGCAAATGCAGGTTGCCCAAGCGGAATCTCTGGGGAGACGCGTTATTGGGAAAGTTGCCGAGGAGGGCCGCCAGCAGGTTCTGGTTTTGCGCAAGCTGCTTGCGCAGCGGCTGGAGCGAAAGCTCCGATTGCGCAAGCGCGGTTTCCTGGGCGACCACATCGATGCCGGCAATTTGCCCCTTATCGCTTTGCAGTTTCAGGGTTTGCAGGATTTCCTTTTGGACATGGATGATCTCCACGGTTGCCTGGATCTGCTCCCGCAATGCCGCTTCGTTAACGGCGGCGCCCGCCACATTGGCTGCCAGTGTCAAGTGCGCCGCGCGCATCTGAAAAAGCTGGAAATCGGCGAGCGCCTCCTGGGCCTCGATCGAGCGGCGCACGCCTCCAAAAACGTCCAGGGTGTAGGCGACCGAAACCTGGGCCGTGTAAAGATTGTAAAGCGTGGCGTTTGAGGCGGGAGTGGGGGAAATGTCGCCAGGGGTCTTGTTGCGGCTCGCGTTGAAGCCACTGGCGATGGAGGGAAAAAGAGAGCCTTCCTGCGCACGCGCGTTAGCGATGGCCGATTTCAGAGTGGCTTCGGCAGCTTCGATATTCGGGTTATTTGCCAGGGCTTGCGCGACGAGGGCGTTGAGAGCGGGCGACTTGAAGAGCGTCCACCAGTCCGGCAACACTGGCTGGCCGTTCGCAAGCTTCTGCGGCGTGCCGGCTTGCACGGGCGCACTTGCGGTTTGTGCAATCGAATCGGGTAGATAACCTGCGCCTTCCGGCAACTCCGGGTGGACAAAATCCGGGCCAACCATGCAGCCCGCCAATACCACGCCCGCAAAAGCGCAAAAGCCAGCCCCCCAGCGCATGTCCCTACTCCTCCATCGCAGGCGCGGGCTGCGCCTTGGAGGTTTTCGTGACGCTCGAAAACACATTTATCGCAACCGGCAAGACGATCAAAATGAGGATGGGTGCGAGCAGCATCCCTCCAACCACGACAAGAGCGAGCGGCTTTTGCACCTGAGCGCCGATACCAGTTGAAAACGCGGCCGGCAAAAGACCAACGCAGGCCACGACGCACGTCATCAAAACCGGCCGCATCTGGATCAGGCAGGTTTGGGTGATCGCGCTATAAGCATCGAGCCCCCTCTCCAGCAGGCGATTATAGGAAGAGATCACGATAATGCCGTTCATGGCTGCGATACCGAACAGGGCGATGAAGCCGATTGCGGCGGAAATGCTGAACGGAGTTCCGGTAACGGCCAGCGCGAATATTCCCCCGATCAGCGCCATGGGTATCACGCTCATGGCGATGAGCGTATTTTTCACCGATTCGAAGTTCAGATATAGAAGCAGGCCGATAAAAAGAATACTGATCGGCACCACGATTTCGAGGCGCGCGATGGCGTCCTTCAAATTGCCGAACTCGCCCACCCATTCCAGGTGATACCCGCTTGGCAACACCACTTCCTGGCTCACGCGCTTCTGCGCCTCGGCTACCGCGCCGCCAAGGTCGCGCCCGCGCACGCTGAATTTGATCGGCAGATACCGCTCTTGCTGCTCCCGGTAGATGTAGAACGCGCCGGAAGTCATTTTGATATCGGCAAGCTCCGTCAGCGGAATGTAGCTCGTGCCGTTTTGCCCCGTCACACCCACTGTGATGTTTTGAATGGCCGGCAGGTTTTCGCGGTAACGCTTGTCGAGCCGTGCGACGATGGGAAAATGCCGGTCGCTTCCCTCCTCGTAAAGATCGCCCACGCTTTGCCCGCCAATGGCAGCCTGGACCACGGCGTTCGCATCTCCAGGGGTGAGCCCGTAGCGCGCGGCCTTCAGCCGGTCGATCTTGATGGAGAGGTTAGGCTGGCCCAGCGCTCCGAAAATGCTAAGGTCGGTGATCCCATTGACCTTCGAAAGCACTGCCTTGACCCGCGCGGCGGTCTTTTCCAAGGTTTCTAGATCGGAACCGTAAATCTTGACCGAGTTCTCGCCTTTGACCCCTGAGGCGGCTTCTTCGATGTTGTCCTGAATATTCTGGGAAAAATTGAACTCTACGCCGGGAAACTCGCCTTCCAGGCGATCGCTTAAAGCCTTGGTCAGCGCCTCTTTATCGACCCCCGCGGGCCAGCGTTCCTTGGGCAAAAGAGGGACGTAGAATTCAGCGTTGTTGAAGCCGGCCGCGTCGGTCCCGTCGGCTGGGCGCCCGTGCTGAGACACAACCGTCCGCACCTCCGGAAACGAAGCAATGATCTCCCGCATCCTGTTCACGTGCGGGTTTGCCTCCTCAAGCGAGATCGAGCGCGGCAGCGTGCCCCGGATCCAGAAATTGCCTTCTTCGAGCTTGGGCAGGAATTCGAGGCCCAGCGACGACGCCGCGAGGTAGGCGGCGGCGAAAAGGAGCGCGGCGAGACCCAGGGTTATGGCGCGATGACCGAGCGCCAGGGAAACGGTTGGGCGGTAAATCCGGAGCAGCGTCCGCAGCAGCGCGGTCTCGTGCTCCTCGCGTCCCCAATGCAGGAACATCGCCGAGAAGGCGGGTATAATGGTGAATGTCGCGATCAGCCCGCCAAGCAGCGCATAGGCGTAGGTCTTGGCCATGGGAGCGAAGATATGCCCCTCGATCCCCGTCAGCGAAAACAGCGGAACGAAGCCCGCGATGATGATCGCGGCCGAGAAAACGATGGATTTTCCGACTTCCAGGCTAGCGAAATAGAAGGATTTCAACCGCTCGGGCAAGCTTGCCGGTGCTTCCACATAGAGAAGTCTGAGGCGGTTCGTTTCGTGGTTATGGCGGAAGATGTTCTCCATCATGATGACGGAGGCATCGACGATGAGCCCGAAATCGATGGCGCCGACCGACAGCAAATTGGCGGACTCCCCGCGCGCCACCATGATAATCACCGCGAAGAACAGCGCGAAGGGGATGCAGCAGACCACTATAAGTGCGCTGCGCAAATCGGCGAGGAAAAGCCACTGGATGAGAAAAATCAGGACGATGCCGAAGACCAGGTTGTGAAGGACGGTCGAGGTCGTCGTGCCGATAAGCTCGAGCCGGTCGTAAATCCGCTCGATCTGCACGCCCGGCGGCAGAATATCGTGCGAATTGATGTAATCGATCTCCTCCTCGACCTTCTTGATGGTGATCGTGCTGGCTTCTCCGCGCCGCATCAGGACAATGCCTTCCACGATGTCGCTATCCCGGTCGTGCCCGGCGATGCCAAGGCGCGGCGCATATCCCGGCGACACCGTCGCAACATCGCGGACGAACACGGGCGTGCCATTCGCCGAAGACAGAACGGTGTTGCGGATATCGTCCATCGAGCGGATCAAGCCGATGCCGCGAACCACGACGGACTGCGCGCCTATATTGACCGTTTGCGCGCCAACGTTGGTGTTGCTGTTTGTCAGCGCTTGCAGCATCTGCGGCAAGGTGAGGCCGTAGCTTGTCAGCCGGGAGAGATCGATGGTGATGTCGTAGGTCTTGAGCGCGCCGCCCCAGGCGGTCACGTCGATCACGCCAGGGACCGCCTTAAGCCTGCGCTGCAAAATCCAGTCCTGGATCGTCTTTAACTCCGCGACGGAGAAGCCTTTGGGGCCAGCCAGCCGGTAGCGGAAGATTTCGCCGATGGGGCTCACGGGAGAGATTTGCGGCTGGGCGTTATTGGGCAGCGTCTGGAGCTGCGACAGCCGGTTTATGACGCGCTGCTCGGCTTCCTCATAGGTGAAATCGTAGGTGAACTGTACCTTCACGTCCGACAGCCCGAAGAGCGAAATCGTGCGGATGGCCTTGACGTGCGGTATTCCCGCCATCTGCACTTCGATGGGGATGGTGACGTTGCGTTCGATTTCCTCCGCCGACTGGCCAGCACTTTGGGTCACGATGTCGACCAGCGGCGGCACCGGATCGGGATAGGCTTCGATGTTGAGGCTTCGAAAGGCGGCAAAGCCCGCCCCCATCAGCATCAGGAACAGGATCAGCACCAGTCCCCTTTGCCGCAGCGCCGCGGCGATAATTGCGCTCATCGGGTCTGCTCTGCACCGCGTTCGCGCAAATCCGAAGTTTTTACCTCGGCGGCCCTGTCGATAAAGAGCGCCCCGCCTGTAATGATCGTTTCCCCCGCATCTAGCCCGGAGCGGATCTCGATAAGCTCGCCGTTCGAGCGGCCAGTTTCGACAGCCCGCGATGAAATCGTCCCGTCCTGGCCTTCCACCCACACATGGGCCAACGAGCCCTCGTACACGATGGCCGTCTGCGGCACGGCCACATGCTCCTCCTCATCGCCCGAATACATGACGAAATTCGCGAACATTTCAGGCTTCAAGGCAGAATCGGGGTTGCCGATTTCCGCCCTGATTGCGAGGCGCCGCGTCGCGGGATCGATGGAAGGGGCGACATAGACGATCTTGGCGGCCAGCGGCTTGCCCGGAAGCGCCAGCACCCGGACGTTTATGGTTTGGCCCGGCCGGACGAAGGGTGCGTCGCTTTCGTGCAGGTTTGCCACGAGCCACACCGAGGAAAGATCGCCGATGGTAAAGACCGGATCGGCGCCGTTGCTCTGGATGAATTGGCCGAGCCCGATCTTCCTCGTAATCACCGTTCCCGCGATAGGGGCAAAAACGGTCGCGACCGGCTCGATTTGCCCGCCTGAGCTTGTCAGCCCGTCGATTTCGTTTTCCGATTTGCCAAGGATGCGCAACCGTTTTCGCACCGCCTCGATGCCAAGCTCGGCGGTTTTTAAGTCGTTCTTTGCGCTGACCAAATCGGTCTGCGCCTGCTCAAGGTCGCGCTTGGCGGCAGCCCGGGCGGCAAAGAGTTCGTTTTGGCGCCCTTCGTTGATCGTGGCGAGCCGGTACTGGGCCTGAGCCTTGTTGCGCGCATTGACCGCGGTCATAAGGTCGTTTTGCGCCTGTACGAATTCGCTCGCTTCAATCGCCAAAAGCGGCTGGCCGGGAGCAACCTGGTCGCCGGCACCCGCAAAAATCGCGGTTACGCGGCCGGAATAGGGTGAAAATACCGGGGTCGCTTTATAATCGTTGATCGCGATCTTGCCGTCGGCCTCATGCTTGGTCCTGAAGGGAGACAGCCTCGCAGGCTCGATTCTGAGGTTTTTCCTTTGCGCCTCGGTTAATCTGAAGCCAGCCGATGGAGCTGCGGCGACCGCGCGAGGGGCATCTTGGCTAGCCACGGCCCCTGAAAAATAATAGCCTACCCCAACGGCCAGCGCCGCAACAGCCGCCAGCGCGCCAAAATCGATCAGACCCCCGCCAGAACGCTTATGACTTCTCATATCCCCAGCCGCAAACTTGTTACCCCGGGCACAGGTCTGCTCATGGATGCTTACATCAGCCTTACACCCGGCAACCTTTTCCGCCTTGGTGCCCCGCCGTCCCGCACTCAAGCGGCAGACTCAAAGTTTAAGAAAGAGATTGCGGCCATGCGCATTCGGCTTGTGGAAGATAACAGCAAGCTCTCCAAACTTCTTAGCGCAAGCCTTGCCGCCGCGAGCTTCGAGACCGGCATTGTCACCACCGCAGCCGGCGCGGCAGATGTTCTGTAATGTCGATTGCTTCCCCTGCGTGCCGCCTTTCGGAGATTTCGTTGGCGCTCAAGGAAGCTTCGAGGATGGACAA
The DNA here is from genome assembly GCA_003153975.1 of Hyphomicrobiales bacterium. Taxonomy (GTDB): domain Bacteria; phylum Pseudomonadota; class Alphaproteobacteria; order Rhizobiales; family Rhodomicrobiaceae; genus Rhodomicrobium. The sequence goes on from PMBZ01000166.1 coordinate 15,708, forward strand.
GGCAAGCTTGGCGTGGGACGCGCTTTCCTTCGAGACAACAATCCCTTCGCTCTTCGGGAAATCGTCGAGATCGTCCCCGGCCACGTCGATCTTGCCGCGCGCGAGAGCGGGGCCGTAACGGGCTTTCATAGCCTCAATCGTCTCAGCCGCCTTCCTGAACTCGCGGTCAGACATCCCACCGGCACCTCGCTCCGGCGGTGCGGCCCGTCCAGCCCGCTTCCCAAGCCCAGTGAGTTGGTCGTGGACGGCAGCGTACAACTCCTCGCTGCTGCCCTCCAACCGAGCCCCCTCGTCTTCGTCTAGAAGGTTGTGAGCCCAGATCGCCGTCAACCGCTCGATCTCGTTGTCCGAAAGCTCGACAGCGCCGCCACCACCCTTCCGCAGGACGTCCCATTCCTTGTCGAGTTCCGTTAAGCCGACAGCGAGCTTCCGCTTGGCCTCGGTTAGGTCCGTGCCGAGGTAGCGCTTGAGCGATTGTTAGGATAGTGAGGCAGGAGGTCCTTCGGGATACGCTTTTGTAGGTAGTAGCCATTCCCGTTCGAGGCCATAAAGGAGACCGGCATCTTCTTCATAGCTCGCTTGTAGCCCAACAATGCAGCCCAAACGAGAACGAAAAGTGCGATCTAGAACAAGAGGTTAATGCGGTTCAGCCAGTTAGGCAACGCTGGCGGGCCAGGCGGAATAAAGCTGCGAACACTTATATGATTGAAGTTGCGGTGTAATCAAAACCTCATACGCTCTGCGTCCGCGATCATCTCTACGCAGACCTCGTCCGGGTTTCGTGGCGAGAACATATGTTCGATGGCATTGCGCCAGATAAGCATATTGGTCGAGGCTGGATCATGCTTGAGCGGATAGAACTGTGCATCCGGTTCTCTGGGGCGATTATCCATCATCAACACGCGGGTGGGGCTCAGCGGGAAAGTGACGATCATGTCCGGGTGCTTCAATCCGCGATGCGGGCCAAGCGTGTCACCGACCAGAACCGGATTGTCCGAGGTAATGAACACGGGACGCTCGCTCACGAGGATTGCCCAGCGCATTTCGAGGAACATCTTGGCAATATCGGCGGCTTGGCCTAGCCATTTGTTCCACGCCCGCCTCATATCTTCCTCGGTCGCATCGCGATAGGCTGGCCACGAGGCGTGATCGAGTTCCACACGGCGGTCGTTCATGATGACGGCATCTGGCAGGCTGTTACAAGAGGCAAAGAAATCTGCAAACTGCTGGTGCATGGACTTCCAGAACTCGAACTGCCGGGGGGTGCGTAGCCACGTCACTGCTGCCAACAGGGCCACCATCTTGCGCAGCGGCTCCCAAGAGAAATCCGGGAAATCGTTGCACACCGCTTTCCACGCTGGTTCGCCGAACCAGTTTTCGAGATCGGCCAATTTCTTCTCTAACGCGTCATCGCGCCGACCATCAGCCCCCACGGGGGCATACAGGTTGAACTTCACCGCCACCTTGTTGATCCGTTTTAGTTCTGGTGCGTCTTCGTTCCTGCTGAGCCGCCAAATTCGTCGCCCATCCCCATCAGCGGCGAACGCTTTGAGATAAGATTGTGCGACCCAATGGCAGCGTTTGGTGATTTGCTGTTTCGCCATGGTAGGTTAGTGCACGGTCCCTTGCTCGGTTTCAGCCTCGGCAAATTCGCCGAATTACGCGGCAATGGCTTGGCGGCCAGCTATCGCCACCGGATTCCTGGCGACGGACAAGGCATCTCCATTGATTCAGCAAGCGTGATTGCGCACTCGGCGGCGCGCACTGCGAGCAAACTACTTGCTATCATGTAGGCAACGCTGGCGGAGAGGGAGGGATTCGAACCCTCGGTACGGTTACCCGTACTCCGGTTTTCGAGACCGGCCTATTCAACCACTCTAGCACCTCTCCAATGTCTTGATCCCTGGGGTGGGCACCCAAGCGGGCAACGCCCCGGCAAGGGCATCTCCATCCCCTCAAGGAAAGACTGCTCTTCTATGTACGGTTTTTCTTCAAGGCGTCAATCGTTTTGAGACTACCATCCAGATTGCTCACAAGGCGCGGTTCCTGCTAAGCTCGATGCAGCAGCAAAAGGGGCGGACCATGACAGGCAGTGTCAGCCACGCGGATGGCCTTATGAGTGTGCGTTCGTTGCTGTCCTTCGCGAAAACCGCCGCCAACCTCCTGATCGCCCTGGAGCGGCGGGGGGTGACGATGCACGCCCGTATCGACCACGCAGCGAACGCCGCCGCGGCAGGCTTTCAGCTCCGGCCCAACTTGGTTTTCATCTTCAACTACCCCGAGGCGGAGGGACCGTTGCTTGCGCAATGCCCGCTCATGGGCCTGGACCTGCCGCGCAAGATCGCCCTGCGCGAGGACGAGGAAGGCAAGGTCTGGATCAGCTATAACGATCCGGCCTGGCTGGGACAGCGCTACAATGCCGGCCCAAAGCTTCTAAGCCTTCTTCATGCGATGTCGAACTCGTTCACCGGCATAGTCCTGGAGGCCGGCGCGAAGGTGTCGCCGGTACGCGCCAGATAAAGCGTGCGCGGTTTTGCGCTCCAGCGCCTGCCCGCCAATTTTGAGCTGGGTGCTTCGATGCTCACCAAGAGCGCGGCGGCGTTCCGATACAAACGGTTGCAAACTTCGTCTTTATCGCGCCAGAATTTTAGAGTGTGTTAAGATAAGATGTTTAGTTTTGCCGCGTCGCCGTGGGTTTGTGGAAGAGCGTCATGTGCCGCAAGAGCGTTAGCAACTTATCCCGGTGGCTGCTGGCCACTGCGATCCTGATTGCGGCAAGCGCATGCGGAATTGCCTTCGCTGGAGCCGCCGCCGCATGCCCCCCGGGCGCCGCCGGGCCATGCGCACAGCAAGCCGCCGCCGGATGGACGACCGTGCTGGTGGACTTGCACGAGCAGAAAGCGCAGATCGAAGCCAAGCGGTTCGCCGACCGGGTGAAGCGGCATCTGGGCCGTTCATTCGCCAAGCGCAAGCAGCAGTTCGACCGGCATCAGGCGCAGATCGAAAAGCGGCGGCGCGTCCATAAGCGGCATAGCAAGGCGCGCCAGTTCGCGGCGGCCCGCAGGCATGCCGCCAAGCATGTGCGCAAGCTGCATCATGCGCTTGGCGCGAAGCCGGTGAGGGCCGCATTCAAGAAGCCGCCGCATCGGCAAGCTAGTGGCAGCAATGCCCGCCCTGTTGTGCACTGGCGTTCGCTTTGGCGGCATGATGCTCACAACGATGCCCAGCCGCCGCAACGGGCGGAGTGAGAGCGGCGGTCCGGAACAGCCAAACCGCAAGCGCGCCGAAGGCGATGTTGAGCCAGAACGTATAGTCGATGGCGAAGGTGCTCATTTCCGCCCGGATGTTCAGGTCGCGGGCCGGTACGAAGCCAAGGCCGGTAAACGCGGCGTCCATCAAGATCGCGGCCAGCACCATGGTCGAAAAGAAAATTCCGGCTATGTAGGCGGCCATTTTCCATCCGTAGTAGCGCCGGTACACATCCAGCAGCGGTAGCACGATCAAATCCGCGTAGAGGAACGCCAGCACGCCGCCGAAGCTCACGCCCGATCCCCACAGCACCGCCGCCATGGGCACATTGCCGATGGAGCAGACGAAGGTAATCACCGCGACAAGCGGGCCAATAACCGCGTTCAAAGGAACTTGCAGCCAGGCGGGCGCGTCCAGCAGGAACAGCCGGTGCCAGATGTGATCCGGCACGAAGGAACTCAACGCGCCCGCGATAAGGAAGCCGAGCGCCAGGTCTTTCCACAGCATCCGCCAATCCATCACGAAATTGTGAGCAATGGAGGTGCGCGTCCGAGGCTCGCGAAGCTTCTGCCACACGCTGCGGCCGTCCGCCGCCGGCGCTTCATCGTGCTGGTGGCCGCCTCCGGCTTCCGGATGCCCGCGCGCCTCCTCGACAAGCTTGGCTGGATAGGTCAGGCGCACGAGCAGCGCCATGATGACGATTAGCACCACGCCGCCGATCCACTCCGCCGCCATGAACTGCCAGCCCATGAGGATCAGGAGAATAAGGCCAAGCTCCACGACAAGGTTGGTGGAGGCGAACTGAAAGGCCAGGCTTGGGACAAGCGCCGCGCCCTTCTTGAAAATCGTGCGGCTGATCGCGGCCGCCGCGTAGGAGCAGCTTGAGCTTGCCGCGCCGAGCGCCGTTGCCAGCGCGATTTCCTTCGGCCCATCCTTGCCCAGCGCGGATCGCATCCCGTCCTTCGAGACAACCGCCTGTAGCACCGCCGAGATCAGAAAGCCGAGCACCAGGCTCCAGCCAGTTTTCCAGAACATGCCAAACGCCATCAGCAGCGCCTGACCGATTTGCGGCAGTATCTCCATGGTGGCCTCCCTTGTGGTGGATAGGGCGCCGTTCCCGCCCTCGCTTCCACGGAAGCTAAACACCGGCGGGTTACGATTGGCTCTTGATACCCTACCCTGGTATGGAATATGTAAGCACGCATGGACGAGGGAGCAAAGAAGAAATCGCAGGAACGGCTGAGCCGCATCGAGGGGCAGGTGCGGGGGATCGCCCGCATGATCGAGGGCGGGCGCTATTGCATCGACATCATGACGCAGATCGCGGCCGTGCAGGCGGCGCTACGGAAGGTGGAGGACGAGGTGCTCAAGAGCCACGTCGCCCATTGCGTCGAGCACGCCATCCGGTCGGGCGACGCCGCCGATCAGCGGCAGAAGATCGCGGAGCTTATCGAGGTGCTGGAACGCCGGCGAACCTAAGCCTGGGCATGCAATCACACTGAGCGCCTACACTGTCCGGGTCCGCTTTGGCCAGTTTGGCTTATAGGGCGCACAGATTGAATCGTCGTTCAGGGCCGTGGCAACGATGTGCTTCATATTCCGGGCGAAGCGCTCGGTGTTGATCCTCAAAACGCGGTCGTGACTGCCTTCGGGGATAGGCGCCTCGTATGCCTGAAGCTCCGGCTCCCTTGGGCATCCCGATGGCCGGTTGTCCAAAAACACCCGGATCAACGTCTCGTGCGCCGGGCCGAAATCTTCCCTGACGGTCTCACGCAAGGGCCTGATGGTCGTCGCGGTTTTCACAAGCTCGTCCAGCGCTTGCGAGGCATCCCATTTGGCCCGGATAAAAAATATACTGGCCGTGCACGGAGCCAGATCCTGCCTCGGCCGGGTGCTGGTCATAAGGCCCATCTTGCAGTCGACCGTGTCTCTGTCGCCATCGCTGTGATCCAGCATAATCACGCGTGCCCGGTCGTGATCCCTGGAATGCTGGTCTGCATTGGTGCCGAGCAGCACCGCGGTTCTGCCGATTAAAATGACCGGCCCCTCGAAAAAATAGACCGGCTCGGGCCGTCTGCCGGACTGCGGCACGAACGACATCCGGAACATAAGGGCGGTCCCCGCACGCCAAATCTGCACAACCTCCGTGGCCACGTCGCCAGTGTCGATGGAATCCAGGCTGTAACGGTAGGCGATGTGAACGCCACAGAGCCAGTGCTCGACTGTTGAGACGAGCTGCATGTAGTTTGGCGGGATTCTCACGGCCAGGAAGCCGGCCGCTCCACGCTTATGGTTGAAGTCATCGAGAGAGGTGCTTGAGAACCACTCCTCCTGCAATTTTGGGATCGCTACCCTGTTGAAGAACTCCGCCAGTCTTTTCCCGGTGTTCGTGGCGATCCGCTGAGGCGTTCCATTGAGAATGCCAAGCACCGTTCCATGCGCGATACCCGCCTGTTCCGATATCCGTCTGGCGATCGCGTTGTCACCTGCGGGCAGGTTCAGCCCAGCCCTATATTCATCGATTAAAGCGCGCAGTATTTGAGTTATTGCAGACTTAGCATCGGCTTGGTCGTTAGGCATGTTCTTACCCACATAGCGGTTGTGAAGCGAACCGCTAAACGCGCGGACTTACTCCCGCGGAAGCCGGCAGGGAATTGGGCGCACAGGTCAGAGTTTTTATCAAAATCAGTTCGAGTGCAATGTTTTTGTAGATTTCTTACGGGACGATTGCAAACATCGTGCAGGGCAAATTCAAATTCGGGCGCCGGCATGCTGGGCTTAGGAATGAGCGTGCATTCTTTTGCTTGCCCCAACGGGCCACATCGGGAGCGCTATATCGATTAAGGTGATGTTCTTGCTACCAACCGTATTGCCATATCGTTGTTGCCAAGTTGCCGGAAAATCGAGCTGACAATTTGAACTTCATGGGCTGGAACTGGTCACTTCAGATACCGAAATCGCGGCGTATTTCCACATAAACTGGAGGCGCGGCCAGCCGGCGCCAGTGCCCGCTCAAGCACGCCAACCCGCCGGATGCCCCAATCCCTTATCCCGCAGAGCATTTGCCGCTTCGAGCCTTCACCCATTGGAATAGACACAAGATATAGCGTGGCATTTTGCCGCATAATACTAAATCAGCTTAAAGGCTGAGTTAGATCTCCGCACTGCACTGTGCAATTCGTCTCACATCGTTGGATTGATGCTGATGAATTCCTGCATAGCATGCGTGCTTTTGGCGGAAGCCAGGGCGAAGCAACTTAATGTCTCGCACATAAAACATTCATTAATTCTTTCGATAGACGCAGCCTCGGTTCCATTGATCTAATTTGTAGCTATAGCGCTCAACTGCGCTGCTTCGATGGAGCCTATCATGCCATATTCGCAACCTTGCACCTATCTGATTGTCGAAGGGTTGCATGAGGTGCGATCCTTCCTGAAGAGCGATGCCGCACACCTCTTGCTGGCGGCATTGGCGGTGGGGAATGCCGTCTTGCGTTATCTGAGCCATTGCAGGCTGCCGGAGGCGAATGAGCTGGCAGCCGCAGTCCTTACAGTGATGATCATGGCGGTCATCGTGGCGGCCAGCCAATGCGAGGCGCCACGGATGATGCTGGCCGGGATCAGATGCAACAGACTTGAGGCGGCGGAGTATGCAACCAAAATTGCACTTCGGCGTGCCGGCAGGGTCAGCCCGGCTCATGCCGGCCGCCCCGTCACTTCGGGTTGGCGGGGCTGAGAGCTGACGCCGTCCCGTTCCGCAAAGCGGGCGCCAGAGCGATTATCCAGCGGCGACCCGCTCCAAGTGTCTACGATACGGTATCCGCTTGAACGGTTTCCTGATCGTCATTTCGGAAAAGCCACGGCCTTTACTGGAACGGCCGGGACCTATTCAAGTGAACTTGGTATTACGCCTCAGCGCCGCCATATTAATAGACAGTGCATTTTGTGTGGGCACTTATCATGGTAAATGAGCGCATGGTTAACTCGCGCGCCGCTTTCTTTCTTTTTACGCATTTTCGCGCGCTTTTTGCTATTATTCACTTGAATTCTATGATTCAAAAGTGCCTTTAAATATAATCGAATATTTTGTGTTAACGGATGTCCGAGCCCGGCCGCCGCCGTTTCCTACCGCCATGGCCGCCTATTTATTGTTCTATTTCACTATGTTACCAACTTAACACTTAATCAAAGCATTCGTGCTACATTACTTCAAATTCGAAAGTGCGCCGTTCCAGCCTCCGCGAACTGCCCGGTGCACCGTTTTGGAGAGTTAATTATGGCTCGATATCGAATCCACGCAGAGTCTCTTTCGCCTATCCGCCATCTATTGCCCCCTGGTGATCCACCGTTTTAGGGGCGACGCTCTCTCTTAGCCACCTGTCCAACCGGCAGGGTCCACCTCAGATATGGTATGAATGGGCAGGCGGGATTTGCTATATAGCGCGCATGGCAGACAGCGAGGAAAGGATCGAGGAGCGCCCGGAGGGCTTGCCCGCCGGAGGCGATAGCGGCGAGCCCGTAAGCGGCCCGGAGGCGATTGCGCGCTACGTCAAGCACCTGGGCAGCGGCCCCGGCGTCTATCGCATGATGGATAAGGCAGGCGAAGTCATCTATGTCGGCAAGGCGCGCAACCTGAAGAACCGCGTGCAGAACTACGCCCGGCTCGGCGGCCACACCAACCGCATCGCGGCGATGATCCTCTCCACGGTGACGATGGAGTTCGTGAACACCGCGACCGAGGCGGAGGCGCTGCTGCTCGAAGCGAACCTCATCAAGCGCTTCAAGCCGCGCTACAACGTCTCGTTCCGCGACGACAAGTCGTTTCCCTACATCGTCATCCGCCGCGACCAGGAGGCCCCCCAGATCGCCAAGCATCGCGGCGCCCGGACGCTCAAGGGCGACTATTTCGGACCATTCGCAAGTGCCGGCGCGGTGAACCGCACTCTCAACACGTTGCAGCGTGCCTTTCTGCTGCGCTCCTGCTCCGATAGCGTCTACGAAAGCCGCACGCGGCCTTGCCTGCTCTTTCAAATCAAGCGCTGCGCCGGCCCCTGCACGCGCGAAATCCCGCTCGAAGACTACGCGAAACTCGTGGACGAAGCCGAAACCTTCCTCAAGGGCAAGACCGACGCGGTACAGAAAAAGCTCAACGTGCTCATGGCGGAGGCGGCCGGAAAGCTCGAATTCGAGCGCGCCGCGAAATACCGCAACCGGCTGTGGGCGCTGGCGCATATCCAGGCCCATCAAGGCATCAACCCGCGGGGCGTCGAGGAAGCCGACGTGTTCGCGATTCACCAGGAAGGCGGGCAGACCTGCATCCAGGTCTTCTTCTTCCGCAACAGCCAGAACTGGGGCAATCGCGCCTATTTCCCGCGCGCCGACCGATCTTTAAGCGAAGGCGAAGTGCTGGGCTCGTTCATTTCGCAGTTCTACGACGACAAGATCGTGCCGCGCTGCGTGCTGCTTTCCTGCGAGGCGCCGGAGCAGGAGCTGATCGCGGAGGCGCTTTCGACCAGGCTTGGGCGCAAGGTGGAGGTGCTGACGCCGAAGCGCGGCGAGAAGCGCGAGCTGGTGGACCACGCCGTGCAGAACGCCANNGCACGCCGCGCCGCATCGAGGTCTACGACAATTCGCACATCATGGGCACGAACGCCGTGGGCGGCATGATCGTGGCAGGGCCGGAGGGATTCGCGAAGAACCAGTACCGCAAGTTCAATATCAAGACCGAAGGCCTTACGCCGGGCGACGATTTCGGCATGAT
>PMBZ01000166.1:24751-45185 GCA_003153975.1 Hyphomicrobiales bacterium
CTCCCTCTCCCATGGGGAGAGGGCTGGGGTGAGGGGAGTTTCCCTCGAAGATGAACCGCCAACCGTCGAACCAGAAGAAAAGGAGATGGACGGCGGCGCCGAACCCCAAGGCGGCGAGGTTGGCGCCTGGCCGGACCTGCTGCTCGTCGACGGCGGCGCGGGCCAGCTCTCCGTGGCAAAGGAGGTGCTGGACAGCCTCGGCCTGCATGGCCTCCCAATCGCGGGCATCGCCAAAGGCCCAGACCGCAACGCCGGCCGCGAGCGCTTCTTCATGCCCGGCAAGCCGCCCTTCAGCCTCCCGCCCAACGATCCGGTGCTCTACTTCGTGCAGCGCCTGCGCGACGAGGCTCATCGGTTCGCCATCGGCTCGCACCGCGCCAAGCGTAAGAAAGCCATGAGCGAGACCTCCCTCGACGATATTCCCGGCATCGGCCCCGCGCGCAAACGTGCCCTGCTCCGGCATTTCGGCTCCGCGAAATCCGTAAGCCGCGCCGGGCTCCCCGACCTGCAAGCCGTGGCTGGGATCAGCGAGGCAATGGCCCAGCAAATCTACGACTATTTCCACGGCGCCAAATAGGGGCACCAGGACTGGAGGGGTCGGCGCTTGCCCAGAAATTGGTCAAACTGTCGCAGGAAAACCCTTGTGCTCAAGCTGTAGCAAACATATGCTTCCCCTGACATGCGAATATATGAATTCCATGTGAAGTCCTGACCAGGGCGGCCTGGAGCCGCGTCTGCGAGGGGAAAATTGCTAAGCCCCTTCACTGGCTGCAATGCCCGATCCGGCTTGCACACCGGAAGAAGCTGCGCCAAAGGGAATAAAAACGAACAGAAAGAACGAGGGAAACGCCATGCAGCAAATAACCGAGCAAATGACGCAGATTATGGCAAAGATGATGCCCTATATGTGGTACGTCGCCGATGTGGGCCTTACCTTTCTTGCTCTCGGCGCCCTTGCCTGGCTGATTTGGCTCATTAACGGCCGCTGTACCTGGCTGCTGCGGTTATCCGGCAGGATACTCGTGGTACTTGGCATATTCTTTGTAGCCAGTCAGATCGCTGGGTTCCTCCTTGGAATGAACGCGTTCTTGAACCTCGCGGACCCAAACAAATATGAGTTCGCACCCCTGCCCTTCTGGATGATAGGCCTTCCCTTCATAGTAACGGGCGTCTTCATGCGCATTTTCGGAGCGTTCCGCCCGACGCACTAGCTTGTCTTCACCCGCCCTCTCGCAGCCCCGGCAAAGGTGCCAGGAGAGGGCGGACGCTTGCACAACCCTGTGCGCCGGGGAAGGCTGACGCTGCTCGCGCACAACCCTGGACGCCCGCGGCAATCCAAACCGGCATCGAAAGTCCGGCCTTGGATTGCTTTGCGTTTGTCACGGCACCGGCTGCGTTTTTCGCTAAATGCTCTTTAGCTGATCTTTTTTCCAATCATAAACGATAGCGGAATGGCAATGACAAATCCCGCGATCGCCGCAATCGGAATGAGCTTCATGCCTTGGTTGTACAGGTCGGGATTGCTGACAACAATCGTAACGCCTACACCTGCAAGCGTCGTGCCGAGCACGACCCATATAAGAAGCGCGAGTCTAAACATATGGCTTTCTCCCTTCTCCCTCGAAAGTCTGTTTATCGCGGAACGAAGGTTAAGCCGAATCTGACTGGTCAGATTTGATTTTGGGCAAATTCCATCGGTAATTGCTGGAACTGCGTCATTTCGCCCAATTAAGAAAAGCATTCCGCTCGCGCGATTCCGGACGGAGGACTGGGCAAGGCCGGATCATACCGCTCTGGCAGGCAATTCGCGCTGGAAGTCTGCTTGCGAGCGAGCGGCAAACGGGTGTCAACTCCCGGCCGGCCTCGCTAGCCCTTGCCGCCATCGGCCTTGATGAACGCCTCGACCTTGGCGATGGTGGCGGGGTTGTCCCAGTCGGCGGGGCCGGTCAGCCGGGCTACCTCTTGCCCTTGGCTGTCCAATATCACCGAGACCGGCAGGCCGGACGCACGCAGGGCGGCCGTTGCCGCGGATTCGCTGCCGTTATAGACAGCCAGATGCGTGATACCATTCCCGCTGAAGAACGCGGCGGGCTTTTCGATTCCGGTGCGGTCGACGCTGAGCGCGAGCACCGCGAATGTACCACCGCCGAGCTTGGCTTGCAGCCGGTCCAGCGAAGGCATTTCCACCTTGCAGGGTGCGCACCAGGTTGCCCACACATTGAGAAGCACTAATTTGCCGCGCCATTCGGAGAGAAGGTGCGGCTTGCCATCGGCGCCGGTGAAGGAAAGATCCGGAACAGCTTGCGGCACGGCTGGCTTCACAAATGCGCCTAGTACAGGTGCGGGCGCTGCCGTCCGCTCCCCGCCGGCAGGGTCGAAACCGCGCACTCTTGGGCCGTTTCCGGGGATCAGAAGCGCGGCAAGAAAGCCAGCGCCAGCCGCCACCATGCCGAGCCCGACGTAAAACATCAGGCCGGCCACGGTCATACCACTTCCCGCAAACGTTTTTCTGGGCTTGGCCATCCGCTTCATCGTATCGAAGGCTGCCATCGGGGCTGGCGCGCGTCAAACGAATAGTGAGCCTGTATCTCAGCGGTGGCAGCGACGATGCCGCCTCGCCGCGGATCAGTCTCCGCAAAGATCGGCGTAGTTGGAAAACTTCTTGAGCATCTCGTCGTGACGGGTGGGCTCAAGATATAACAATGCACGCCTCATGGCAAAGTTAATAACTGGCGATACATGCCTGACGTAAAGATCGAGAGGGTCAAGTTGGTGCCGAAAATGATACTTCGGTTCATAATTTAAGCTTGTCGATGAATACCATTGATATCTATTGTTAATAGCCCATTCCATTATGCCCTTTGTCATAACGTTATACAAATGCAGGTCGAATGCGACATCATAGTCAAACCCGACATATTCAGAGCATAGCTCCTTGCCGTTCTTTAGACACATATTGAAAGATACAACCTTTCCATCTCTTATCATCAAAAAGAACAGCGTTTTATCCGGCATCCGCCGGCCAACATTACAAAAATATTCAGGTGACAGTTTCTCGAATTTCAGGTTGGAGCGCTCGTACACCGCGAGATAAAGCGGATAAATCTCCTCTATGTAGGGTGTGATATCGGTGACGGCGCGCATTTCGAGATTGGCGCGCTCGGCGGACCGCCGGCAGTTCCGGCGTAGTTGCGCGCGGAATTTCTGGCTGAGCGCCAGCCGCATATACTCCTCGAAGCTCGTGAAATTGAGCCGCCGCCGGGTCATCGGCATACTCGGTATCCGTGTGAAGCCACGCTCCTTGAGGCAGGCCAGCGCGTCCCGGTCCTGGGCCTTGAATTCCTTGAACACGACAAGCGCGGCCTTCAACCGCCGCGCCTCTCCGAGAATGGCGTTGCCGAGCCCGCGCGCGATAGCAAAGCGCGTGCAGCCGTCAGCCGCGTCGAGATGCCCTTCGCCCGCGGCACAGCCCACCATCAAGGTCCGCATCAGCAGAAAGCGCGGCCACGCGCGGCGGATTGCCTCCGCCAGTTTCGCGATCCGCGGACCGGCGCCTGCCAGAAGATCCTGATCCAGCAGGAAGAAGGGCTGAATCGCGCGAACTTCGCCGGTTTCGCCGGTCAGCATGAAATAGCGGTAGTCGAAGCCTTGGCGGAGCGTGTCTTCCACGAGTTCGTAATAGCGGCGGTCCTTGCGCTGGCCCGCGAAGGCGCGCGTCCACGCGGGACTGCTCTGGATCTCGGCCCGCGACATGACCTGCACGCGCAACTGTGCCTGAGCATGAACCTCAACGTCAGCGGGTTCCCATTCAACGGACAAAACTGCTCCGTTTGCCCCGGTTCCGGCAGACGGCTCCATTGAGAACCCCCGTTCTCCAACTTATGCTCATCGAGCGGCGCACTTGCGCGCGCCGCCGGGGTCAGCTTTTCCGGACGGCTGTATCGCGCCCCACCCCGTAAAGCCAATCTCTCCGCTCAAGCAGCCTCGAACCCGAGGAAAACCGGATGGCAAGATCCCGGATCGTATTGAAAGGAGCCTGGCAATGGTAGACCCACCCCATCTTGGCGGAAGCCCTCGCCACCTGCCAGACGCGCGGGCCGCGGCTTCTCCGGAAAAGCTTAAACCCGTCAACAATATCGCCCCGCGATTCTGTCAAGGATACGGCAAGTGCCGCGCCATCCTCGATTGCCATCACGCCGCCTGAGGCGAGGTATGGGCGCATCGCATGCCAGGCATCGCCGATGAACTGGACGCGGCCCTCGCCGCCTTGCCACTTCTCGATGACGAACATGGGCCATTTGAGCCATTCCGGCGCCGAGGCAATTGCCGCCAGCGGCGTTCCGGACCAGCCTTCGAGGCGGCGGGAAAGGTAGGCCGGTACGTTGCCCTGCTCCTCACGGTCCATCCGGTAAATATCTTCGATCGCGAGCACTGCATTGATGCGCGTGCCGCCAGACACGGGGTAGTGCACAAGATGCGCGCCGGGCGACATCCACAGTACAATCGAGTTTCTCATGGAGACGGGAACCGCGTCCAAAGGCAGGAGCGCCCGCCACGCCACCGCCTGCGCGGAATAACGGCGCGGATGGAAGTTGCCGAGGCCACGCACCGCCGAATTGATCCCGTCAGCGCCGACGAGCGCCGCGGCACAAAAATGCTCGCCGCCCACATCGATGGCGGCCCCGCCCTCTGCTACCTCTACGCCGGTGACGGGCGCGCCGTACTCGATCGGAACGTCAAGCTCCTTGGCCCGCGCAAGCAGCGCCTTTTGCAGGTCGGCGCGCAGCAGCGTGAGGTAAGGCGAGCCATAGCGGACGCGGGCACCCGGCTTGAGCGGAAGCGTGTTCAGCAGAGTGCCGCTTTGGGCATTTCTAAGCTCAAGAACCTCGGGCTCGACCGCGCTGCCCAAGAGGTCGAGATCCCAGCGCTCCAGGATGCGAGTCGCGTGGGGACCCATCTGAATGCCGGCGCCGACCTCGCGAAGCTCCCGCTCGCGCTCGAAAACCGCGACCGAATAGCCCGCGAGCTTGAGCGCAATCGCCGAACTCAGTCCAGCTATTCCCGCGCCGGCTATTGCGATCTGGCCGTTGGTCTGCCCAATTCTCATTTGGCACCGCTCAGCCTTGCTTCATAAAGGCAGTAGGGCGGGTCGCTCTGATCGCTGCGCAGGTTGTTGTCGTGGATGTACAGCGTGGAGCAGTAAGGGCAGACGATCTGGTCGTCCGCGCCCATGTCCAGGAAAACATGCGGATGGTCCATGGGAGGCCGCGCCCCCATGCACTGGAATTCCTTCACGCCGATATGGATCTTTTCGACCCCGATGTCGTTGTGAAAATGTGGCACGCCGATATTTGCCATGTGAACTCGCTTCGTTTGCCCAGGCGAACGTACTCGATTGTGCGAAGGGTGCAAGCCCTGACTTCTCCTGATAAGGAACCTGCGTTGCTCCAGCCTGGATTCCCTGCCGGCCCGCGGCCCTTGGGTTCACCGGCCTTGCCACCCATCAAACGTTTTTGCGCTGAGGAATACCGATGCGATTCGCAGAATTCGCCTTTACTTTTCGATTCGGCGGAGATTTTTGAATGGGTAGGATTTTGACGGCCGCCTTGGCCATTGGCGCGGCGTTTTGGCGGTCATCCCTCAAACCGATGGTGTTGAACGGAGTCTGCGCCGGCTTCATGCAGCGCACGCCCGCGGCTATGGCTGGGCGCAAACAGAGCGCCAGACATCACGTCATCAAGTGGGGCAAATAGGCTTCCGTCGCATACCGGCGCATCATTCGCTGGCTGTTGAAATAGTAGGCGATGGTGCCGATAGCGTGCTTCATCATCCATCGCCAGCGCCCAGTTTGACCGTAATAGAGCGGCAGGACGGTGGAACCGAGCTTTTCGTAGAGCAGTGCCGCATCCACCCCGTCCGTACTTGCCTCGGCGCCGGTGCTGATCGCCCACCCATTGACGCCGTCTATGCAGGCCTCGACCCACCAGCCGTCCAGAATGCTCAGGTTGAGAACACCGTTCAGCGCGGCTTTCATTCCGCTCGTGCCCGACGCTTCCATCGGAGCCAATGGCGTATTGAGCCAGATGTCGCTGCCGGCAATCAGGGTCTTGGCTAGCCCCATTTCATAGCCAGGCAAGAATACGCATTGCACCTTGCCTTCGAGTTCATGAGCGATCTGGTGGAGGCGCTCGATGGTTCGCTTCCCCTCATCGTCTTGTGGATGGGCCTTGCCCGCCATCACGATTTGAAACGGATGCCGCGCCGCAAGCGCGGTCAGCCAGTCCAGATCGCTGAACAGCAGCAGCGGCCGCTTATATCCGGTCATGCGCCGCGCGAAACCGACGGTCAAAACTGCGGGATCGAAGGATACGCCGGTTGAATTTTCGATCAGGCCGAACAGATCGGCCTTGGCTGCCCGATGGCATTGCCAAATCTCGTTTTCGTCGAGCTGAAGCGCCCGGACCAGGGTCTCGGGCTCATGCAGCCAACGGGGAAGCCGTTCGTCGAATAATTTGGCGAAAGACTCGTGCGCCCACGTTCCAACGTGGATGCCATTCGTGATCGCGTGGATGTGGTAGCCCGGAAACTGATGTTCCGTCGTTTCGGCATGGCGGCGCGCCACGCCGTTGATGTAACCGGACAGATTGAAAGCAAGCCGGGTCATATTGAGCTTATCGGGGCCGGCAAGCCGCTTGAGTTCGCTGGCGATTACGAAATCCGGCATGACCCGCTCGAACAGCTCGTAGGAAAATTGGTCGTGGCCTGCCTCCACGGGTGTGTGCGTCGTAAACACGCAACGTTCGTGAACCAATGTGGTGTCGTAGGGCGGCGTCCCGGGTTCCCGCTCCTCCTGCGGGATGCGATAGCGATTGAGCAGCTCAAGCGTCAAGAATGCAGCGTGCCCCTCATTGAGATGGTAGGTGTGGATTTCAAATCCCAAGGCCCGCAGCATGCGCAGGCCCCCGATGCCGAGCACGATTTCCTGCTTAAGCCGGTAGGCCTCGTCCCCGGCATAAAGGAAATGCGTTAACGTGCGGTCGTCCTTCCCATTCTGCTCGAAGTCGGTATCGAGGAGGAGGATGGGAATCTCATGGCCATGCTCGAACCGATGGACGTAAAGCCATGAGCGTATCCAAACGGGCCGGCCCTCCATTTCCACGGCCACCATGGCATTGAGAGGCGTGCAGAATTGCGCGGGGTCCCACCAATCGGGCTCTTCGAGCTGGCGGCCATCCGGAGCGATTTTTTGCCGGAAATAGCCGGCCTTGTTGACCAAGGTTACAAAGACGGCGCGCAGTTCGAGATCCGCGCACGAGCGCGCCGTATCGCCCGCAAGGACGCCCAAACCGCCTGAGTAAGTATGTATTTCCGGCCGGAGTGCGATCTCCATGGAAAAATAGGCAATGTGTGTGCGCTGTGTAACGGAATTGAGCAATGTCATAAGGGTACTCCGTAAGGTGGCGGACCAGCCAGCCTAAATCCGGTAGTTGCATTCGGTCTAGATACCAAGACAAACATTCCAGCGCTTTCCGGGTTTCACCCGCAAGGTGAAGCGCCGCGGGCACACGATCCAGGGCATCGTTCCCCAGACGGGAAGCTCCCTGCGCCAGGATAGTGGCGCAGCGTTAGGAAATTGGCCTCGGCGTCGTTCCAGCGGAAGCGGAAACCCTTGGTATGTATATGCAAAATCGTTGTTTTTTTGCGGGCGTAGATTCCCGCCTTCGCGGGGATGATGGTCAAAGCACGCCGAATTTCTTGAACCACGCCTCCATCTGCTTCCAGGCATCCTCGGCGGCCTCCTGGCGGAAGCTCGGGCGGTAGTCTGCGTGGAAGGCATGCGGCGCGTTGGGATAGATTTTGAATCCGGCGGTCTTGCCGGCGGCTTTGAGGGCGGCTTTCATCTCCTCCACCTGCGCCACCGGGATGCCCTGGTCGGCCTCGCCGTAAAGCCCAAGCACAGGCGCCTTCATCTCTGGCGCAAGCTCCATCGGGCTCTTGGGCCAGGCAGGGTTCGGCGGGCTTTCCGGGTCCACGAGCGAGCCGTAGAAGGCGACGCCGGCCTTGAGCGCGCTGCTGTGCGCGGCGTAGACCCAGACGCTGCGTCCGCCCCGGCAGAAGCCCACCATGCCGAGCCGCGATGTATCGCCGCCTTGGCCTCCCGCCCAGGCCGCCGCCGCGTCGAGGTCCGAGACAAGCTCGGCGTCCGGCTTGGCGTTCACGATGGGCATGATCGCCTTGAAATCCTTGAACTTGGTAAGGTCCTGGCCCATGCGGAAATAGTAGTCCGGCGCCACCGCGAACGCGCCAAGCCTGGCCAGCCGCCGTACAACGTCCTCGATGTATTCGTGCAGGCCGAAAATCTCCATGCCCACCAGTACCACGGGCGGCTTGGCGATGCCCTTGGGGCGCGCGAAATAGGCCGGCATCTCCCCGCCCGCGACCGCGATCCTCGCGTCGCCCGCGTCGAGCCCGGACGCATCGGTGTGGATGGCCTCCGCGCGCACCTCGCCGGCCGCGATTGTGTAGCCTGCCGCTGCCGCCGCGGCGGCGGTCATGAAGCAGCGCCGCGAGAGCGGGGCGGCCTTGGTCATGCCGGCGATATCGGATGGCAGGGACGGGTTTCCGCTCATCGGTTCCTCCGGGATTGGCGGTTCGTTGCGCCCATAAGCTGGCGTGGCGGCCGCGGGGAGGCAAGGCGCGGCGCTTCAGTGACGGAGCCAACATTCCGTGAGGCCCACAAGGCGCGGCGGAGGATCAGTCCATCCACATCTCCGCGCTTGCCGCGGTCTTGGGATGAGCCGCATCGGCGGGCACAACCTGGACGGCGCGGTATCCGCGCGCCTTGAGTTCCCGCAGCAGCAAGGGCACCGCGAGCGCCGTCCGCTGGTGGATATCGTGCAGCATGAGGATACCCTTCTTGCTCCGTTCCAGGCGCCGCATCGCGAGTTCCGCGACTTGGGCGGGGGACAAGGGGTCCCAATCGCTGGCGTGGATGTCGGTGCTCCAGATCGTAAGGCCGAGCTTGAGCGCCAAGGCGTCCTGCGTGGCCTTGGGCTCCAGATAGGGGAAGCGGAAGAAGGGTGCGGCAAGCGGTTCGCCCAGCGCCTTGTTGACCGAGGCGATGCCGGCTGTAATCTCCCTGGTAGCGGCTTCGGCCGGGAGGCGGTTGAGGTTCGGGTGATGCTCCGTGTGGGTTCCGACGGTGTGCCCCTCCTGGAATTCGCGGCGCACAAGCTCGGGATGGGCCTTGGCCATCTGCCCAACCACGAAGAAGGTTGCCTTGACGCATTCGGCGGCGAGCGCGTCGAGAACCTTGGGCGTGGCCGGCGGGATCGGCCCATCGTCGAAGGTCAGCACCACCTCGTGATCCTCAAGCGGCAGGGTTTCGTTATATTCCATGAGCCCCAGCTTGCGGTGCTCCGAGGGATCGAGCGCGATGACGCGGGCCGTGCCCAGCGCTTCCGGCCTGCCTTGGCAGGTCCCGGCCCGGCTTGCGCCGGCATAAACGAGGGCTGCGAGCGCCACGCTCGCGGTTATGCGGAAAATCATTGGGGGTCTCGCCGGATTCGCGGCAGGTTGTACCTGTCCGTGCTACCTTAAGTCCAATAGCGCTCCACGCGTCAACCGAAAGTTAACAGGGGGCAGCGGCCCTTCGCGCCGCGTTTGACAGCTCAAGCGGACTCTGCTTACTGGCGTCAGTCTAGCTTTGGAACGGAAACAGTATGCGCCAGACCTCGCTTTCGCGTCATGCGGGCTCAATTGCGGCCCTTATTCTGGCTCTTTCCGCCGCGGGCTGCGGCTCTTCCGCGCCGGGGCTCAAGGAAGGCCTCGATGGCGCTTTCATCCGGGCTGCCGCCACCTGGGATCTCAATCACGATGGCAACGTCACCTGCGACGAGTGGAAGCAATATATGGCCGGCCTCTTCAAGGAGGTCGACACCAACCGCGACGGCAAGCTGACACCCGATGAGTTCGACAAGCTTGGGAGGATCGACCGGCTGTTCCAGATGGCCAACATGGAATATTACGACCCCGGCCATAAGGGCTATGTGACGCTGGACGATATCACGAGCCGCCCCAACCCGGCCTTCGAGGAACTCGACAAGGACCATACCTGCGTGATCAAGACCTATCAGCTTCGGGCTGCGATCACCGATTCCCCGAAACAGGCGAATCCGGGCGCCGCCCCGGCCCCGTCCTCATCCGGTCCGCAGCGCAGGTAGCGCTACCAGCCAATATCCGGCTTGAAGACCATGAGATAGAAAATGGCGAGCACGCCGATGAAGGCGGGCCAGCCCAACAAGAACCAGTAGAGCAGGAAGCGGAAATAGCGCNNTCGATCTGCAGCCACACAACCGGCAGCCAGCAGACGCCAACCAGCGCATAAAGCGCGAAGGTGAGCGCGATCCAGCCTGTGGCGAGCGGCAGCCCGTTCATATGCGCCATGGCGATGCCGGTTGCCGGCTGGACGATGACGGCGGGCGTGGTGAAAAGCCAGTCCGCCAGCACGACGGAGCGGCCCACCGCCGCGACCACGCGTGCATCGCGGGAGCGGAAGGCGAGGAAACCGTGGAAAGCGGTGCCGAGCCCGGTTCCGAAAAGCAGCGTTGCGCTGAGGATGTGGATATATTTGAGCAGCAGGTAGCTCATGCCGTCACCGGGAGTTTGTGTGTTGCCTGTCCTTTGCTGCTTTCTTTTATCTACGTCCAGCCCCGAAATTGGGCTGAGCGGCGGCCGTTTTGCGGCCTGTGCGAGGGCTGCGTCAAAATATGATCTGCCGGATGCCAGGTTCAGGCATGCTCCGAGCGCTCACCCCCTCACCCTGTCCCTCTCCCCATGGGAGAGGGGACCCCCGAACTATCCGCAGCGGTATTTCTAGCGTTCCCTCTCCCATGGGGAGAGGGACAGGGTGAGGGAAGATTCCCTTCGTGCAGGGCACCGCTGGGCCAGCGCCTCAAGTGTTCGACGATTTCACGTTGACGCCCCAGGCAAAGGCCACGCGGGGCAGCGAGACGCCGCCGAACCGCTCGGGTACCGTCGTCAGTTCCACGCCCCCGAGCGCGTCGTAAAATGCGCAGGCGTGCTCGTTGTCCTTGAGCGCCCAAACCACGAGGCGATCGTAGCCCGCCTCCTTCAGTTCCAGCTTCGCGGCGGCAAAAAGGCGGCGGCCAAGGCCGATGCCCTGGAAAATCGGCGCCACATAAAGCTCGAAAATCTCGCCCGCGGGCCAAGGCCAGCTTCCCCTCGCCTCGCCCCAGGCCGCATAGCCTTGCGGAATGCCGTCGAAGACGAGGAGGGTGATCCTTGAGCCGCGCTGGATCTGACGTTGCCACCAGAGCGGCCCGCGCCGGGCTATCATGCGCTCAAGATAAAGGTGGGGTATCACTCCCTGATAGGTTGAGCGCCAAGCAGCGTCGTGTATGTCCGCAACGGCGCTTGCGTCCGCTGGAACAGCCTGCCTGAAAGTGATAAGTTCGGCTCCCATGAGGCAAGCTTACATCCACATTATGAACGAAGCGAGAGGCAGCAAGCGTCCTTGATGAAATTTAATGCAACGATTTAGTAAGCGTCCGCATCGTCCTCGGCCCCCGGCCTTTTCAGAAGGCGGCCTAGAACCTGGGCAACCAGTTTCCCATCCTCCTCGCCCAGGCACGATAGAACCGCGCGGTCCGCGCGGCGCACGGAGGGCTTGATCGCGTCGAGCAGTTCGCGGCCCTGGGCGGATAACGTCACCGCGTAGGTCCGGCCGTCCTGCGTCGTCCGCTCCCGCTGGATGATGCCGCGCTTCAGGAGGCGTTGCACCACGTCGGCGAGGGTCGAACGGTCGATGCCCGTGAGCCTGACAAGATCCGTCTGGCTCAGGCCTTCATGCTGGGCCACCGTGGAAAGCACGGCGAATTGCCGTGCCGTGAGATCGAAATCCCGTGTCTCGATGGCGAATATTTCGGATGCCCTCTGACTTGCACGATGCAGAAGATGGATCATCGAACGGTCGATTGCGTCCGGCCGCGAGGTGGCGGTCTTCTTCCGCCTCTTCCCCGCGCGGCTTACCGTTTCTTTCGAGGTCAGCATTATCGTCCGGCTGCTAGCGTAAAACTTCGTCCACTGTTTAAAACGGATCCGCCGGCCGCCAAGTTCCATGCCTCATTCAAAGTTATAAAATAAGGGTAGGCAAAGACTTACGAGGACGACGCTTCCGATTTACCGGATGATACGTCCGGGATCTGATATTTCATAATCAACGAAATTTGAGCTGCCATGAAAAGGACCATTAACGGAATGACGCCAAATGATTTGAACGCGACCCAGGTGGCTTCCGCGACGTTTCTCCACACCGCCTCGTTCAGGAGTGCCAGCGCGATGAAAAAGCCGATCCAGCGCTGTGTGAGAAGCCGCCAGCCCTCGTCCCGCATCTGCAAGGCCTCGCCGAGCAGGGCCTTGAGTGGAAGCTTGCGGAAATATAACCCGCCTGCCAATGCGCTAGCGAACATCAGATAAAGGATGGTCGGCTTGATCTTGATGAAGGTCGGGTCGCGCAGATAGATGGTCAGGCTGCCGAAGATCAGCACGAAGACGCCCGTTACCAGAGGCATGACAGGGATGCGCTTCAGGAGAACGCGGCTGGCGATCAGCGATACTGCAGTGGCGATCATGAGGGCGGCGGTTGCATAGATGATGCGCTTGATATCCACCGCGCCCGCTTCGACGGCTTCGCCCTTGACCCAGGCATAGGTGCCGAAAAACGCGACAAGCGGCCCCATGTCGAGCGCAAGCTTGAGCATGGGGTCCGGCTTCTTGCCGCCACTATTGTTTTCCTGCTCCATGGCCACTCCTCTTCAACCTATGCCACACCGGCGATGGCGCGCGCGAAATCCTGCGCCTGGAATGCCTGCAGGTCGGCCGCGCTCTCGCCAACGCCGATGGCGTGCACGGGCAGCGCATATTTGCTCGATATGGCGACCAGGATGCCGCCGCGCGCCGTGCCGTCGAGCTTGGTCATGACGAGCCCGGTCACGCCGGCGATCTTGCCAAAAATCTCGACCTGCGACAGCGCGTTCTGCCCCGTGGTCGCGTCGAGCGTCAGCACGGTCGAATGCGGCGCGGTATCGTCCATCTTTCTGATGACACGGATGACCTTTTCCAGCTCCGCCATAAGCGACGCCTTATTCTGGAGGCGGCCCGCGGTGTCGATGAAAAGAACGTCGTAGCCTTCGTCCTTGGCGCGGCGCAACGCGTCGAAGGCAAGGCCGGCCGCGTCGGCGCCCTGCTCGCCGGAAACCACCACCGCGCCGGTGCGCTCGCCCCAAATCTTGAGCTGCTCGATGGCGGCGGCCCTGAAGGTGTCGCCGGCGGCCAGCATGACCTTGAGCCCCTGCTTGGTGAACTGGCTTGCATATTTACCGATCGTGGTGGTCTTGCCGGTGCCGTTCACGCCAACCATGAGGACCACGTAAGGCTTCCTCGCCGGGTCGATCTCAAGCGGCCGTGCCACGGGCGCCAGAACTTTCTCGACCTCTTCCGCAAGGATCGCGCGCACCTCTTCGGAGCTGATATCGCTATTGTAGCGGGACTTCTTCAGCGCGCCCGTCACGCTTGCGGCCACGTCGAGGCCGAGATCGGCCTGGATCAGCAGGTCTTCCAGCTCCTCAAGCGTCTCGTCGTCGAGCTTGCGCTTGGTGAAAACGCTGGCGATGCCTTCGGTGAGGCGCGAGGATGTGCGGGTGAGGCCCTGCTTGAGCCGCTGGAACCAGCCAGGCTTCTTGCCTTCCTTCTCGCCTTCCACGGCGGCGGAGGCAGGGGCGGCGGGCGTCTGCAACGCGGGAACCTCTACCACTGGCGCGGGCTCGGCAGGCGTCTTCAATGCCTGGACATGCTCCGCCGGCGCGGGCTCGGGGGCCTGCGCCGCAGGTGTATCGCTGGCGGGCTTCTCTTCGGCGGCGGGAGCCGGGGGAGGCGTCTTGTTACCCCCGAACAGGCGGCCGAACAGGTTGCGCTTTTCTGTTTCGCTCATGGGGACAGACGCTCGCCGATCAGGCGGCTGTTGGCAAGCCCCGTCGCGCGCGCTCTCACAATCGCCCCCTGATTTGCACGCTCGCCCGCGATCTCCATCTCCGTGAAGCCCGGCGTGCGCCCGAGGCGGCCGCGCTCCATCAGCACGTCGAACACCTTGTCCCGCTGGTCTTCCAGATGCGCCGTGAGGCGCTCGGATGCCTTGCCCCTGAGCCGTGCCGCCCGTTCCCTGACGAGCACGCGTTCGAGCTGCGGCATGCGCGCGGCCGGCGTCTTGGACCGTGCCGAGAACGGAAAGATGTGCATGAAGCTCAGGCCGCACTCGTCGGCAAGCCGGAGCGTATTGGCGAACATGGCCTCGTCCTCGGTCGGGAAGCCCGCGATCAGGTCCGCGCCGAACACCATGCCGGGCCTCAGCTCCCGCATGGTCTGGCAGAACCCGATGGCATCCTCGCGCGAGTGCCGCCGCTTCATGCGCTTCAGGATGAGGTTGTCGCCCGATTGCAGCGACAAGTGCAGATGCGGCATCAGCCGCTCCTCCTCGGCGAAAGCCGCGATCAGGGCTGGGTCCGCCTCGATGGTGTCGATGGAGGAAAGCCGCAAGCGCGGCAACTCCGGCACCAGTTTCAGGATCGAGCGCACCAGCCGGCCGAGCGTCATTTCGCCGGGAAGATCGGCGCCGTAAGAGGTGAGATCGACGCCGGTCAGCACCACCTCGCGGTAGCCCTGTCCGGCCAGCCCCCGGATCCGGTGCACCACCTCGCCCGCGGGCACCGAGCGCGACGGCCCGCGCCCGTATGGGATCACGCAGAAGGTGCAGCGGTGGTCGCAGCCGTTCTGCACCTCGACATAGGCGCGCGCGCGCCCGCCGAAGCCCGCCACCATGTGCTGCGCGGTCTCGCGAACCGAGGCGATGTCGTTCACCTTGACGCGCGCGAGCGCCCCGCCCGCGATGTCGAGGAAGGTCGCGGCGTTCGTCTTCTCCGCGTTGCCGATCACGTAGTCGGCTTCGATCATCCCGGCGAAGGTGCCGGGTTCGATCTGCGCCGCGCAGCCGGTGACGATGATCTTGGCGCCTGGGTGCTCGCGGCGGGCCTTGCGGATTGCCTGCCGGGCTTGGCGGACAGCCTCTGCCGTTACCGCGCAGGTGTTGACGATCACCGCGCCGTCGAGCCCTGCCTCCTCGGCGAGCTTCTTCGACATCTCGCTCTCGACGGTGTTCAGCCGGCAGCCGAATGAAATGACCTGGACGCTCATGGCTGCCGCGCCACCCGCGCCAGGCGGCCATCGCCGTCCAATTCGAGCACGCCTTCGAACTCGAATTCCGTTGGACCCGTCATGAGAATATGATCGCCGGCCTCGCGCCACTCGATAAACAGTGTGCCGCCGGGAAGTTCGACGGCCACGCGCCGTCCGGTGCGCCCGGTGCGGGCGGCCGAGACGCCGGCAGCACAAGCCGCGGTACCGCAGGCGCGCGTGATGCCCGTCCCGCGCTCCCAAACGCGTAGCTTAAGAGCATTTTCGTTTGTGATTTCGGCGAGCGAGATATTCGCGCGCTCCGGAAATAGCGGATGGTGCTCCAGCGCCGCCCCGAAGGCGGCCAGATCGTAGCTATCGGCATCCCCGACCCAGAAAATGCAGTGCGGGTTGCCCACATTCGCCACGCTTGGGCGCTCCAGCACGCGGCCATCGGGCAAGGGGTGGATGAGATCGATCTCGCGCGTATCCTCGAAGGCCCGCGACAGCGGAATCCGCTCCCAGTCGAAGCGGGGCGCGCCCATGTCGACGGTGACAAGCCCGCCAGCCCCGGCCTCTGCGCCAAGCAGGCCGGCGCGGGTTTCGATGGTGAGCCGGTCCCGGCCAAGCTCGGGGCGTAAGAGCGCGCCCACGCAGCGGCTGGCATTGCCGCAGGCGCTCACCTCCGAACCGTCGGCATTCAGAATGCGCATGAACACATCGGCGGCGCGCGAGGGCTCCAGCACGATGACCTGATCGCAACCAACTCCTTCGGCACGGCTCGCGATCGCGCCCGCCTCGGCCGCCGACAGCCGCAAGGCCCCGGCACGGGCATCGATTATAACGAAATCGTTGCCGAGGCCGTTCATCTTCTTAAAAGCGATGTGCCGCAGCTCCATGTCCGCGCCGTACTCTGCCCTTTGGGGAAACCGATCCACTCTATATAGCCGGGGGGCGGCCAATTTGCAAAGAAGGGGTGCGGCTTTTCCGGCACGCTATTGCCGCCGTGCAACGCCACCTCCGCAAACCTCCGGGAGTTCTGGGCCAAGACCGGAACCGCGGGCTGGATTTTCAGCCCTGTTCCTTGCTGAAAGGGCTGTCTTTGGGCGCGTCTTGGCCCTTGTGTTCGAACTGCCAGCGCCGCATGGCTTCCAGGAGGACGACATCGTGCATGATGTTGTCGATTCGCTTCTGGCGCACGCGCTCCTTCTCGCGCGGATCCTCGGCCACGACGAACTTGCGCCACAACCGGCCCATCACTCGCCGCACGCCCTGGCAGGGGGCGCAACGTACACTTTTTCCGTTTGGACGCGGGTTTGACAGGCACATACTTAGCGTTACCGTAGCCGTATAGGCAAAGTATATGGGGAACTGCCCCCCGGTTTCAATCTAGATTCTGGGGTGTCAGTAAATGTGAACCACGAAATGTAGATTATTTCGCAATTCGAAAAGATGATTGCCGCTTTTACGGTTAAAATTGGCCGCTTTCAGGGCGAGGGCTACAACCTAAGCTTGCTCGCGCGCGGCTTCAGCTCCGCAGCTCCGCTCCGGTTGTCTTCTT
Source organism: Hyphomicrobiales bacterium (assembly GCA_003153975.1). GTDB lineage: Bacteria > Pseudomonadota > Alphaproteobacteria > Rhizobiales > Rhodomicrobiaceae > Rhodomicrobium. Next base: position 41,559 of record PMBZ01000166.1, read on the forward strand.
CACCTGCTCTACAACCTTCGCCGAGACGGCCTCGATTTCAGCTTCCGTCAGGGTGCGGTCAAGCGGCGTGAGCGTGATTTCGAGGGCGAGCGACTTCTTGCCGGCTGGCACACCCAGGCCCTGGAACACGTCGAAGACGCCGATGCGGGAAATCAGGCTCTTCCCGGCTCCTTCCGCCGCCCTCATCACGGCAGCGGCTTCGACGGCCATGTCCACGATGAAGGCGAAATCGCGCCGGACGGGCTGGAAATCGCTGGCAACGAGCGCGCCCTTGGCGGTTCCCTTCCGGCGCGGGGCGGGGATCCGATCGAGGAAGACCTCGAACACGGCGGCTGGACCCTTGATGTCCAGCGCCTTCAAGGTCTCCGGATGCAGTTCGCCGAAATGGGCCAGCACGGTCTTGGGGCCAAGCTGGAACGTGCCCGAGCGGCCGGGGTGATACCAGGCCGGTGCGTTGCGCGCGGTTTGCAGCTTGGCCGTATCGAGGCCGAGAGCAGCGAGCACCGCCAGCGCATCGGCCTTGGCGTCGAAAACATCGGCGGGCTTGGCCGCGCCGTCCCAGTGCCGGCCGCCGCCGCTCAGCCGGGCCGTGCCGGTGCGGACGCCGCCCGCGACGTTGGCCTGATCCTCGGGCTTCTCGCCCCGGAAGACCTGCCCAACCTCGAACAGGGCGGCATCCTCGAAGCCGCGATTGGCGTTGGCGCGTGCGGCCGAAAGCAGGCCTGGCAGCAGGCTCGGCCGCATGTCGGTCATTTCGCTCGATATCGGATTGGCGAGGCGAAGTCCGGCCGCGCCACCGCCGAAAGCCCGCGCCTGGGCCTCGGCCACGAACGACCAGGTGACGGCTTCGACGAGCCCACGGGCGGCAAGCGCGCGGCGGGCACCGAGAACGCGCTTCTGGGAAGGCGTCAGCACGGCTTTCGCCACTCCTGGGTCGCGCGGCAGGGGCGTGGACGGAATGCGGTCCGCGCCGGACAGGCGCACGGCCTCCTCCACGAGGTCGGCGGCGCCATGCACATCGGGCCGCCAGGAAGGGGGCGTTACGGTCAGCACGGGCGCCTTGCCTTGCACTATGAAGCCAAGCTTCTTGAGCGTGGCAACGATTTCGGCGTTCGTGAACTTGGCGCCGGACAGCTTCTGCACGCGTGCGGGATCGAAGCGGATCGCGGGCCGCCCGCCGGGTTCGTGGCCCGCAACGATTGCCGCGCTGGGCTCGCCGCCGCAGAATTCGAGGATCATCTGGGTCGCGAGGTTCAGCCCCAGCATTTCCGATTTCGGATCGATGCCACGCTCGAAACGGTAGCGGGCGTCGGAGTTGATGCCGGTCTTGCGGCCGGTGGCAGCGGTGCGTACCGGATCGAAATAGGCGCTCTCGATGAAGATTGTGGTGGTCGCTTCCGTGGCGCCGGTCGTCTCGCCGCCCATGACGCCGCCGAGGCCCAGCACATGCGCGTTATCGGCGATCACGCACATGGTTTCGTCCACCTCGTAGGTCTTGCCGTCGAGCGCCACGAAGCTTTCGCCCTGCTTGCCAAGCCGGGCCACGATGGGCGCCGCCAGCTTGTCCGCGTCGTAGACGTGCAGCGGCCGGGCGAGGTCGATGGAGATGTAATTCGTTACGTCCACCGCGGCGTTGATGGGCCTGAGGCCGATCGCGCGCAGGCGGCGCTGCATCCATTCGGGCGAGGGTTTGTTCGCAACGCCACGGATGACGCGGCCGGCGAAAACCGGACAGGCGTTTTCCGCAGCCTTGGGGAATTGCAGCTCGATCGGGATGGGGCACTCGAATTCGCCCTTGCCGGCGTAGCCCTCGTTCGGGTGCTTAAGCTGACCGAGCCCAGCGGCAGCCAGATCGCGGGCAATGCCGCGCACGCCGAGGCAGTCGGGTCGGTTGGGCGTGATCGCCACGTCGACGACCGGATCGTGCAGGCCCATCGCGTCCACGAAGCGCCGGCCCACCTTGTCCTTCATGCTCTCCGGCAGCTCGATGATACCGCTGTGCTCGGTGGAAAGCTCAAGCTCGCGCTCCGAGCACATCATGCCGGCGGAATCGACGCCGCGGATGCTGGCCTTGCCGAGCGTCACGTTGAGGCCGGGCACGTGCACGCCGGGCGCCGCGAATACGCCGACGAGGCCCTTGCGGGCGTTGGGCGCGCCGCACACCACCTGCAGCGGGCCGGCGCCCGCATCGACCCGCAGGACTTGGAGCTTGTTCGCGTTAGGATGCGGGGCCGCTTCGAGCACGTGCGCGATGACGAAATCCCTAAGCTTCGCCGCCGGGTCTTCGATGCCTTCGACCTCAAGGCCGATGAGTGTCAGCTTCGCCGCGATCTCGTCGAGCGAGGCATCGGTTTGCAAGTGGTCTTTGAGCCAGGAGAGCGTGAATTTCATGGGAGTGCCGGAGCGCGGGGTGTTTTCGACAATTTGTTGGGCAATGCTTTGTCACGATCCTTGCGCCGGCGCAACAGTGGCGTGGGGCGCTCGCACCGGCGCAAAGTCATCTATTATTCTCCCGCGTTCCTCAGATCTCACCGCTGCAATCTCATGTGGCTTGAACTCGAATATCCGGCCCTCTTCGTTGCCGGCCGGAATTGGGGCAGGGTAAACACTTATTTACCTCAACTTTACGGTATTGGGCGCCTTTTCGATGCGATTGCCGTGCGTCTCAGTAAGTATCCCCCGGCAAAGCCGCATATGGGCAGAGCCGGGGGATCTCCCGACGATGTTAGGACGCACTTTGCCGACATGCGCCTTACCGGACCTTTAATGGTTATATAACACCTTGATACTCCGTGATATTCATAACGCTTGACGCGGTGGAAGGGGCAGCCAAATGCGCCGCGATACGGTTAATTTAGCAACTTCAAATATATTTAAAGGTATTCCGCAACTGCGGAAATCGACCCAAAGCGAGAAAAATTTCGCAAAAATGCACGCGAAAAACGCATCGCGAGCCCGCGTTAACCGTACCCAAATTAACCATGATGCGCGCGCTTATGCCCTTTGCGGATTGTTAAGACATCGTGTGGCACGCGAATGTTCCGGAATAGAATTCCCGGTGCTTTAGGGGCTGCTGCCGGTCCAGAGTTAGTTTGCGATGTCCCCGTCAACATAAAGCCAGCGCCCATCCTCCTGGACGAACCGGCTCGCCTCGCGTAGCTCCTGTACCCGGCCGCCTGCCTTATGGCGGGCGATGAACTCGACAACGGCGGTGCCATCCGCGCCTTGCTCATGGCGCAGGACTTTGAGGCCCAGCCAGCGGCGGGGCGATTGGGAGAGTTCAAGTTCCGCCGGCCTCGTTCGCGGGTGCCAGGTGGCGAGCAGATAGGGCTCAAGCTTCAGCGCGAAGGCCGAGTAGCGCGAGCGCATCAGGGCTTCAGCGTCCGCCGGCCAGCCTCCCTCGTGCAAGATCTGGCAGCACTTCTCATAAGTTCGCAGGCTGCCGCAGGGGCAAGGGCCGCGATATTTCTTTTCCGGTTTCATGGGCACTAAATCCTGGGCAATTCCTCGATCCGCTGGGCTCCGGCTGAACAAAAGTCTCCGGCTTTCCCAACACTTCGAAGCGGATTCGATCCTGCGCAACAGACCGTGACCGGACTTACGGACTGCCGGCGATACCGTCTCTTG
>PMBZ01000205.1:0-2430 GCA_003153975.1 Hyphomicrobiales bacterium
CACACCGGTTATGAGAACGGCGCCTCTCGCGGGCGCCGTTCTTCTATTGGCGCGCCAAGCGGAAGCGCCTCCGGAAAACGCTTCCTTCGCCACTCAAAATTGAATTGGCGGAACCGCTGGGAACGCCAATATGCCGTTATACCGAGGCTCACGGCCGGGCGGCCGGAGAAGGCGGCGGATGGATGCGATATCGGGTCTCTTGCCTGCGTTCATGTTTTTTTTGCTTTGGGGGTGTGGCGGCAGGGGATGGAATGAGCAAGCTCAAAGCGCTGATCTTCGATGTGGACGGAACCCTGGCGGATACTGAGCGTGACGGCCACCGGCCCGCGTTCAACCGTGCTTTTGCGGAGGCCGGCCTCGATTGGGACTGGTCCGTGGAGCTTTACGGCGAACTGCTTTCCGTGACGGGCGGCAAGGAGCGAATCCTGTATTACATAGACCGCCACCGTCCCAAGCTGCCCGGCGAAGACGTCTCAGAATTCGTGGCGGACCTCCACGCCGCCAAAACCAGGCATTACGTCCGCCTTCTCGAAGAAGGCGGGATTCCGCTGCGCCCCGGCGTGAAGCGCCTTCTGGGCGAGGCGCGAGACAAAGGCCTCAGGCTTGCAATCGCGACGACGACAACGCCCGCGAATGTCATGGCGCTGCTTGAGGCGAATTTGCCGGGCGGGGCGTCCTGGTTCGACGCGATAGGTGCTGGCGATATCGTCCCTGCCAAGAAGCCCGCCCCGGACATATATCGCCATGTCCTGCGGGAACTGGCGCTAAGCCCCGAAAATTGCCTCGCTATCGAGGATTCCGCGCACGGGCTTCACTCTGCGCTTGGGGCGGGCGTTCCCACGCTCGTCACGGTCAACGGCTACACTGCGGACCAGGATTTCAGCGGGGCGCTGCTTGTTCTGGATCAGTTGGGTGAGCCGGGAGCGCCATTCCGGGTTCTGGCCGGGCAGGCTCGCGGCGCAGCTTACGTGGATGCCGGCTTGCTGTGCGCGCTTTTTGCGGCAGGATAGTGCGCCAGGCACGCATCGGAGGCTTGACCCGGCGCTTGGCTGCATGCACAGCTAGCGGTGCCGCCAGGGCGAGCGTGCAGCACATTGGCTTTGTGCCCGCCATGCCTTGAGCGATGACGATCTCGCCAACAAACGCCGGACGCCGCGCTTGCCAAAGCCCGCGCCCGTGCTGTTTACAACCTCGATTGCTGACCGGACCCATGGTGACACCAAACGAAAATTTGCATGACGGCAAAGCCGGCGCCGAGCGCATCGCCAAGGTGATCGCCCGCTCGGGGCTCTGCTCCAGGCGCGAGGCCGAGGCGCTGATCGAGGAAGGGCGCGTGTCCGTGAACGGTGCCGCTATCGATAGCGCGGCACTCGACGTGCTGCCCTCGGACAAGGTGCTGGTCGACGGCAGGCCGCTTGCTTCGCGCGAGCCGCCCCGGCTTTGGCGCTATTACAAGCCCAAGGGCCGCGTCACCACGCACAAGGACCCGGAGGGACGGCCCACCGTTTTCGAGGCTCTGCCCGAGGGGCTCCCGCGCCTGATTTCGGTTGGGCGGCTCGACTACAACACCGAAGGGTTGCTTCTGCTCACCAACGATGGGGATCTCGCCCGCCATCTGGAACTTCCCTCCACGGGTTGGACGCGGCGCTACCGCGTGCGCGCTTACGGGCAGGTCAGCGAGGCGCAACTCAAGGAGCTTGCGGACGGCGTCACCATCGACAGGATGAATTACGGACCGATCGAGGCATCGCTCGAGCGCGAGCAGGGCGATAATGTCTGGATTACCTTATCGATCCGCGAGGGCAAGAACCGCGAGGTGCGGCGGATCATGGAGCACCTAGGGCTCACCGTGAACCGGCTGATCCGTGTGTCCTTCGGGCCGTTCATGCTGGGCGAGCTGGAGCCTGGCCAGATCGAGGAAGTGAAGGTCTCCGTCTTGAAAGACCAGCTCGGCCCGCGCCTTACGCGCCAGCTCGGTGTGCGGCGCGAGCCGGTGCGCGAGGAAAGGCGCCTGGCGCCTGGGCGCAGTAAGCCGACCTATCTGCGCCGGAAGCCCGAGGCGGGGGGACGGCCAGCGTTCGCGCGGGATGCTGACGCCGAGGCGCGCCCCCTGAAGCGCCGCCGCATCCTGGACCAGGACGGTACCGAAGCGCCCAAGGTCGAGTTCGTAGCGGAAAAGCCGCGCATTGAGAGACGTGGCGAGGGTACGGGCGAACGCGCGGAGCGGCCGCCTTTCCGCAGCCGTGGCGGCGAGGGCGGAGATAAACCGCGCTTTGAGAGGCGCAGTGAGGGTACGGGCGAGCGCGCGGAGCGGGCGCCGTTCCGGAGCCGTGGCGGCGAGGGCGGAGATAAACCACGCTATGAGAGACGCGGCGAGGGTTCCGGCGAGCGCCCGGAGCGGGCGCCGTTCCGCAGCCGTGGCGGCGAGGG
>PMBZ01000205.1:2517-4144 GCA_003153975.1 Hyphomicrobiales bacterium
CCGCGCTTTGAGAGACGCGGCGAGGGCACGGGTGGGCGCCCGGAGCGGGCGCCATTCCGCAGCCGTGGCGGCGAGGGTGGAGATAAGCCGCGCTTTGAGAGACGCGGCGAGGGTTCCGGTGAGCGCCCGGAGCGGGCGCCATTCCGCAGCCGTGGCGGCGAGGGTGGAGATAAGCCGCGCTTTGAGAGACGTGGCGAGGGCGCGGGTGAGCGCCCGGAGCGGCCACCGTTCCGCAGCCGTGGCGGCGAGGGTGGAGATAAGCCACGCTTTGAGAGGCGCAGCGAGGGCGCGGGTGAGCGCGCGGAGCGGCCACCGTTCCGCAGCCGTGAAGGCGGGCACGCGGGGGGGAGCGCGCGCCCCCGCTTTGAAAGAAGTCCTCGCGGCGAGGGGCCGCGCCCAGAAGGTGAGGAGCGCCGGGCACCGGCAGCAGGGCCGGAAAGAAGCGGCGGCTGGATGCCTCGCATAGACGGGCCTGCTATGGAGAGTGGGGACACGGAAGGTCGAGGCGCTCCCCGCTTCAAGAAATCCGGCCCTGGCGCCCGGAACGGCGAAGGACGTCCGCCGCGCCGTTTCGAAGCGGCGGGAGAGGGGGCGGCTCAAGGACGCGGGCCACGGGAGGAGCGGACCGGAGGCGTGCGCCGGCCGCATTCGGGCAAGCCCCCGCGGAAGCCGTTCAAATCCAGCGAGGGCGGCGAGCGCGGCCCCGGCCGGGGTGCTGGCGGCAAACCGCAACGGCCGGGCGGGAAGGGCAAGCCCTTCAGAGCCGCCGGCAAAGGCCCGCACAAAGGTCATGGCAGCGCACCGCGAGGCCCTAGGCCAGGCCGGCCGCCCAGCAAGGCGAAGCCGTGAGGATTGTTGGCGGGCGCTTCCGGGGACGCGCACTTGCCGCGCCCGCGGGGCAGCACACGCGCCCCACCTCGGACAGGGTGCGCGAGTCGCTGTTCAACATCCTGGCCCACGGCATCGATGGGCTTGAGATCGAAGGCGCGCGCGTGCTCGACCTCTTCGCGGGCACCGGGGCGCTCGGCGTCGAGGCCCTGTCGCGCGGTGCCGCCTACTGTTTGTTCGTCGAGGACAATGCGGACGCGCGCGGCATCATCCGCGAGAACATCGAGGCGCTGGGGCTGACTGGCGCGAGCAAGGTCTGGCGGCGCGGCGCGGCGAAGCTCGGCACCGCCGCGCCCATGCCACCCTTCCAGCTCCTGTTCGCGGACCCGCCCTACGGCAAGGGGCTCGGCGAGCTGGCGCTTGCGGCTGCGGCGGATGGCGGCTGGCTGTCGCCGGGTGCGGTCTGCGTGCTTGAGGAACGCGCCGATGTTGAGCCGGCCATCCCCGCCGCCTTCGCTCCGCTCGACCGCCGCGTCTATGGCGATGCCGCGCTCCATATCTTGCGCAAGTGTTGACGCCTCAGGCGGTCCCATGGCGAACGCACCCAAAAGAACCGGGGGAAAGCTTCTCGCCGATCGGCTCCGCCGGCCCCCTTGGAAGCGGACTTTTCGATTTTGAAGAAGTATAGCAAAACACTAAGTCAATCCGCTAGCGCCTGCCATCGCCGCAACGTTGGGACAGCAGTGATGCCAGTTTTGGAACTGCTTCTGGCGCTTTGCGCGTTTACCATGTCCGTATT
>PMBZ01000202.1:0-8914 GCA_003153975.1 Hyphomicrobiales bacterium
GCCGGGGAATGTAAACAGGCCTTAGTCTTTCAAAGCAAGAAACTCAGGTTTTCCCGCTAGGCGCAGCGCGAGCGTGAAGGTCCGGTCCGCGCCCGCTACAGGTTCGAATCGCGCCACTGTGAACAGGGCTTGCAGAACGCCCCCGTCCGGAGTCTCGATGCGCCATTCGGCGGCGAGTTGCGCGGCGAAGCAAGCCTGCAGGACGTTCGCGATGCCGGAGCTGTCCAGGACGCAAAGGCCGGCGGTATTCGCGGCCAAGGAATGGACGGCGATTTCCAGCAGCTCCGGATCGGCGGGGGGCTCCTCCAGGTCTCGCAGCGCAGCCGTCAATGCCGGGCTTGGGACGTGCATTCTCCCTACAAGGGCGAAGGCTCCCGAGGCCGGAATATCCGCGGCAAGGACGAGATCGCTTGTCAGCCGGGGAATCATGAGGTGTCCCTCCCCGGTCCTGCATGCAGGGGCAGGCGCGGAGCTTCCGCCGGGCGCGGGCCGGCGGGCCGCACGTCGATTGGGGCGCGAAAAACTGCCGGCACAGCTCCCTCTTCGGTCAAGACCTTCCGCAGGCGAGGACTAGTGGCCTGTACCGGCTAAAATGAATAGTTCTGACTTGGTCTTTTTCGCCGTGGCAAAGCCGGACGGCTTGACTGTACGTCCAGTACAGCCTGCGCCTTCCAGCTTCACCACGTCAAAAAATTCCGGCGTCATAACCACTCATTTTTGCCGATACAGGCCACTAGACCTCAATCCGGGCGCTGGCAACGGGTCCTAACGCCGCTTCCGCCGCTTGATCCAGCCGGTGATATGGGCCGGAATCCGGTGCTCCGGCACTTTTTTCTCGCTGATCGCGCTGCCTCGAACGGAAATGCCCGCTTCATGGATTGTGTCCGGCGATCCGGAGATGAGAGGGTGCCACCACCTGAGGTTGCCGCCCTCTTCGATCAGCCGGTAGGCGCAAGTTTCGGGAAGCCAACCCAGGCTACGCACGTCTTCGGGCGTGAGCTTGACGCAATCGTCGACATAAGCCTGCCGGTTTTCGTAATTGGAGCAGCGGCAAGAGCCGATGTCGAGCAGCTTGCAGGCAAGCCGGGTAACGGCGATATCTCCGGTATCCTCGTCCTCAAGCTTGATGAGGCAGCATTGGCCGCAGCCGTCGCAGAGCGACTCCCATTCCGCGGCGGTCATTTCAGCGAGGCTCTTGGTCTCCCAGAAGGGGGGGGCCATGGAAGGGACGGACGAATCCTCTGGAACCGGATCGCCGTCCTGCCATTTTAACTGTTTCGCGGGATCGTTTCTTGGCATAGTACCGGCGAATTGCGCTCAAGTAGCCCAGAGGGCGGTAGTGCGAACAAGGTGGCTCAACGGAGGCGGCGAAGACTCGTGCGGGACTGGATTTTCAAGCCAAACCGGCGCAACCGCTACATCAACTGGCTTGCGCTCGATTCGTGGATCGATTCCACCCTTTACAGCCTTTATGCCAGATTTAAAGACTGGTGGGCAAACTACAACAGTTTCTTTGCCGGCTTCCGTGTAACCGGGTTCAGGCGCCTTGCCGTCGAATTTCTTTCGGAGGCCGCCACCATCGGCACGGGCGGGCTCCTCATCGTGCTCGTCTTCGAGATCCCGGCGATCGAACTTACCAAGAACCCGAACTGGCGCACGGGCAGCGAATTCAGCGTGACCTTCCTCGACCGCTACGGCAGCGAGATCGGCAAGCGGGGCATACAGTTCTCCGACGCCGTGCCGCTTGAGGAGATTCCCGACACGCTGATTAAGGCGGCGCTGGCCACCGAGGACCGCCGCTTCTTCGACCATTTCGGCATCGACATGCTTGGCACGGCGCGCGCGGTCGTCGAGGATGCGCGGGCAAACGGCGCCATTCAGGGCGGCAGTTCGATCACCCAGCAGCTCGCCAAGAACCTCTTCCTGAGTTCAGAACGCTCGATCTCGCGCAAGATCAAGGAGGTGTACCTCTCCCTCTGGATCGAGGCGCACCTTACGAAGCGGGAAATCCTGAAGCTCTATCTCGACCGCGCCTATCTGGGTGGCGGCAATTTCGGGGTCGAGGCCGCGTCGCAGTTCTATTTCGGCAAGTCGGTGCGGGACATCAACCTGGCCGAATCCGCGATCCTCGCCGGCCTGTTCAAGGCTCCGACGAAGTACGCGCCGCACTCGAACCCAGCGGAATCGCGCGCCCGCACCAACCAGGTGCTCACCAACCTGGTCGAAGCCGGCTTCATGACCGAGGGCCAAGTGCACAGCGCACGCCTGAACCCAGCGAAGATCATCGACCACGAACAGGATTATGCACCAAACTATTTCCTGGACTGGGCCTTCGAGGAGGTGCAGCGCCTGATGCGGGGCAAAGGCGAGTTCGTGCTCACCGCGCGCACCACCGTCGACGTATCCCTGCAAAAGCTTGCCGAGCAGACCGTCGATACGACCTTCGAGACCGAGGCAAAATATGCGCGGGCAAGCCAGGCGGCACTTGTCTCGATGGATACGGATGGCGCCGTGCGGGCAATGGTCGGCGGGCGGGATTACGGCGATAGCCAGTTCAACCGCGCCTCGCATGGCGCGCGCCAGCCCGGCTCCTCCTTCAAGCCCTATGTGTACCTGACCGGCATCGAGAATGGCCTCCGGCCCAACAAGGTTATGACGGACACCGCGCCGACTTGCGGAAACTGGTCGCCATCGAACTATGGCGGCGGTGTCAGCGGGCGGGCCATGACGCTCTACGACGCGCTCAAGATGTCGGTTAACACCATCGCGGTGAAAATTTCGCTCGACGTGGGCCGCGAAAAGGTGCTGGAGGTGGCCCACCGGATCGGGCTCGCCGCCGTGAAGAAGACCTGCTCGATGGCGCTCGGCGATGCAAACATTTCGCCGCTCGAACATGCCGCGGGCTTCGCGGTGTTCGCCAATGGCGGCAAGGCGGTCAAGCCGTACGCGGTCCTGGAGCTGAGGAACACGCACGACGAGGTGGTCTACAGCCGCGAGCGCGACGAGCCGCCACCGGCGCAGATCTTCAAGCGGGAGGACATCGAAATCCTCAACACCATGCTCGAAAAGGTCGTGAGCGAGGGGACAGGCACGGCGGCGAAGCTCGATTTCACGACAGCGGCGGGCAAGACCGGCACCAGCTCGGGCCCGAAAGACGTGTGGTTCGTGGGCTTCACCGGGCAATATGTGACCGGCGTGTGGTTCGGCAACGACGATTTCAGCGAAATGGCGGCGGGCACGACGGGCGGCCATCTCTCGGCGCCGGCTTGGCACCGCTATATGGTGGCGGCGCATACCAGCATGGATATTCCGCAGATTCCGGGGCTTCCGCTGCATCAGCGCCAAGTCGAGGAGCGGCAGCGGCTGGCCGAAATGCACCGCGACGATCCGAACGCCGGCACCAGTGGCGCCAGCTCGGCGGACCCGTCGAAACGGCTGCCTGCCCGCCTCCGCAAAATGCTGACCTCGCTCTCCAAGTTTCTGAAGGAGGTGCCGAAGCTTAAGGGACCGGAGGGTTCGGAAAAGGGCGCTTCGCTGGACAAACCGCCCGTGCGGACGCAATAAGGTGCTGCGCGGAAGGCCGATGAGCGCCGATTCTCTCCCGGAATTTGCAGGTTCTTGAACGCATGCCCTTCTTAAGCCGGTTTTTCATTTTTGCCGCGATTGCGCTGGTGCTGGGCCTTGGTACGGCATGGCGCACTGTGAACCACGGCTTCTCCGCCACGGCAACGCGCTATGGACCGTGGGCGTTCTGGTTCCGCGAGGGCACGGCTGATGCCGACCCCTATACGGCGGCGCATGTCGCGCGGCAGGGCTCCCTGCCGGTGACAGCCGCGAGCGCCATGGTCTTCACCGCAACGCGGGACAGCGCCGGCTCCCAGCTCTCCGGCGAGTGCACCTACGAGATCCGCGGTGCCGCGGTTCCGTCCCTGTGGTGGGACATTGCCGCCTTCACATCGGATGGCGAGATCATGCCCAACAAGACGGGGCGGGCGGGGTTCTCCAGCGCCAACATCCTGGCCGCGCCCGACGGCCGCTTCACCGTGCGCTTGTCGCCCGACGTGCAGCCAGGCAACTGGATACCCGCCCAGCGCGGAGCCCGCGTCACGCTCAGGCTCAACATTTTGCGGCCCTTCAATCCCGACGCCTTGCGGAAAAACGGCAGCGAAATCCTGCCCGAAATCTCGCTCGTGGAGTGCTCATGATGGAGAAGCTGCCATGGGCCGTGGCCGGACTCTTCGCCGCGGGCATCATTCATATCCTTGCCATTTTCGCGATTCCCACGCTGGCCGGGCGCGACGCCTGGGGCCGCCTCTCCGCGGCGATGCCGCTCAACACGCTCGCCATCGCGGACGGCAAGACCGTGCCGCGCCTGCCCTTCACCTCGCCCAGCGATGTCGTCGCCTACTGCCTGTTCGATATCTCCAAGGGCAACCTCGTCGTCAAATCGCCGCTGCCGGAGCCAGCTTGGTCGCTCATGCTCTCGACGCGCTCCAACGAAAACTTCTACCTCGTCACCGGAGCCGACGCGAAACGGCCACAGGTGCGCCTCCTCGTCCTGCCGCAAGAGCGCCTGTCCGAGGAAGCCAGCACCGAGGAAGGCGGCGAGCAATCCATCGTCGTCGCTCCGGCGAAAAAGGGAATTGTCGCCATCCGCGCGCCGCTCCGTGGCGAAAGCTTCCGTACGCAGGCGATGGAAGAGATGCGCAAGGCGCAGTGCGAGGTGGTGCCGCGGATCGAGCCGGCGGTTGCCGCGGTTGAGCCGGAAGCGGCCGCACCGCCGCAGGAAGAGCCGAACCGGCAGCAGCAGCGCCGGCGCAGGCGGCCCGCGTCCCCGTTTTAGCAACTTCAGGCAGCCTGCCAGGGGTGCCGTTAATGCTTTGGCCCGCCTCGGCCGCGATGTAACGGTTTGTTAAGCAGGGAAGGGTTGAAGGCGGAAGCCGGGATGGCTACTTCGCCGCCGCTTTTTCAGCACGTAGTGCTCGTTGCGCGCGCTTGAGCGTCTTCAATAGCTCCGGTTTCCCGCGCAGCGGCCTCATTTCGCGCAAACGATCCTCCGGGATTTCGGGGAAATCGACCGCATCCCAATCTTCTTGTGCGATGTGCTCAGGTTTTTTCTTCGGCATAGCGTCTTTGCTCAACCTTTGTAGCGGGGCGAAGGCTGACAACCCGTATAATATCGCCGCGCCAGACAAATGTCACGGCATATGGGCATCCGCGAAGCCATCCGATGGCGGCGAGGCGCTGCTCTCCGTAATCGAAACGGTCATCTTCGAACTCAATCGCTCCATCGAAATCGAACTCATCGATTGCATCGAAGGTTATGCCGTGCTTGGCAAGGTTGGCCTGACTTTTCCGTCTATCCCACTCGAACAAAACCGTCGCTCACGCAAAAATAGGAAGTTGATCTAACGCAACGAAGGGAATGGCGCTGGCAACAACATGCGCCGCCATGGCCCGGTGCAGCGTGGCAGCCATCCTTCTGTCTTGTTTTCTGGCACTGGCCGTGGGCCGTGGTCAAGCCGTCGACGCCAGTATCAGGCGTGCGAAATGCAGCGTAGGCCGTTGGGCGAGTTTGCGGCGGATTCTTGCCGCGCTCCAGCCGTTTTCCGCCGCGATGCCGCCTGGAGCGCCTGCCACTGTGAGGCATACGGACTGCATGAACGCGATAGGAGGTCAAAAATGAGCGATACGGCACTCCAACCGGCAGCAAGAAGGCTTCGCCCCGCCTACCCCTTCGCCCTCGCCCTCCTGGGTCTCGCTTTGACCGTATATACGGAACTCCAATACGTCTACATGCAGGGGTTTCCCGATGGCTTCGTCTCCGAGCTGGGCGCCGCCGAGCGGGAGCTGGCGCTCCGGTTCCAGCTTCTAAGCCTCCCGCTATTCGTGTGGTTCATGTATCTGGGGCTGGCCTCATTCAGCATCGATACCCGCAAGCGCGTCTTATTCTCTGCCATTCTGTACGCCGCCGTCATTGGCGCCGCTATCGCAATCGATGTTTATTACCAGGGGCATCTTGTGGGCGGCGGCGGCGCTTAGCGGCCGTGCGCCTGGGGCGGTTTGCGCGGCGATTTTTACATTTGCGGTGGTGGCGCATTCTAAACCGCGGTAGCGCCCGCGCTGGCGTCCAGCCACGTATCCAGGTCGCCAAGCGCGCGGGCGGACAGCGCCTTCTTGCGCGCGATGCCGCGGGCCGCGCCCTTGAGACGCTTTCCTTCCGGAGCAGCTTCGGCAATTGGCGGGAACAGGCCGAAATTGACGTTCATCGGCTGGAAGCTGCGGGCCGCGCCGCCGCTTTCGTCCGTCAGGTGCCCGCCGGTGATGTGCGCGAGCAGCGCGCCAAGTGCCGTGGTTGGCGGGGGCGGCGCGGCTTGCCGGCCGGCCAACTCCGCCGCGGCGAATTTCCCCGCCAGCAGTCCGATTGCCGCCGACTCCACATAACCCTCCACGCCCGTGACTTGCCCCGCGAAGCGCAGGCGCGGATCGGCCTTGAGGCGCAACTGCGGGTCGAGCAGTTTCGGGCTGTTCAGGAAGGTGTTGCGGTGCAGGCCGCCAAGCCGCGCGAAGACTGCGTGCTCCAGCCCCGGAATCATGCGGAAAACGCGCGCCTGCCCGGCATGCTTCAGCTTGGTTTGGAAACCCACCATGTTCCAGAGCGTGCCCAGCGCGTTATCCTGCCGGAGCTGAGCCACGGCATAAGGCCAGCGCCCGGTGCGCGGATCGTCGAGCCCCACCGGCTTCATCGGGCCGAAGCGCAAGGTCTCGCGCCCGCGCTCGNNGCCCGCCAGCAGCGCGTCGATGAAGGCCTCGTACTGCTCCTTCGACAGCGGGCAGTTGATGTAGTCCGCGCCGCTGCCGGCCGGGCCTTCCTTGCCGTAGCGCGACTGCATCCAGGCCACATCCATATCGATGCTTTCGTGCAGCACGATGGGCGCGATGGCATCGAAGAAGGAAAGCGCGTCTTCGCCGGTCAGCGCGTTGATGGCGGCGCCGAGGGAAGGCGAGGTCAACGGCCCGGTCGCTATAACCACGGAGGTCCATTCCGCCGGCGGCAGGCCTTCAAGCTCGCCGGGCTCCATGCGGATGTTCGGATGCGCGGCCAGTCTTTCCGAAACGTCCGCCGAGAAGTCTTCACGGTCCACGGCGAGCGCGCCGCCGGCCGGCAGCTTGTGCCGCTCCGCCGCCTGCATGATGAGCGAGCCCGCGCGCCGCATCTCCTCGTGGAGCAGCCCCACGGCGTTCGTCTCGAAGTCGTCCGAGCGGAACGAGTTCGAGCAGACCAGCTCGGCGCAGCCGCCGGTCTTGTGCGCCTCGGTTAAGCGAGCGGGCCGCATCTCGTGCAGCACCACGCGCGCGCCGGCTTGCGCCGTCTGCCAGGCTGCCTCGGAGCCAGCAAGCCCCGCGCCCACAATATGGAGTTCTTGTTCTGATGGCATGGTGTGCACGTTAGGGGAAAAAGCACCGCCCCTCAATCTGAACCTGCTCGCCGCAATTGCCGCCGCCAAAGTCCTGACCGGCGCTCCGCATACATTCGCTTCAGGCCTTGGAACGGACTTGCGGACTGCCGACGATACCGTCTCTTGCCGGGGGTTTAGCGCTCCTCACAAATTGGCTTTTCAAGCCGCCGGCATCGCGCGCGTTTACGCTTTGCCTCCATGGAACAGGCTGGCCCCAGCAGTCATCCATCGGCGATGGATTTTCTATCTCCAATGCCCAATACCGTTCGCTATTGCAATGCCATTCAGCCGGGCCGGCGCCCTTCGATATGATCGAGTACTTCATCTAACCTCAACTACGCTAACACCCTTTAGTCAATATCGCAGGCATGCGGTTACTATACTCTACAATTCGAAGCCGCTTTGCGCATGGCCATAAGATGGCGGCGGCTAAGCATGAACACAACCGGAACGTACATTTTTCCACAACTTTGCCGATAAATGCTGATGTTGTGTACAAGCAAACCGTGCAGGCGAGGTGAGGCAAGGTACGCGCAAGCCTCCCCTGCGAACAATGGACGAACAAAGAAGCGTCAGGCAGGACATTGCGGCGCGAGGTTTTGCGGATGTGGAGTGGGATAGCGTTATGAAATTTGGCTATGCGTGGACATTCGTGAACAATCCGCGCGGCGAGACGCCAGCGCCGCCGGAAAAACGAATCTCGGCATTACCGTGCGCGCCGGCTCGCTCGCGGGATCCGGATGGGGCCGCCCCACCGCAACGGGCTCGTTTCTGCTTGTTGGGGGGCTTCAGAATTCGGTTCGGATGTTTCGAACGGCGGGTTGCGACCCGAGCCAAGCCGCTTCTGAAAAATGGGGCACGGCCCCCACCAATGTCCGCCTGTTCAGGGGCTTGGCGCGCTGCTAAAACAGGCGCATGACGCTTCATATCCTGAAATTGTGCGTGGGAGTGGACGGCGTGGAGGAACTCGCGGCATGGCAGCGCCGCCGCCTTGCCACGCTGCGGAAGGCCGGCCCCGGCGCGGAGCTGATGCACGTCACGCGCCAGACGCCGCGCCGCGAGGGTTTGGAGCCCGGCACATCGTCGCTCTATTGGGTGATCGGCGGCTATATCCGCGCGCGGCAGAAGATAACGGCGCTGCGCGAGGTGAAGGGCGAAGATGGCATCGTGCGCTGCGGGTTGGCGCTGGACCCGGAGCTTGTGCCCACGGAGCCCGTGCCGCGCCGTGCGTTCCAGGGGTGGCGCTATCTCGCCGGCGCGGAGGCACCGGCGGACCTTGCCTCGGGCGCTGCGGACGATCATGCCGCCATGCCGCCCGGCATGCGCCAGGAACTGACGGAGTTGCGGCTGATCTAGCGCCGGCACTCCGCGATCCCATGCCAAGCGCCAGAAGTTCCGGCCGTTCGGGCGTCGGCACACGACGGTGCGTTTTCCGTCATCGCGGAACGTCTGAG
>PMBZ01000202.1:8931-29165 GCA_003153975.1 Hyphomicrobiales bacterium
GATGCCTTAGCTTGCAGCGCGCACGGGACGCTTCAGGAACTCCGGCACGTGCTCGCCAAGTCCAACCACGGGGGCGGAAGTTGCGGGCGGCAGAAGCTCGCGGTGATAGCGCGACACGCTGCTGTCCTTGTCGCGGCGGCGGCTCTTGCCGCTGAACGCGCGCACTTCGGCCTGCTGCTGCGGCGCTTGCTGCGGTGCTTGCTGCTGCGATTGCGGTTGACGCGGCGCGGCTTCCTTGCGCTCCTCGCGCTCGCCCTTGCCCCGCCCGCGGCGTCCACGTTCGCGGCGCTCGCTGAAATCGGCCTGGGCCAAGTTCTCGGTCGAGGGCTCGCCGTCGATCCACTCGATCTTCGCCTTGGTGAGCGACTCGATGGCGGCAAGCGCCTTCATCTCCTTGGGCGTTACGATCATCGCCGTATAGCCTTCGCGGCCAGCGCGGCCCGTCCGGCCGATACGGTGAACGTAATCCTCGGGGCTGATCGGCACGTCGAAATTGAAGATGTGGCTCACATCCGGGATGTCGAGGCCGCGTGCGGCAACGTCGGAGGCCGCGAGATAGGTGATTTCACCCTTGCGGAAGCCTTCGAGCGTGGCCATGCGCTGACGCTGATCGAGATCGCCGTGCAGGGCCGCGGCATTGAAGCCGTGCTTGACGAGGGACTTATGCAGAACCGCTACGTCGCGCTTGCGGTTGCAGAAGATGATCGCGTTCTTCACGGCGCCCACCTCGCTGCGGATCAACTCGCGCAGCACGTGGCGCTTCATCTTAGAATCTGCGGGCGAGAACTTGAGCTTCTGCGTGATGAGCTTTGCCGTGGTCGCGGGCGCGCTCACGCGTATCTGCTCGGGGTTGCGCAGGAACTGCTCGGTGAGCTTCTGGATCTCTGGCGGCATCGTGGCCGAGAAGAACAGCGTCTGACGCGTGGGCGGCAGGAGCTTGCAGATGCGCTCGATATCGGGAATGAAGCCCATGTCGAGCATGCGGTCCGCCTCGTCGATGACGAGGTAATCCACCGCGCTCATCAGGAGCTTGCCGCGCCCGAAATGATCGAGCAGGCGGCCGGGCGTCGCAATCAGAATGTCGGCGCCGCGTTCGAGCTTGCGCTCCTGGTCGTCGAAGGAAACGCCGCCGATGAGCAGCGCCACCGTCAGCTTATGCTGTGAGCCGAGCGCTTCGATGGCTTCCGCCACCTGTGCTGCCAGCTCGCGCGTGGGCTCCAGGATGAGCGAGCGCGGCATCCGCGCACGGGCGCGGCCTTTTTCCAGCATGGTGAGCAGTGGAAGGACGAAGGAGGCTGTTTTCCCCGTGCCCGTCTGCGCGATGCCTACAACGTCGCGGCCTTCGAGGGCGACGGGAATGGCTTGGGCTTGAATCGGGGTGGGGGTCGTGTATCCGGCCGCTTCTATGGCAGCCAGCACTTTTTCGCTGAGCTTAAGTTGGTTAAATGTCATATCCGGTCGAATTTTTGGAACCGCTCTCTTCGGGTTCAGGTATCATCGCGCACAATGCGGGATGATGACAGTTTGCATGCGTCAGGAATTTTTGCGCGGCTGCGATGCCAGCGTGCTGCGGCAGATCACTTCTCTTAAAGGGCTTTGCCGGAAGCGGCGCACGGGCAGAAAGCTAAATCCCACCTAACGCTTGGCATCTATATGATCGCATCCGCAGCTCCCGTCAACCCCGATCGGCGGGTATGCACCGGCCATTGCGCGGCTGTGCGCCAAATATCACAGCGGGTTAGCGGGTTGTTTCCATAAAGGTGCTCCATCCTGAAGTACCAAACTCGATAGGCGCCGCGATGAGCTTCGCGCCAGCGAAAGGGTGTGGGTAAAGCGAAGGAGATTTCCAAATCGAGAAGGAATCAACCTAGGGTTGCCGGCCAGTTGTGGCGCGTGTGCCCGCGTATCCTATCCGCACCTTTGTGTCCCAAAGGCGCGGCATGGGGACCTTGCCCCCGCGGCGGCGCGAAGGACGGCGCACACACCGGGGATCGCGGCACGGAATTGCATAAAATATATGGGGCATGCAAATGCAGCTAATTCTTAGAACCGCTTTTCTGTCGCTGGCTCTGGCCTTGGGAACATCCTCAGCATCCGCTCAAAATGGGCAGACCTGCGCGGTGCCTTCCGTTTTTGCCCAAAAGTGGGATCAGGTCCGTCAGTCCACGGCATACATCTATTTCGATGTGACCGACCCTGCCACGGGAGCAAAGTCCTCGGTGCATGGAACCGGCTTTGTCATCTCCCGGCTCGGCTATATTCTGACTGCGTCCCATCTCCTGCGCGATTGGAACAGGCAGACCCAGGCGGAAAAGAACAACAATCCGATCAGGGCGTCTCTGGGGGACAGGCCCGGCTACGTTTCCGCAAGCCCGCTCGTTCTTTCGGCTGTCAACGCGGGCAGTCCGGATTCTGGGGACGCCGCGCTGTTGAAATTGCCGGACCCGGACCGCAATGCAGTTCAGGGCTATGCGCCGGCGCCTCTCTGCCTAGCCCCGGTTGAGGAAACCGCGATGAGCGATTCCTTCCTCGCTTTCGGTTTTCCACGGGGGAAGAACATTCAACCTGTGCCGGGGATCTTCAAGGCGCAGAGCGCGGACGGTGGCCGCTTGGCTGCCAGCAGCGCGTTTGCGGAAGGCATGAGTGGCGGGCCGGTTTACGACACCGCCGGCAATTTGATCGGCATGGTCAAGGGAGGGCCGGCGGATACGGAGGCTGGGCAGTGGATCACCCCGATCCGCCACACGGAAAAACTGCTGCAACAGGCAGGTGCAAGCCAGGAGTGTTCAGGCGTGGGCTTCGTTCAGCAGTTGAACATTACGGTCATGAACAAGAATGTACAGGCCAAGCCATCGTTCAAGACTTTCGTCGTCAATTCGATTATGGAGTCTGTGCATTTGCGCGTGATCGATGGCGCAAGCGGCGCTGCTATTCCGAATGCGCTTGTGAAACTCGCTAATCCGCAATCGAACACGTCCTTTGCGCAGGGAAAGACGGATGAGCAGGGGGAATTTGTCTTCAAGCTGCAATACCAACGCTTTCGCGTAATGGTCAAGGATGGCGTTCACCAGGATTTGGCCGTCAATCTTCACCTGCCGGGCGCGAACCAGCTTCGCGTCGTGATCCCCATGAAGGGGCGGTGCGCGGTGAAGAAACCCGAATTGCGAAGCGCGCGGAGGTGAATGCCGCACTTGCGCCAGCAAGACGCCGCTGACGGCGGCCGAAATTCATTCGCGGAGTCTTCGATAGCTGTTTGCGGGACGCAATCAAAGCCCGGCAGGGCAAAAATAGCGCGCCAAGGCGCCGGCGAACTCCATCTGGACCTCGCAAGCGGCAATCGAATGCCGCCGCAGGCCGCAAAGCTATTGCAAGTGGAGCGAAAACCGGGACACAAGAGCGACGGATATTTAGCCGCTAGAGCAATATTCCACCAGTGACGCAATAGCGGAATGGTTTTCCGTGTTTATTTTGGTTTGCGGGTTCTTTTAGAATCTTTTTCGTCATAACCTACGCCATCGATGGGTGGCGCGAGCGCAATCGGGCGTCCTTACCTGCCACCTCCAACAAACACGGCAACCAAGGCAGGAGGCCAGCAGACATGGCATGGGGGAATCAACCCGCGCGAGCGCTCACGGACGGCGTGGAACTGGCGCGATTGCTTCAATTGGAGCTGGCAAGCAGCGCCGGTCTCAGCCAGCGCATCAAGCTTCTGGCGGGCGCAATCAAGGGGCGCATCGCATTCTCGACAAGCCTCGGCATCGAGGATCAGGCGATTTTGCACGCCATTGCGGAAAGCGGGGCGGGCATCGATGTCTTTACGCTCGATACCGGGCGGCTATTCGCGGAGACGGTCGATACGATTGCCGCGAGCGAGGAGCGCTTCGGCATCAAGATCCGCCTGCTCGCGCCGGATGCACGCGAGGCCGAGTCCCTGGTCGCGCGTGACGGCGTGCTGGGCTTCCGCAACTCCATCGAGGCGCGGAAAGCCTGCTGCCATGTGCGCAAGGTCGTGCCGCTGAAGCGCGGGCTTGAGGGCGCGGCCGGCTGGGTGACGGGGCTCAGGCGCGGTCAGTCCGGCGGGCGTGCGGACATGCCGTTCGCGGCGTGGGACGAGGAGTTCAAGCTCGTCAAGCTCAACCCGATGGCCGACTGGCCGCTCGAAACGCTTGAAGCCTACGTCCAGGAGCATGCCATTCCCGTAAACCCGCTTCATGCGAAAGGCTTTCCCTCGATTGGCTGCGCATCCTGCACGCGCGCGATAAAGCCTGGCGAGGACATCCGCGCCGGCCGCTGGTGGTGGGAGAGCNNTCTCTCTCCCCGAGGGGAGAGAGGACGCCAGAATTAGCCGCTGCGCCTGTGACAAAAGCCGCAGCCTGCTCCCTCTCCCCTTGGGGAGAGGGCTGGGGTGAGGGGGTCTTTTTCCGCAGCCAGCCCGAACCATCCGGAATTCCCATGACAGCATACCCCTCCCATTTGGATTTCCTCGAATCCGAGGCGATCTACATCTTCAGAGAAGCGGCGGCGCAGTTCCGCAAGCCGGTACTGCTCTACTCAATCGGCAAGGACTCGACGGTCCTCCTGCACCTGGCGCGCAAGGCGTTCTGGCCACAGAAGGCGCCCTTCCCGCTGCTCCACATCGACACCGGCTGGAAGCCGCGCGACATGATCGCGTTCCGCGACCGGATCGTCAAAGAGCTGGGCCTGGACCTGATCGTGCATATGAATGCGAAGGGGCTCGCCGATAACGTCAACCCCATCGATCACGCGCCCTCGCTCTACACCGATGTCATGAAGACGCAAGGCTTGAAGCAGGCGCTCGACGCGCATGGCTTCGACGGTGCCATCGGCGGCGCGCGCCGCGACGAGGAGGCGAGCCGCGCCAAGGAACGGGTGTTCTCCTTCCGCGCGCCAGGCCACCGCTGGGACCCGCGCCAGCAGCGGCCCGAAATGTGGCGGCTCCTGAACGGCAGGCTTGGCACGGGCGAGACCGCGCGCATTTTCCCGCTCTCCAATTGGACGGAGCGCGATGTCTGGCGCTATATCCTGCGCGAACGGCTCGATGTGGTGCCGCTTTATTTCGCGGCGGCGCGGCCGGTGGTCGAGCGCGGCGGGCAGCTCATCGTGCTCGACGACGCCCGCATGCCGCTTGCACCCGGCGAGAGCCCGCGTATGCAGCAAGTGCGCTTCCGCACGCTTGGCTGCTGGCCGCTCACCGCTGCCATTCCCTCCACCGCCGCCGATATCGAAAGCGTCGTCGCGGAGACGCTTGCCGCGCGTTCCTCCGAACGCCAGGGCCGGCTTATCGACCACGACCAGGCCGGCGCCATGGAGCGCAAGAAGCAGGAAGGCTATTTCTGATGAGCGGGCTCGCACGCATACAAAGAAGACCGGCGCCGGCGGGAGCGGGCGGCATCGTTCATATCCTCACTTGCGGCTCGGTGGACGACGGCAAGTCGACGCTGATCGGCAGGTTGCTGTGGGATGCCTTGGAGCTTCCGGATGACGAGCGGGAGCGGGTGCGCGCGGCCGCGCGTGCGGCGGGCGCGCCGGGCCGGCTCGATTACAGCCTGCTGCTCGACGGCCTCGTGGCCGAGCGCGAACAGGGCATCACCATCGATATCGCCTGGCGCTACCTGGATACGGATAAGCGCCGCGTCGTGCTGATCGACAGCCCCGGCCACGATCAATACACGCGCAACATGGCGAGCGGTGCCAGCCACGCCGATGCGGCCATCGTGCTGATCGATGCGCGGCACGGGATCAAGCGCCAGACCCGCCGGCATGCGGCCATCCTGCAATTGATGGGCGTTCCGCGCGTCGTGCTGGCCGTCAACAAGATGGACCTCGTGGACTGGAGCGAGGCACGCTTCCGCGAGATCGAGCGCGATTTCGCCGCCGCCATGGCAGGCCTCGGCTTTGTTGAAGCGCGCGCCATTCCCGTGTCCGCGCGCAACGGCGATAACGTCGCCGTGCCCTCCGGCAACGCGCCTTGGTATGACGGGCCAACGCTTGTCGCGCATCTCGAAAGCGTCCCGAGCCGCCAAAGCCCCGACGCGAAGGCCTTCCGCATGCCGGTTCAAACCGTGTTGCGCGACGGCCAGGATTTCAGAGGGCTTGCCGGGACGGTCAGCTCCGGCAAGGTCCGTGTGGGCGACGAAGTGGCGGATGCCTTGACGGGCCGGACTGCCCGGATCGCGCGCATCGCCACCATGGATGGCGATTTAGAGGAAGCCGCGAAAGGCAAGGCGGTGGCCCTCGTTCTCGACACCGATCTCGATGTGGCCCGAGGTGCCGTGCTTGCCGCGCCGGATGCGCTTCCAGTCAAGGCCAGGAGTATCGAGGGGCGCATCGTTTGGGTCGCGGAGCAGCCCTTTGGCGCCGCTCGCAGCCTGCTGCTCAAGACAACGGCCGATCTGGTGCCGGTCGCCTCTGCCACGATCACTGGCCATATCGAGCTTGAGACGCTCTCGCTGAAGCCCGCCAGCCAGTGCGCCGCCAACGACATCGCCGCCATCTCGATCACACTCGGCCGGCCGGCGGCGCTCGATCCGTTCAGCGAGTTGGAGGAGACCGGCACGTTCCTGCTGGCCGATGCGCTGACTGGGGCAACACTCGCCGCTGGAATTGTGGTGACGGCAAGCGAAGGCGGGGAAGCTTGGGCCGCCCAGCCCGCAGCCTTCCAGCTCACGCGCGATATGCTGGCAGCGGGCCTATGCGCGGATCTCGGCGGTGCGGAAGCGGACGCGCGCGAGTTCCAGCGGCGTGCCCGCGAGGTCTTGCGCCTGCTGTCCGCGGCCGGCGTTGCCGCGGCTTATGAGGACCCGGTGGTAGCCCTTGGAGCCTCCCTACCGGAGCTGCCGGAAGGTTAGTGCGACAATAATCGAGCGAATCTCCCCTCACCCTGCCCCTCTCCCCCTGGGAGAGGGGACGCCCTCTTAACGGCTGCGAGCGGACTCCCTCTCCCATGGGGAGAGGGCTGGGGTGAGGGGAGATTCCCTCAGTTGATTCCGTTACCCGGCGTCACGACAGAAGCGCCCAGACCAGGAGAGCCGCCATGACCGATCTGAACCTTGCATATCCGATTTGCGGCTTCCTTGTGGGCGGGCTGGTGGGCTTTACCGGCGTTGGCGGCGGCTCGATCATGACGCCGCTGCTCATCCTGCTGTTCGGCGTGCATCCGCTTTCGGCCGTGGGCACGGATCTCCTGTACGCGGCCATCACCAAGGTCACGGGCTCGCGGGTGCATGCGCGCAAGGGCAATGTCGAATGGAGAATCGTTGGCCTGCTGGCGCTGGGATCGGTGCAGGGTACGCTCGCCACGATCCTGCTGCTGGCGCACATGCCCGCGCGCAGCCCCGCGCTGACCCATATCGTTACCCTGGCGATTGGCGTGGCTCTGGTGCTTGCCGCCGCCGGGCTCCTGTTTGGGCAGGCGGTCTCCCGCTTCGGCGGCCGGTTTACGAAGGACCGCCCCGCGCAATCTTCGACTGCCGGGCCGTGGCTGACGGTGCTTCTCGGGCTTGTGCTGGGCGTCCTCGTCTCGCTGACCTCGGTGGGCGCGGGCGCGATTGGCATCGTTGTCTTGCGCTTCCTGTATCCGCAACTCCCAACGATACGGCTCGTGGGCTCCGATATCGCGCACGCCGTCCCCTTGACCCTGCTGGCGGGCAGCGGCCACTGGCTGATGGGCGACGTGAACTGGACGCTGCTTGGGATGCTGCTGGCTGGCTCTATTCCCGGCATCTGGCTGGCGAGCCTGTGGGCGCACCGGGTTCCGGAAGCGATGCTGCGGCGGGGGCTCGGGGTGGTTCTTTTGACCGTGGCCGGCCCGATAATCGCCTCGTGAGGTTGCCGCCTGCAATCGCAGTAAGGCACCATCTTGCGGTATGTTAGAAGCGCATATGCGCCTGCGCGAAGCTGGAGCTACGGAAACACCCAAAGGCGTGCTCGAACGCTACAGCGGATATAATGGATGACGCGGACTATGGCGCTTTGCGGATGAAGGCGCCGAACGCCCTCGGTCCATTGCCGGGGTCGACCTTTCCGGTGGCTTTCAGCGAAACCGCGTCGATCTTCGCGAACCGATCATCGAACCAGTTCGCCACGTAAATGAACTTGCCGTCCCCGCTGGCGGCGATGCCTTCGGGATATTGCCCCGTCTCGATCTCGCCAAGCGGCGCATAGGTTTGCGCGTCGAAGACCGACAGCGTGCCGGCATATTGGTTGGTCACGAACGCCTTGCCCGAAGCGAGCGCCACCGCATAGGGCCGCTCGCCCACTTTTACCTCGGCCAGCACCTTCCCCGTGCCGAGATCGGCGACGGTCACGGAATTGCCGGCCACGTTGGCCGCGAACACGCGGTGCGTGGAATCGTCGATGGTGACGCCGAAGGGGCGCGAGCCGGTCTTGGCGCTGCCGCGCACGGTCAGGCTTTTCGCGTCGATGAAGCTGAGCTGGTCGCTGTCCCTGTCGGCGGTGACGATGGTTGCGCCATCCACCGAAACCGCGATGCCGGAGGGCGAGTTGCCGACGCTCACCTCCGCCTCGATGTTGCCCGTCTGCGGCGAGACCACGAAGATGCGGTGCTCGAACCAGTCGGTGACATAGACCGGGCTGCCGGAAGGATGCACCGCCACGCCGAAGGGGCCGCCCTTGAGGCGGATGGTCTTGATCGCCTTGCGCTGCGCGGCATCGATGACCGAAAGGGTTTTGCCTTCGGAGCTGGTGACGAAAGCCCTGGTGCCGTCCGGCGTTACCGCGATGCCCACCGGATTGCCGGGGATTTCGACCCTGGCGGCCACGCTCATCCGGTCCAGGTCGACGACCGCGACGGTGTTGCCGTTCTGGCAGGTGACGAAGGCTTCCTCCCCCGCGAAGCCTTGAGCGCTAAACAGGACGGCGCCGCAGATGGCGGCCGCCGCGCGAAAGCGCATGCGTGAGGGTGTGGCGGCAGGCGGTGTCTTGAACTGAGGGAATTTCCCCTCACCCTGTCCCTCTCCCCATGGGAGAGGGGACGCCCTCTCGACGGGCACAGCGGAACTCCCTCTCCCATGGGGAGAGGGCTGGGGTGAGGGGTTGTGCGCTTCGATCGAGCCGGAAGCTGGCATCTGGCGCGAACCGTTGCAGCTCTTCCCCTTCCACCGGCTCATGAGCCGCCTTCGATGGATTTTTTGAGCGCGTCCAGCGTGGAGCGGTAGAGCCCCGTCACAGCCTTAACCGCCGTCTCGTCGTTCAGGTCCGGCGGCGGATCGTTGTTGGGATAGCCCCGGTAGAAGGCGCCCTTCCATTCCACGGTGCATTTACCGGCCTCGCCCGGCTTCAGGGTAAGCCAGGAGGAATAATTCGTCACGGGCAGCACTTTCACATCGACACGATCGATGCGGTAGAAGAGCGACATGGCCTCGCCGTCGTACTTTTCGAGGCTTTCTTCAACCACGCCGCCGTTCTTCAAGGTGAGCGTGCGCTTAGCGCCCTTCTCGTTGCCGCCCTGGCCCTCGGTCTTGGCTACCGCCGGCAGCCAGGACATGTCCTGGAAGTTGCCCACCTTGGCCCAAACCTTGGCGCAAGGCGCGTTGATGTCCACCGTTTCGGTTACTTTCTGGCGCGAGGGGCCGTGCGCCATCGCCAACTGCGGCAGGGCCGCGAGCGAGCATGCAAGCGCGAGCGTCTTCCACCCTGAATTGCTTATTTTTATCATTTGCCGGACTTCTGCTGTTAAGGATTGACGGCCGGACCGGCCACACACCTTCAGCTATATTGAAAGGATCGCGGATTTGTCCAGGCAAGGGGGGCCGTGGAAATAGGCGGTGGGCGTCACAAAAAAGTAAGGGGCCAAGACGGCCCCGGTAATGTATTCTTTAAGATTCCGCCCGCGCGCGTTCCCGGCGGAACGGATTGCGCGGAAACACGCCGGGCGAAGCGGCCGGTTATTTCTTGCAGGTGCTGATGCCCAGGAGGGCGTATGGCGGGCACCAGCCGATCAAACCTGTGACCAGCGGGATCACGCCGATCCAGCCCCAGTTGGTCGTCGGACCAACGAAGACAATTGCGATCAAAGCCAAGCCGACGACGATCCGAAGAATGCGTTCGATTCCGCCAACGTTGCAGCTCATGGTATTTCCTCTCCTCCATTTGCAGTAATGAGTCGATAGCAGCCTAGCAGAGCTTGAGTCTGTAACATTGTCACAGAGCCGTGAAATGTTCAGCTTGACCGTACGAGGCCGTACAAAGCGCTGTCCTGNNCGCGCCGTGCCCAGCTCGACGGCGAGCTGCTGGTGCGTCGCCTCGATATCTCCTCTCGCGTTCTTGAGCTGGAGGAGCTTCTGCGCGAGCCGCACATCCATGCGCGCAAAGGCGATTTCGTCGATGACCCGGAACAGGTCGGTGATCCGCGCGCTGAATGCGTTGAACACGAACTGGCGGAAGACGAGCGACGTGGCGATCAGGTCGTCGAAGGTGTCGCGCGGGATCGCCACGGCCTCGATAGGCGTCTCCGCGATCCCCTCGCCCTGATATTGATCGTGGCCCATGAGGCAGGCGGTGGTCAGCGCGCAGCTTTCCCCGGCCGAGACGCGGTAGAGCACGATTTCGCGCCCGCTTTCGGAGACCTGCTGCACGCGGATGGTGCCGTCGAGGAGGAGCAGGAAATTCGCGGGCGACTGGCCCGCGCCGAAGATGCGCGTCCCCTCGGGCAGGACCACGATCCGGCTTTCCGCCTCCAGGCGCTTGCGCACCTGCTCAGGCAGCTTGTTGAGCGAGGGAAAGCGGTCGATCCATGCACCTGTCATTGTTTTTCTCTTCCAGCCAGCAGCCAAGCACAGCCGCTGTTATCGCGGGAGACGCCTCCCGAAGACGGATAAGCGCGCCTTATTTGAAACCGCAATGACAATGGCGCGCAAGCCCCGGTTTATCACGCCTCCCATACAGGGGAAAGCGCAAGCGCATAAGCGCCATGGTCGAAGCGCCGCCTCCAAACGGCTACGGCGTCCGGCGGGAAGCGGCGTGGCGTGCGAGCAACCGCGCGACGGGCGGCCCGATGGCGATGACGGTCAGGAAGCGGGCCATTTGCAGCGCGATGATGAAAGGCATGTCCACGTGGCTCGACGCCGCGATGATCGCGATCGATTCCATGGCGCCGGGGCTGGTTGCGAGATAGGCGGTCAGGGCGTCGATGCCGAGCATTTGGGACAGAAGGAAGCCAACGCCGGCCGAAAACGCGATCAGGAGCGCCACATTGAGCAGGACCTTGGGAAATGCCCTGAAGGCGTGAGCCAGGATTTCAGGCGTGAAGCGCAGGCCCACGCTCCAGCCCACGAGCGCGTAGGTTCCGGTCAGGAGCCAGCGTGGCAGCTCGAATTCCACTGCACCCGAAACGTTCAAGACCGCGCCGGCCGCAAGCGTGATCAGCATCGGGCCGGAGGGCACGCGCAGGAAGCTTGCAAGCAGGCCGCAGGCGGCGGCGATTAGAAGCGTCGCGCCGAAGGCCTGGACATGCAGCGGCGGAAACCACGGCGGCTCCGGCAAGCCCACGCCCGCCTGTCCGGTGAAGACCGCCGCCACCACCGAGGCCAGCCCCGCGACGCAGGCCACTCGGAAATATTGCATGAACGCCACAAGCCGCGTATCGGCCCCGAACTCCCCCGCCATGACGATCACCGCCGTGGCGCCGCCGGGCCAGGAGCCCCAGATGCTGGTGGAGGCAGGCATCGCGCCGCTGCGCGCCATCGTCCAGCCGAGCCCGCTCGCAGCGGCGAGGATCAGGAACACCGCCCCGGCAAACACCGGCCAGTCTTGCAGGAACGAACGCAGGATGCCCGGCGTAACCGCGCTTGCCAGGAACAGCCCCATCACCGTTTGCGCCGCCATGTAGAGCAAGCGCGGCACGCGCACCGTTCCGTTGTTCGCGCCCAGGAGCACGCCAGCGGCCATCGGCCCCAGAAACACCGCGGCGGGAATGGACGCGGCATGCAAGACGCCCCAGAACCCTGCCGAAAGCGCGGCAAGCAGCAGCCACTGCGCAGACGGCGCTAGGCGATCGAACCTAAGTTGAAACAAACTCTTTCTTCTCCGGCCGCTGTCCGGCCGCGCGGCTTTGACCTGTCTTATTGCCTGAGCCCACGAAACGCAATGCAGTGCGGCGTGACAGCGCGCGGCGGAAAACCCTATTGCGCGGCCCAAGAGCGGTGTCTGATCATCGAGGTATCCAATTTCAGCGCGAGGGGTGGCGGCGGATGAGGATTTTCCTCAAGCCCATACGGGACTGGTGGCGAACCCTTCCGCGCTTGATACGCTTCCTACTGGTCAACTGCGCCATCGGCATCGCGGGCGGCTGGACCTTTCTCGGCGCGTTGATCGCAACCGATACAGCCAGCCTCAGAACCCTGATCTGGAACGAGGGCTCCGCCGTGCCCATCATCCTGCTGGCGGCCGGATTCGCCATCACATTCGGCAGCGCGGCCATGGGCGCGGCCGTCATGGCCATGCGGCCGGGTGACGACAGCGACGATGGCGATGGGAATTAGCCTTGTGCAGTTTTGCATGGGCTGGCGAGCTACACGAAGCGCATTACCCCTGTCCCTCTCCCACGTAAGCTCGCCTTGGCGAGCTTACCACTCAAAAGTGTCCATATCCGCAAGCGGATATGGATGGGAAAGGGGACGCCTTTTCAGCGGGCACAGCGAGACTCCCTCTTCCTGTGGGAGTGGGCTGGGGTAATGCGCTCTAAATTGGGCCAACACCTCAGCCGCAACAATGCGGCACTTGACGCGCGGCCGCCCCCTCGCGCATCCCTA
Source organism: Hyphomicrobiales bacterium (assembly GCA_003153975.1). Taxonomy (GTDB): domain Bacteria; phylum Pseudomonadota; class Alphaproteobacteria; order Rhizobiales; family Rhodomicrobiaceae; genus Rhodomicrobium. The sequence continues at coordinate 21,723 of PMBZ01000202.1, forward strand.
TGCCGAACACGGCGGGAGCCTCGCGCAGGCTTTCCGCGCAAAGCGCAGGCGCTCAACCGCAACAGGTGACACGAATGGGTCAGACCCTCTCCCGCCCCAAGGAGAAAATCAAAATCCTGCTCCTGGAGGGCATTTCCGATACGGCGGTGAACGCGCTCTCGGCCGCGGGCTACACCAGCGTCGAGCGGCTTCCCAAGGCGCTCGAAGGCGAGGCGCTGCGCGAGGCGCTGAAGGGCATCAGCGTGGTGGGCATCCGCTCGCGCACGCGGCTCAACACCGTCGCGCTCGACGGCATGCGCTCGCTGATCGCCATCGGCTGCTTCTCGGTCGGCACCAACCAGGTGGACCTCGACGCCGCCCGCCGCATGGGCATCCCGGTGTTCAACGCGCCGTTCTCCAACACCCGCAGCGTGGCGGAACTCACCATCGCCGAGATCGTCATGCTCTACCGGCGCGTTTTTCCGAAGTCGGTGAGCGCGCATGCGGGCGGCTGGGAGAAGACCGCGGCCGGCGCCTACGAGATCCGCGGCAAGACGCTCGGCATCGTCGGCCACGGCAATATCGGCAGCCAACTCGCGGTCCTGGCCGAGGGGATGGGCATGCGCGTTATCTTCTGCGACCGCACCGATAAGCTGCGCCACGGCAACGCCGAGCCCAGGGAGACGCTGGAGCAAGTGCTGGCGGAGAGCGACGTGGTGAGCCTGCACGTGCCCGAGACGCCCGAGACCAAGGGCATGATGGGCGAGGCGCAGTTCCGCGCGATGAAGCCCGGCTCGTTCTTCATCAACAATGCGCGCGGCACGGTCTACGACGCGGAAGCGCTGGCCCGCGCGCTCAAGGACAAGCATCTGGCCGGCGCGGCGCTGGACGTGTTCCCCGTCGAGCCCAAGTCCAACGCCGACCGCTTCGTCTCGGCCCTGCAGGGCCTCGACAACGTGATCCTGACCCCGCATGTGGGCGGCTCGACGCTGGAGGCGCAGGAGCGCATCGGCTCGGAGGTGGCGCGCAAGCTGGTCGAATATTCCGACGTGGGCTCGACGCAAGGGGCGGTGAACTTCCCGCAGGTGCAATTGCCGCCGCGCCCGGCCGGCACGCGCTTCATCCAGGTGCACAAGGCCCTGCCCGGCGAGTTGGGGCGGCTGAACGAGGTGTTCTCGCGGCACGGCGTGAACATCGCGGCGCAGTATCTGCAAACCGATGGCGAGATCGGCTATGTCGTGCTCGACGCGGACGGCAGCGTGGACAATGCCACCGAAGTGCTCGCCGATATCCGCGCGTTGCCCGGCACCATCCGCGCCCGGCTGCTGTACCGGCGGACTTGAGAGCGGGCGCGCGCCCAGCGGTTGGACGCGGAGGTGGGGCGGCTTGAACCGAGGGGATCTCCCCCATACGCGCTAACATAGCGTCGCGACCGTCGACCCCGCGAAGGTGGGGACCCATGGTAACCTCTTGCCACCATAGGCGTTGAGGGCTGCCATGGATTCCCGCATTCGCGGGAATGACGCCAAATCGCACGCAAATTTCCGCTATGTTAGCGCCAATGGGGATCTCCCCTCACCCCAGCCCTCTCAGCAAGCTCGCCTTGGCGAGCTTGCCACTCAAAGTGTCCGCATTCGCAAGCGAATGCGGACGGGGAGAGGGAGTCCGGCTGTGTCCGTTGAGAAGGCGTCCCCTCTCCCATGGGGAGAGGGACAGGGTGAGGGGAGATTCCCTCGTTCTTTGCGCCATCCAAGGCTATGCTCAATTCCGCAGCGGCAGGAGGCTCGTCTCCTCGACATAACCGAGCGCGCGGCCGTCCTGGGCGACATGCGCCCACCCCGCCTCCGCGCCGATGACCGTCACCAGCGCGCCGCGTTCGAGCCTGCGCTTCGCCGCCCCGCCGCGGCTCGCGGTTTCGAGCAAATCGGCGGCGGCCAGCAAGGCGTGGGTGGGCTTGCTGCTAATCTGCTGCACCTCCGAGCCTAGCATGGCGAGCACCTTCATATAGCGCGGCAGCACCGGATAATTCGGCGTATGCCCGAGCGCCACCACCGGCCTCTGGCAAAACTCCTGGCTTCCACGCGCCTCGCAGGACTTCAGCTCGCGGCTGAGCTGCGGCACCCGGTCCCGCACATAATCGGCGATGTCGTAAAGCTGCACCTGGTCCCCGCCGCCCGCCTTGGCGAAGCCCTCCAGCAGCGCATAGGTGAATACCCCGTGGTTGCGGTAACCCTCGATGGCCGCCTGCTGCTCGCCCGCCGCCATGAAAATCGTGCGCCCCGTCGCCTCCTTGAGCCGCTGCAACGCTGCGTCGTCCAGCGCCGCGCCACGGCTGCGGAAGGCCTGCATCCGCTCGGCGGAGCCGGATTCGCAGGTGTCGAAAATCCAGATCGACTTCAGCGCCGGGATAGTCTCGAACCATGCCGAAAGCTTCGCCGGCCCGAAGCCGTGGGCGGCGATCTCCTCCTCGGTGAAGGCGCCGATGCCCGGCGGCACGAAATAATAGTCGCCCTCCGCCTTGAGCGTCTTGCCGTGGCCCGCGATGTAGAACACGAACACGTCGTTCGCCTTCACGCGGGCCGACATCTCCGCGAACGCCGCGCCGATCTTCTCCGCCGTCACCTCGTCGTCGAAGAGCGTCTTCACGATGGGCGTGTTGCGGTAATAGCCAAGGCCCGCTTCGCCCAAAGTTTTCGCCAGCGTCTCCGCGTCGTTGACCGCCAGCGGCAGCCTGCGCTCCGCGTCGCGGTATTTGGTGGCGCCGACGGCCAGCACATAAAGATCCGGCACGCCTTGCAAAGCCTTGGCATCGGCATGAACCGTGACGGACGCAGGCAGCGATTCGACCTTCCCGGCCGTGTCCTCGGCGACGATCTCGATGGTGGTATCGGGCGTGACAAGCTCCAAATCCTGGGTGATGGTGCCGTCCTTTTCGAGCATGACGGCGCCGTAAACCCGCTTGATCGCCTGGCCGTTCTGCTTGAACACGATCCCGCCGATGCCGCCGCCTGTGTCGGTAATGCGCGCGGTGACGGCGATGCGCACGCGGGTGTTGCCGCCGTCGGCGAATTCCTTGCCCAATGCGCCATCGGCGGGCGACACAATCGCCACCGTGGGCGCCTGCGACTGGCGGATCAGCGCTTCGACATCGAGCTTTGCGGCGGCGGCTTTCACGAGGCCGTCCGGATCGCCCTGGATCTTGGCGGCGACGAGATCGGGGCGGTGCAAGGCCTTGCGCAACTGCCCGGCGGTGACGTAGCGGGCTTCCTTGTCCGGCCCCTGGTTGATCTGCCAGCCCACGATGTTGTCGGCGCCGGGCGAGCCGGTGTAGAAGCCCTCCGGTGTCCACATCACCCATTCGCCGTCCGCCCCCCGGTACAGGGTGACGAGCAGCTCGCGCGTCTTGAGGTTCCACAGCCGCACCGTCTGGTCCCACGAGCCCGAGACAAGGAAGCGCCCGTCCGGCGAGGGCGCGACGGCCCAGACAACGCCCTCGTGGCCAACAAAATCGCCTGCTCTTTTGCCATCGAGGCCATAGGAAGTTATCTGGCCCGCGCCGTCGCCTGAGACGACGGTTTCGCCACCGGGCGTGAAACTATAGGATCGGTGGTCAAGGCCATTCGTGGAGTCGCGGTCGATGGAGGCAACCGTGCGCCCGTCCTTCGAGATATCGAGAATGGCGTCACCGCCATAGGAGCCGCCTTTTCGATGGCTAAGCGAGAAGCTGCCAAAGCTTGCCCGCGCGCGGCGGAAGGCGTGGGCCTCTGCCTCGCTAAGCGCAGCAGGCGCGCTAAGCGCGACCTCGCCCAGCGGCAGGGTCAAAGCCTGCTCAAGCGGGCCATAGATTAAGGCAGGAGTTTTATTGCGCCATGCATTCCCCCAGCCGATGCGCCGCCCATCGGCCGAGAACCCCGCCGCCCAGACTTGCTGCCCCTGGCCGACGAGCAGCAACGGCTTGCCATTAGGTCCGGGGCGGAGCTTGCCCGAATGCGGGTCCCAGAGGTGGACCTCCATGTTGTCGCCGCCGCCCGTCCCCACCCAGCGCCCGTCCGGGCTGAAGGCCGTGGCCATCACGACATTGTTGTGGCCGGTATAGGTAACGATCTCCTTGCCGCTGACAACGTCGTAGATCTTGGCCCCATATGGATTGTTGTCGGCCACGGTTTTAGAAATTCCCGACAGCAAGAGCTTGCTATCCGGGCTGAAGCTCAAGGAGCCCACCATCGTCACCTGCTTGGCCAGTATGCGCAAAAAGCGCCCGTCGCGCCCGTCCCACAACCGGATCTCGCCGGACCAATCGCCGCTGGCGATGGTGCCATCCGGGGCCACGGCAAGGCTATGGACGTTATCGCCATGGCCGGTCATGTGCGCGATCTCCTTGCCATCGGCCACGCGCCAGAGCCTCAGATCATGGTCGAAGGAGCCCGTCACCGCGCGGCTGCCATCGGGGCTGAAGCCGACGGCGTAGATCTCGGCCGTGTGCCCTTCGAGCCGGTGCAGCAGCTTCGGCTCCGCCGCGCGGGCGCCGGCTCGTATCCCGGCGTCCCAGAGGATGGCGGTACTGTCGCTGCTCCCCGAAATAAGTTTGCTGCCGTCGGGCGAGAAGGCGAGGCCATTGACCACATCCACATGCCCCTTCAACAGCGCCACGAGTTTGCCGCTCGCGAACTCGTAGAGGCGGATTACGCTGCCCTCAACTTGCGGCGCGGCAAACCACCCCCCCGCCGCCAGCCATTTGCCGTCCGGCGACAGCGCCATGGCGCCGATCTTGCCCTCTTGGCCCGGCGCGCTCTCGCCCCTGATCGTGCGCACGGTCTTGCCGCTCGCCAGATCCCAGACGCGGATGGTTTTGTCCTCGGAGGCCGAGACGAGCTGCCTGCCGTCCGGCGTGAACGCGATGCCGCGGATTATCGCCATATGCCCGCCGGTGTCGAGCTGCAGCAACGGCCGCTCCTCCGCCGCCGCCCGCGCCCCCGCCATCAACATGCACACCAAAATCGCCAACCAGCGCATCGCCGCCTCCCGCCGCCAATATTGTGCTTAGTTCTAGCTGCGCTTCGTGACGGAGCTGGGGCGGGGTTGCGCCAAAATCGCCGGCGTCGCTCCCCTCACCCCAGCCCCCATGGGAGAGGGAGTCCCGCTGTGCCCGCTGAGAAGGCGTCCCCTCTCCCATGGGGAGAGGGACAGGGTGAGGGGAGATTCCCCCGTTCAATGCACCAACGCGCCGCGAAAGCGCCAACCCGATCGCGGCACAGGTTAAAAAACCGTTCAATTCCAATAGGCGGCAACCATGGTAAATACGGACACGGTAAACGCGCGAGCCGCATGCGTTTTTCATGCGCATTTCTGCGAATTTTTCCTGTTTTTTGCTCGATTTCTGCATTCCAAAAGTACCGTTAAATATAGTCGAATATTTGATATTAACCGAAACAAGCGCCTCGTTTTAGGTTCGGCGTTCACGCAGATTGAAATTACTGCGCAATATCAATGACATAGCGCTTAACGCTTACTCAAGATTTTTCTGCTACATTACTTCAAAATCGAGCGCCCCTTTCCCGGCCCGCAAAATGGGCCGGAGAGGAGCAAGGAGCGTTAACAAGGCGTTACACGAAATCCGGGCGATTACTTCACAAAGTCCCCCCTCATCCTGTCCTTNNCCTGCGGCAAGTCCCCCCTCATCCTGTCCTTCTCCCCGAGGGGAGAAGGGACGCCAGAATTACCCGCGGCGAGACTTATAGGGTCCTCTCTCCCCCTGGGGAGAGAGACAGAGTGAGGGGGGACTCCGTGAAGCAACCGGCCGGATTTGGCATCGCCTAAACCGGCAGCCCCTTGAGCAGCTTGGGCAGTTCGCCCGTGAGCCCCGCCGCCTCCTTCATGAAGAACGACTTCAGCGGCCCGAGCCGGCCCACGGCGCGAAGCCCCGTTCCGCGCAGCATGCGGAGCGCCATGTTATCGTTGGAGAACAGCGTGTTGATCGCCACGGCGGAGGCGGCGGAGGTGATGCTGTCGAAGCGGCGCCAGCGCTCGTAGCGCTTGAGCACGGAGAGGCTGCCGATGTCGAGGCCAAGGCGGCTCGCGTCGATCAGTGTTTCGGCCAGCGCGGCCACGTCCTTGAGGCCGTGGTTCAGCCCCTGGCCCGCGATCCAGTGCAGCCCGTGCGCGGCGTCGCCCAGGAGTACCACGCGCGGGCGGACGAAATCGCGCGCCATGGTCATGGTCAGCGGATAGGCCTTGGGCTCGGACAGCAGCGTGAGGAAGCCCAGCTCGTTGCCGAAGCGGCGCGACAGCTCGGCCACGAAGGTTTCGCGGTCCTGGGCCAGGATTTCCCGCGCCGCATCGGCGTGTTCGGTCCAGACCACGGAAACGCGGTCCCCGGTCATGGGCAGGATGGCGAAGGGGCCGGCGGGGAGGAAATGCTGCCAAGCGGTGCCGTTATGCGGGCGGTCGATGCCAACGGTGGCAACGATGCCTACCTTTTTGGAGGGCCAAACCGTGGATTGAATGCCCGCCAGCTCCGCGAGCCTGGACTTGCGGCCGTCGGCGGCTGCAAGCAGCGTGGCGCTCAGCACGGCGCCGGAGCCGAGCGCGACCGTGACCTCGCCTTCCTTCGCCTCGAACGAGGCCACGCTGTCCGGCGCGAAAAAGGTGACATCCGGAACGCCTTGCAGCGAGGCCAGCAGCGCGGGCAAAAGATCCGCGTTTTCAACGATATAGGCGGTTGGATCGCCGCCCGGCGCTTCGCCGGAGTCGAAGTCGATCAGCGCGGGCCGCACCGGCGCCTCCAGCGACGAATCGCTCAGCTCGATGCGCAGGATGGGCTGCGCCTTGTCCGCGAGTGCCGGCCAGACGCCGATTGCCTCCAGCATGGCCTTCACCGAGGCGGCCAGCGCCACGGTCCGGCTGTCGCCAACGCCCTCCGCCCGCGCGGTGAGCGGCCGCTGCTCCACGATAGCGATCTTGTAAATGCCCGGCGCCTCGGCGCAAAGCGCGCGCGCCAGCGCCAGCCCCACAAAGCTTCCGCCGCATATGACGATATCGAAGCGGTTTGTCCCGTTCACGTTCACGGCAAGGCTCTCCTTTGCAATATCGAATCCGGCGGACCTGTTCACCCTGGCGGCGTCATCCCGGAAATGCCGGCGCCGGATAGCCGCCAAGCGGCTTCCGGGATGACGGCCGGGAAAATCCCAACCGGCTCTCTATAATCCGATCCGGCTTGACAGCGTTTCCCGAACGCCCGTTATTCCCATAAATAGCCCCAAGGAGCGCGTATGTCTGCCGTCGATAACCTACTCAACATTCTCGACCTGGAGCAGCTCGAACATAATCTTTTCCGTGGACGAAGCCCGCAAAACGGCTGGCAGCGCGTTTATGGCGGGCAGGTCGTGGGCCAGGCGCTGGTGGCGGCGGACCGCACGGTCGAGGCGAAGGACCGGCTTGTGCATTCGCTGCACGCCTATTTCCTGC
>PMBZ01000153.1 GCA_003153975.1 Hyphomicrobiales bacterium
GGGCAGGATTCTTTGAATGGCCCTGGCATGGCATGCGGGTTATCTTGACAGTTCAAGCCGCTCCGTCCAAGCAGGGGTGTGGTAAGAGTGCAGAGTATGCTGGGGAACGAGGCGGAATGAGCAGCATCGCAGGGCGAAGCGGGGCGCCGGGCTTGAGCCGGAACCTGAGCAACAGACTAGCGGCCGCGCAGTCCTGGCCCGCGAGTTGGGTCGCGGCTGGGAGCTTGCTCCTGTTTACCTTTGCCTGGACGGTGCACGGCATGATCGTGGGTGCCGCCGGAACGCTGCACTTCGATGTGCTCGAAGCCTATGCGTGGGGAAGGGAATTTCAGCTCGGCTACAATCAGCATGGCCCGTTCTGGGCATGGATCGCTGGCGCCTGGTTCCTCTTGTTCCCGGTCGCCAACTGGCCGTTCATCCTGCTCCAGGCCATCAACTCGGCGCTGGGCCTTTGGGGCGCGTGGCGGCTCATCGGGCTGTTCGCCCAAGGCTGGACACGCCACGCCGCGACGCTCCTGCTGCTCGCCACGCCATTCTACACGATCCTGGCGTTCAAATATAACGCCAACACCATCTTCGTCTCGCTGTGGCCGTGGACGCTCTTCTATTTCGTGCGCTCGCTCGACAATATGAAGTTGCGCGACGCCGCCCTGTTCGGCGTTTTCGCCGCCGCTTGCATCCTCTCGAAATATTACGCTGTAGTCCTGCTCGCGAGCTGCGGCCTGTCGCTGTTCTTCCATCCCAATGGGCGCAAATATGTGTTTTCGCCGCTGCCGTGGCTGGCGGGGGCGATTTTTGCCGTGCTCGTGCTGCCGCACGTTATTTGGGCGCTGACGAACGATGCTCCGCCCGTCGCTTATGCCCTCAGCATCAGCGGCAATAGCTGGGCGTTCACGCTTGGGTATATTGGCCTCTTCATCCTCGATAGCGCGCTGAACCTCTTGGGTGTGCTGGCTGTCGTTGCGCTGGCCTGGTGGTGGTCCAAGCGCGGCGCCGGCGATACGGTGGAGAGGCTGCCCAAGGCACGGCTGCGCTTCCTCGCCGTGCTGGTGCTGGCGCCGCTTGTGTTTACCATCGTGGCGGGACTCGGCTTCCGGCTTATGATCCTGGCCATCATGGTGGTTGGCATATTCCCGCTCATGCCGCTGTTTCTTCTGCAATTCGCGCCTGCCCTCGATAGCCGGCGCTGCTTTCAGCTCGCCGGCGCGGTGGCGCTCGTCATGACGGTTGGCGCAATCCCCGCCGCTCCCATCGAAAAGGCGGCGATCGGCGCCCGGAACAGCAAGCACGCCGTCGAGCCCCTGCGCGAGCTTGCCGGCCCTGCCACCGCGATCTGGCACACAGAAACCGGCGTGCCGCTCCGCTATGCCGGCGGCAACGCCCATTACGCCAACGCCATCAGCTTTTACAGCGAGGACCATCCATCGAGCTTCATCGGCCTCTCCTACCGCGCATCGCGCTGGGTGACGCCGGAAAAGCTGAAGAAATACGGCCTGCTTATCGCCTGCGCGCATGACGACGCGGGCTGTCTTGCCGGCGCGGCGGGCTTTCTTTCAGGGAACTGGAAGCAATTCTCCGTAAGCGTTGGCCGCACGATGGGAGCGAGCCGCGCCAGGGAGATTACCTTCGACATCTTCGTGGTGCCGCCGCAGCCTGCCTGATGCCGGTTCCTCTGCACTAATACGCCCCCGCGGGAAATCCCGCCCCGTTTGCCGCGAGCGCTCACGGGCTTTCCCGCAGATCAGGCGTATTAGCAAGCCATTGAATTTAGTACAACTTATCCGAGGCAAGTTCGCTTGTGAACTCGCGGCTAATGGGCGGCGAACTTGCCTCGGGTTGTACTAGCCCTCTTCGCCGGACCAGTTCACGCGCAAGGTGGCGAACATGGTTGCGGTAAGCAGGACGAACGCAGCGATGGAGCCCGCCAGAAGCGCGTAATCCTCAAGCTGCAGGATCATGTAGAGCAGGCCGAAAAGCAGGGCGAAAATGCCGAGCATGACAAGCCCGCGCCTGATGTTTTGCAGCGCCATGCCCACATAGGCCGAGATCATGACGCCTGTCGCCCCCGATGCCGCAAGGTAGGCCGGTGCAAAGCCGATATGCTCCGAGAACGAGAGCAGGAGCACATAGAAGATCACAATCGCGAGGCCCACGAAGATATATTGGATCGGATGCACGCGCCGGCCGCTAAGCAGTTCCAGCACGAACACCCCGGCGAACGCCGCCGTCACGAACAGGAAGCCGTATTTCAGCGCGCGCTCGACCAGCGAGTAGAAGTCCACCGGCACGTACAGGTTCACGCCCAGGTCTTTGCCCGCAAAGCGGTCGAGGTGGATCGTCTGCGGCACGCCGGCCCAAGCCTGCGGCACGTCGCGTGCAAGATAGGGAACGCTCCAGGAGGCTTGGAACCCGTTGCTGTCGATCATCCGCGAGACCGGCAGGAAGCCCGTGAAGCCGGGGTGCGGCCAGTTCGATTGCAGCTCGATCGCGTTTTCCCGGCCAGCGGGGGCGAATGCGAGCGAGGACGAGCCGTTCAGTTCGAGGCCGATCTTGTAGGGAAGCGGCGCGCCGCCATTGAGCCCGTTCGCGGCGGCGACCGGCTTGAGGCGCGCATGGATGCCATTAAATCTCCCGGTCTCATCGGCCAGGCCGGCGCTCGGTTCGAAATCGATCTTCTGCCCGCCGGTCTCAAGCCGCACATTGTTCTTGAGCCCGGAAACGTCCTGGATGCCGAGTGCGATGAAGGCATCCTGCCAGCGGATGGAGGCCGGCGTTTCCGGCTCCACGAGGCTCAGGTCCGCCCGCTTGAATTGGCCCTCCAGCGTCAGCTTGGTCTGATAGACCGTCACATCGTAGATCGAGCGATGCCTCTTCTCCGTTTGCACCCTGCCAGACACCTTCAGCGTGTCCGGCAGGAACACCGCCTGCCGCGCCATCTCGATATCGACGGTCTTGCCGTATTCGAGCCGTTGCGCCTTCACCGTGTAGGGCACGATGAGATACGGCCCAAGAACGTGCTGCGGGCCGCCCCAGTCCTTGGCAATATCGGTCTGCACCGAAGCGGCCCGCATCTGCCGCTCGGTGCTCAAGAGCCAGACCACGCCAGTCAGCCCCGAGATCACCAGGACGAGGAAGCCGACGAGCACGAATTTGAACGACGGCGAGCGGAAAAGATTGGTGAAAAATCCGGATGGGGCCACGAGTCTGTCCTCGGCGAAGGGTTTGGCGCCGATTGAGAGTGCCGGAAGCCGGCGAATCGAAGGCTTGAATCTGTCAGGCTCCGGGCAGTATTCCCGCGCGCGCATATGGGATAACATAGCGCTCGATGGTGCCTTGAACGGAGGGGATCTCCCCTCACCCTGTCCCTCTCCCACGCAAGCTCGCCTTGGCGAGCTTGCTGCTCAAGAGTATCCATATCCGCAAGCGGATATGGACGGGAGAGGGGACGCAGGAAATCCCGCTGCGGCTGATTCAGGAGTCCCTTCTCCCATGGGGAGAAGGACAGGATGTGGGGGAGCGAGCTTCGAGAATGCCGGAACCTGGCATCCGGTAGCGCTTATGCGTCTTGGCCGAGACGACGGTCGCGATGCTTATGTTAGCGCGCATGCGCGCGAGCAGGGCCGGCTATGCGAGAGGAATGGCGGCGAGGAAGGCGGTCAGGCCGCCGGTCTCGAACTGGATATAGGGCGGCAGTTCGTCCGCCTCCTTCAGCGCCAGCTGCGAGGGGTGATCCTCGTAATCCGAGTGCACCAGCACGGTGACGATGCCGAGCGCGTGCGCCGGTTCCAGATTATGCGGCAGGTCCTCGAACATGGCCGCCTTGCTGTTCGC
>PMBZ01000079.1 GCA_003153975.1 Hyphomicrobiales bacterium
CAGTCCCATTGGAGCATCGAAAACAACCTTCATTGGACGCTCGATGTCATCCTCGGCGAGGACGCCTGCCAGACCCGGAAAAGTCATGCCGCCTGCAATCTGGCTACGATCCGCAAGATGGTGCTGAGCCTTTGCCGCAGGGAACCAAGCAAAATCCCCATCAAACGCAAAATCAAAAAGGCAGCCCTCAACTCCGCTTTCCTGGCCGAACTCCTGCGTTAATAATCTATGCGGTGGCCCTGGGAGATGTGCGGCCTTGTGTTGACAACTCTCGGTTGCAAGCGATACGAAAAGGGCAACCTTAAACAAACCCAGTTGGCCGCATGCTGTTACGTTTCTCGATTGTATTTGTCCTGTCATGCCTGCTTCCGGCACACGCTTCCGTGCCCTCGACGCCGCAAAAGCAGGCGTTGAGTCTGAAAACCGTTCTCCTGATGGCGCGGAATGAAATGCCGCTACCCATAGTGAGATTGCTAAGCTGGCCGCCGAGCGAAGGCAGGCAGCGCTACGCGATCGAGATGAGCACTGCGAGTTTAGTCCGGGCGGCAAACCCGGTAATGCATGTTATGTTCGAAATACCTGAAGATGGGACCGGACTGGAACAGGCGCTGCATCGGGCATCCGCTCTCGTAAAGGCGCTCGTCGAAGCGGCGGCAAACGATCCACGTATCCAATCGGTGGGGTGGCGGCATCCCGGCCCGCCGCAAGTTGCAGGCGAGATACCGCCCCGCTAGGGTATCCGGCCATATAATATCTCAACGTCATCGCGAGGGGCTTTAGCGCCGCGGCGATCCACGGACGGTTGCAAAACGCCGGCACCCGCGCCGCTGGATTGCTTCGGGCTCACGCCCTCGCAATGGCAGCGCCGGTCAACCCCGGGGACGGATTGAGAATGAACGAAACGGAGCACCTCAAGGCGATCTTCCAGGCGGCGCTGGACGCGGTGGACACCATCCAGCTCATGAACCGGCACATCGAGCTGGAGGGGAACCGCTTGATCGTGGAGGTGGGCGGCCTGCGGCATGAACTGGACCTGGCCGGTTTCAGCAGAGTCTTCGTGCTGGGCGCGGGCAAGGCCTCCGCGCGCATGGCGATGGCGCTGGAGACCATTCTCGGCGAACGCATTTCCGCCGGCCTGGTTTCGGTCAAATACGGCCATGGCGAGCCTCTGAACCGGATCGAGACGGTGGAAGCCGGCCACCCCGTGCCCGACGCCAAGGGCGAGGAAGCCGCCCGCCGCATCGAACAGCTCGCCGGGAACGCCGATGAGCGGACGCTTGTCCTCAACCTCATCTCTGGCGGCGGCTCCGCGCTGCTGCCGGCGCCGGCGGAGGGTCTGACGCTCGCCGGGAAGCAGGAGATGACCGGCCTCCTCCTTGCGTCCGGCGCGGACATTCACGAGATCAACAGCGTCCGCAAGCATCTGTCGCGCCTCAAGGGCGGCCGGCTCCTGCGCCTCCTGGCCCCGGCGCGCAGCCTCAATTTCATCCTTTCCGACGTACTGGGCGACCGGCTCGACACCATCGCCTCCGGCCTGACCGCCCCCGACGCCACCACCTTTGCCGATGCGCTGGCCGTAATCGACAAGTACGGCTTGCGCGGCAAGGCGCCCGCCGTGGCCCTCAAGATCCTGGAGGACGGCGCCGCCGGCCGCCTGCAAGAGACCCTGAAGGCCGGCGATCCCGCCGCTTTGCTGAGCACGAACATCATCCTGGGCAGCAACCGCATTGCTGTCGCCGCTGCCTGCGAACAGGCGCGCGGGCTCGGCTACAATGCCGTGGCGCTGACCTCCTCGCTCTCCGGCGAAGCGCGCGAAGCGGCCAAGGTGCTTTACGGCATCGCCCGCGACGTGCGCGATAGCGCGCTTCTGGCAAAGGCTCCCGCCTGCATCGTGGCCGGCGGCGAGACCACGGTGACGCTCAGAGGGTCCGGCAAGGGCGGGCGCAATCAGGAACTGGCGCTCGCGTTTCTCGCCGAGCTGGCCCGCGACGAGCGCCAAGGCGAAGGCATCCATTTCCTCTCCGCCTCGACAGACGGCAGCGACGGCCCAACGGACGCGGCGGGCGCCTTCGCCTCCGCCGCGGTACTGGCGCAGGCGGACGCCGTGGGCCTATCCATCGCCAGGAGCCTGGCGGACAACGATTCCTATCGCTTCTTCGAGGCAATCGGCCAGCTCCACAAGACCGGCCCGACCATGACCAACGTCTGCGACCTCCAGTTGACGCTCATTCCCTGAATGCCGGCGATCCGCCACTTGGAAACGGCCTGGCGACAGAAGCAAAACAGCGCGCCGGCAATTTTGCCCTTTCACCTATTTGGCGAATGACGGCGAACACAGTTCCCGGGCGACGCTATGTCGGCGCGCATGGGCGATGGCCGCCCTGTTAACCGGCGCGAAGCCGTGCAGCCATGCCGGACCGGCCAAGGAGCATCGGCGAGGGCTGCCTCGCGGCTTGCTATTCCGGCCGGGCGAGCACGTAATTCTCCGCGTCGCGGGCGCTGAAATATTGCGGCTCCTGCGCGGCCGAAAGTTTCGCGGCGAGATCGCCCACGCGCCCCCGCAGGAAATCGCGCAACCCCTCGGCCCGCACCTCGCCGGCACCATCCCGCGCCTTGCCGTTCACGCCCTCCACCAGCGCATAGGTGAACAGCCCATGCCCGCCGCCAAGCGCCGGGTCCTCCCGCGCGAGTTGATCCCAGCGCGCCGAGGAATAGACCACGATATTGGCCTCGTAGCTGTCGCCGAGCAGCTTCTGGTTGAAGGCGTTGCCGGAATGGCAGGTGTCGAGGAACAGGATGCGCCGGCCCTTCGCGCCCGTCAGCGCCTCCTGGAAGGCGTACCACGGCACCACGCTGGCGGGCCGCAGGAAGCCGCCCGTACCGAAGGCCGCGTCGGTGGGCACAAAGCGGTAGTTCGGCCCGTCGTTGATGCCATGGCCCGAGACGAACATCAACGCGGTGTCGTTCCGGCCGGTGCCGCGCAGAAGCCCGAGCGCATCCTGCACGTTGGCCGCGGTGGGGGCATCGTCCGCCTTGGCACCGTTGACCAGCACGCGCTTCACAACGCGCTCATGCAGCGGCCCGGCGCGCTTTTCCATGGCTTCGGCGAACGCCTTGGCGTCGGCGCCGGCGAAATGGAGGTCGCAGCTTTGCTTGCCATCCTCCCCGCAATTGTTGCCGAGGCCCTTATACTCGTCCACGCCGATGGCGAGGATGTAGAGCGTACCGCGCCGGTCGAGATCGCCTTCGCCCTCATGGGTGAGGCTGAGACTCGCCACGGTCTCGCCGGTATCGTTGACGGCGGCGACGGCGATCTTGTTCTCGCCCTTGGCCAGCGGCACCTCGAAAGTGCGTTCGCCGGGCGCGAAACCCGGCGTGCCCTCCGGCGGTTGCGCTTCGGCGATCTGCCGGCCGTTGACCTGGATGCGGATCAGCTTGATCGGGTCGGACGTGGACTCAAGCTCAACCGTCACTTGCGCGCGGCCATTCTTGAGCGTGGCGCCGGTTTCTGGCGAGAGGATGCGCAGGCGCGGCACCGGCTTGGCCAGCAGATCGGCGAGCTTGAAACCGGCGCCATGCGCCTGCCGCACCGCCTCCTCCGCCGAGGCGAGCTGGATGGCGCGGGCGACGATGTCCGGCCGGTTCAGATGCTGGCGGAGCTGGGCGGCGG
>PMBZ01000089.1:0-9859 GCA_003153975.1 Hyphomicrobiales bacterium
TCTTCGAGGTTCCAAAGCGCGTAGGCCACCGCTTCGCCTGCAGTCGTCGAGATCAAGACGCCGGCGCGCCTGCCCTGGATCTCGCCCTTATAGGGCACATAATTGTGGAACAGCCGGTTCATGATCGCGGTGCCGCGCGTGTCGGTGAGCAGTTCGCCCTGGTAGCCGATCAGACCGCGCGTCGGCACGTGGAAAATGAGCCGCTGCCGGCCGCCACCGGAGGGGCGCATGTCGATGAGATCGCCCCGGCGCTCGGAGAGCTTGGAGACGACCGCGCCCGCATGCTCTTCGTCCACGTCGATGATGGCTTCCTCGACGGGCTCAAGCCGCTGGCCTGTCTCGGGATCGGTCTGGAACACCACGCGCGGGCGCGAGACGGTCAGCTCGAACCCCTCGCGGCGCATGGTCTCGATCAGAATGCCGAGCTGCAACTCGCCGCGGCCCGAAACCTCGAAACTGTCGCTGTCCTGCGTCTCGACGATGCGGAGCGCCACGTTGCCCTCGGCCTCGCGGAATAGCCGGTCGCGGATGACGCGGCTTTGCACCTTGTCGCCTTCCTGTCCGGCCAGCGGGCCGTCATTGATGCGGAAGGTCATGGTGAGCGTCGGCGGGTCGATGGGCTGCGCGGGCAGCGCCTCGGTCACTTGCGGATCGCAAATCGTGTCCGCTACCGTGGCCTTGGTGAGCCCGGCGATGGCGATGATGTCGCCCGCCACGCCTTCGTCAACGGCCAAGCGCTCCAGGCCCCTGAAGCCCAGCACCTTGGAAACGCGGCCCTGCTCGATGAGCTTGCCGTCGCGGCCGATGGCCTTAACCGTCATGTTGGGCTTCACGACGCCGTTCGAGACGCGGCCCGTGAGAATGCGCCCAAGGAAAGGATCGGCCTCGATGGTGGTCGCGAGCATGCGGAACGGGCCGCCCTCGGCTTTCGGCGCCGGCACGTGCTCAAGCACAAGATCGAAGAGCGCCGCCATATTCTCGTGCGAGCCCTTCGGGTCCGCCGACATCCAGCCTTGCTTCGCGGAGCCGTAGAGGATCGGAAAATCGAGCTGCTCCTCGTTCGCGTCGAGATTGGCGAACAGGTCGAAGACCTCGTTCAGCACCTCGATGTGCCGCTCGTCCGGCCGGTCGATCTTGTTGATCGCCACGATGGGCTTGAGCCCGAGCTTCAACGCCTTGGAGACCACGAACTTGGTCTNNTCGTTCGAATCCATGGCGCGCTCGGCCACGCGCTGGTTATCGCGGAACGAGCCGGATTGTTTCAGAAGCACGTCGATGAGGGTGGTCTTGCCGTGATCGACGTGGGCAATGATGGCTATGTTGCGCAAGTCCATGGCTAGCCGCGCTCTCTTTTCTCTATGTTGCAATGCGTGATTTCAGCCTAGATGTGCGGCATCGGAGCGCCCGCGTCAATGGGGATGCTTCCTAACTGGTATACACGGCGGGGGATTGGGCTACGCTCCGCCCCTTATTGGCGTAGATCCCGCTTGCGGTTCGCCATCGTTCCGGTTTAGTTTTTCAACTCCATACAACCATGAGTTTACATCGATGCGTTTCACTAGAGCTTTCCTCGCGGGGCTTGTCTTTGCCTCTTTTGCCACCGCTGTTTCCGCCGACATCGGCCCTCGGCCGCGCCCCCGGCCGCCGGTGCCAACGCCCGATCCGGCTTCAACCGGGGTCAAGATCACAGGCGATGCAGCCAGCGCCATCGCCAAGCTGACCGGATCTGGCCGCGCGGTACTGAACACCGCGTGCGAGAAGGCGCCGGACGCCGCACACTATACCTGTACCTTGAGCCCGGCTGACGGTGCCGGAGCCGGTGCGCGCTGATGCCGCGCTTAAGCCTTATGGCACGAGCATCATAGCATGAGCGTCCAGCCGGCCCTTCGAAGCGACACCGCCAAACAATCCGGTTTGGCGGGAGGCGGCCGCATCTTCGGCGCCGTTGTAGCCGCCCCGGCGGTTTTTGCCCGGATCGTGCTGGATGTGCTCGCCACCGGCATCGACCGGCTGCGTGGCCGCATTCTCGCGGTCACGCTTCGTGTTCCGCTTCTCGACCGCATCTTCCGCAGCCGGGCGAAGCGCCTCTCTGTCGTATTCGCGGCTTCGCTCCTTGTCGCGCTCGGCCTCGCGCTGACGGCGCCGCTCTGGATGCTACTGATTGTGCCGCTGATTTTGGGCGTGCCCCATCTCGTGGCGTCGCTGAACTTCGTGCTTCGCCTGACCGCCGGGCGCATGGAGGATCGTGGCGGAGCCCTGCCGGCAAAAGTTGGCGCCTGTTTCGTGGCGGTTGCGGCCGTCCGCCTGTGGGTCCCCAGCCAAGGCATTCTCGAAAACGTCCCGAATGGAGTCGAGATCGTGGCCGCGCTTGCGGCCGGTTCGCTGGCGGCGCCGGCAGAGACCCTGGGCGCGCTTGTGCTCGCTCACAATTTTGTGGGCTTCGCCTATTGGATTGCCCGTGCTCCAACGGCACAAGACCGGCAGGTGGCGCTTGCCGCGCTTGCCCTTTTCACGGCTGCCACGGCGGCGATCCTGGCCGGCGCTTTCGATCGGGTCCTGGCTCAGCGGACAGCGGATATCCTCGGCGGCGGGATGAGCGATTTCGACACCGGCCAGACGATATTGCCCGGAACGGAGCGCGATATCCTCCTGAGACGGGCGGTTTCGGCCTTCGCGCTGGGGCAGAGCCTGCACTATTTCGTGTGGCTGCGGGCGATTCCGGAACAGGAGCTGCCGCACCAGCACCCAATCGGCTTTTCCAAATCGCTGCGGTTCATTGAGCTGAACCCCGGCCGCCTGGTGCTTTACAGCGCTGCTTACGGCGTTGCGGCCTTGTTTGCTTACGCATTCATCTACGGATGGCTGGAGGCGCGGCTTCTCTATCTCTCCACCGCTGCCTTTCACGGCTATTTCGAGATCGCCGGCCTCGCCTTGCTTCGCCGCGCCTCGCCAGCGGTGCCGCGATGAACGCCGCCTGTCTTGCGCCGCCATTCGTGGTTCTTGGCTTGGCCGCGCCGGACCGGCTCGATGCGGCCTGCCGCGCGGTGCTGGGCGGTGAAGCAGGCGCGGCCGATATCACCTTTGCGGCCTACGCGCTCGTTTTCCTGGTCAATTGCCTCCTGGAAGCGCCCGCCTACGGCATTTCCGCGCGCATCGTGGGGCGTTCGCGGCAAGCTGCCCTTGGCCAAATCGTGGGCCTCAACCTTGCAACCCATCCGGCCGTTTACTTCGCGCTCCCCACGCTTGCGGAAAGCCTGGGCTGGTCTCTCCTGGCGCAGGTTTCCGTTTCGGAGATTTTTGCTTTCGCCGTGGAAGCCGCCCTGCTGCGTGGCATATGGGCCTATCCTTGGCGCAGCGCGGCCCTGGCATCGGCGCTCGCCAATCTTTCTTCATGGTGGGCTGGGGCCTATCTTTCAGAGTCCGGTTTGCTGCCTTGACGCCGGCGCAGCCGCCGCACGATCCAGTAGACGAGCGCCGCGACCGGCATCCACGGCACGAGCCAGACCGCGACCGCGATGAGGTCCGCGAGCGAGCGGACGAAGGTGCGGCCTGCGCCGGCCAGCGCATCCGCAACCGGCGAGAAGTTCACGCCGCTGACCCTGGCGGAGACGCTGCGATAGGCGATGTCCACCCGCACCGTTTGCGTGATCTTGCGCAGATAGTCGCGCTGCGCGGTTCCGGATTCGATCTCGCCCTGCACCTCGGCGCTCTGCCGCTCGATGGCCGCGATATCGGCCGCGCTTTTCTGCCCCGGCTCGCGTAGCATGGCCGTGAGCCGCTCGCGCAGCAGCGTTTTGACTTCCAGCCGCTTTTCGGCGTCGAGCAGCGGCAGGGTTCGATCAGTGGCGGATTCGCTGCGGTAGGTAACCTCCGAAGGCGGCGCGGAAATCGTCTGCTCGAACGCGGGGAAGGCGTCCGGCGCGATGCGGACGGAAGACTGAGCGGAAACGAAGTCCCTCGTGGACCGATCGAGGCTGGTGCCGAGCACCTCGCAGCCAAGCCGCCGACATTCCGCGAGGTGCCGTTGCTGCAAGGACGCGACTTCCTTTTCCGGCACAAGCAGGGAGAAGCTGTAGGCGATCTCCATATGCCGCCCCTCGGTGCGCTGCGGCGCGGCCGCGCCGGGCACAATGTCCATAACGCCACTATCGGCCTGCATGGGCGGATGCCCGTCATGCTTCCGTTCGCAGCCGGCAAGGGCCAGCGCCGCCATCGCGAGCGCGGTCATGAACTTCAGCGGTGCGTACAGCTTCATAGTCGCTTCTCCCGAGGCAGCCTTTCAGGCAAGTGCGGTAACAGGGGCAAGACTCCGGGCAAGCGCCGGTTCCATATGCATCCACATACGGCTGCGGCTTCGCTCCCGTGAAAGCGGGAGCCCATGGCAAGCATAGGCAGAACCTGCGTTTCTTGCCCGCATGGATTCCAGCTGGTGTTTAGCCCCGCGAATGCGGGGCCGGGAATAACCGCGCGAGCTTGCCCGGCCTTTTACTGTCGCCAAGTGCGTTCCTAAACGCGGGCTATGCCTGAGCTTTTGGGAGAAAAGCCGAAAAAGCAGAGTCATTTTTGGGGCGCGGCGGCACGTCCAGCCCTAATGCGCCTGCCTCAGAGAAGCGTACTCTTCATCGAATATTTGAGGCAAACGCAAGAGGGGAAAGCGCTTGCCCTCATGCTGGACATCGGAAGGAAAGAACTCGATGAGCCCAACCTTGGTGCCGGCATCGAACTCGCCAAGCGCCTCGTCCAGAAGCAGGTAACCGATCTGGTCCCAGACCGCCCTTTCCTCTTCGGAGTACCCATCGATATATAGGTAAAGCCCAAGCTCCTGGCCGTCGGACAAGACGCTAAACTGCACGTCCCCAGGATCGACGGTCTTGCCGCCGAAGCTTCGCTGCACAATTGGATCGTGGCGGGGCCGGAACTTGACGACGTTCCAGCGGGGCAGAGCCGGCGCGGCGGCGGCCAAGGCCTCCACCGCCGGAAAAGCGGCCTCGTTTCCGCCCGCGCTGATAACGAAGTCGCGCACGCCGTTCGAGACAGGGCCAAACTCGAAGGTGAGGCCGGACCAGACCCTGCCAAGCGCCGCTTCGAGCAGACCGGAAGCCCGGTCCCGGTCGCGCTCGAAGTTGAACAGCAGTTCCTCTTCCCCGGCAAACCACTCCCAGAAATGCTGCTCCCTGCTCCCGGAACCGGGAGAGAACGCCTCGATCTCGTCGCTGTGCGGCAGCTTGTTCTTCCGTGCGAGTTTCTCCGCAGTGACGCCGGCCGTATTCGTCGCGGCCATCGCGACAACATCGAAAATGAAGCTGAGGCCTTCCTCCGCCGCGGGCGTAAATTCGTGCGGGCTTTCCTCGCGGAAGCACTGCGCAAGCACCTCCTTCATTTTGTCGAAGTGCTCGCGTCTGACGCCAATGGCGCCGTGGACGCTCGCCATCTTGTCGACGGCGGGTATTGTCGACGTTCCAGTGCTGGCCTGAACGGGCCAGAGCTGCCGGGAACGAGTAAGCTTCACAAGCTCCTGCAGCATATGCAGGTAGCGCCTCTGCTGCTCCTGAAAATCGCCTTTGAAGAGCTGCCTCGCCTCCGGCACCGCTTCAAGCAACCGGCCGTACATGAGCGCGACCGCGTCTGGCAAACGCGGCTCGAAGCTGGCGAAAAAGTTTCTTAGTTCAGCAAGTTGTTCCGGCCCCATGGCTGCTCTCCCGCAACGCGGCCGCGCGCACCTGCCGGTTGCAGCCCCCTGAATTTGAACCGTTGCATAACGCCATAGTCCTGGAATTTGTTCAACTGTCCTTGGAGATATGAGGGGCACCGGGCTCAACCATCGCGAGTGCCGCTGACGCAAGCCGGGTGCCATGAACGGGGCCGCGATGCCTAAGAGGCTTCGTCCACTGCCTCGGCGCCGAAGAAGCCCGCGAAGCTGCCTGGTTCCACACGCCTGTCGCGATGCGGCAGCTTGTTTTTGCGCGCAAATACCTCGGGATCGATGTTGCAGGTATTGTTCGAGGCTTTCGCGAGAACGTCGAAGATAAATCCGAGCGCTGCCTCAGCATCCGCGTTGAACCGCTCCGGGCAGTATTCCCGGAAGCACTGCACAAGCACTATCTTCATTTTGTCGAACTGCTCGCGCGTCACACCGAGACAGGAGTGAGAGCTTCCCAGCTTGTCGATGGTGGGGATTGCAGAAGTCCCCGTGAGAGCCTGCACGGGCCATAGGTAACTGGAGCGGGTGAGCTTGACGACCTCCTGCAACATATGCAGGTATCGCTGCTGCTGCTCCTGAAGGTTCCCCTTGAACAGTTCCGCGGCCTCGGGGATGGCTTCGAGCATCCGGCTATACATGATCGCTATCGCCTGCGGCAGCCGGAGCTCAACGCAAGCGAGAAATTTCCGCAATTCGGCAAGCTGGTCTGGACTCATGGTGACTCCCTTGCGGGACGGCTGTTTGCAACCGGCTGAGTGCCCATTTTGCCGGAGCGCCTACCCTGCGCCGTACTGGTGCCTCCGCCCTCTGCTTATGCTTGGGCTAGACAATAACGGCACAGTCTGCGGATTAATTCAGCGGACTTCGGATTTGCATCAAAAAATCGTGCGGCCACTGGCGGTGGAAGGTCCGGCCGCGTTGGGGGAACGGGAAGGACTGCGCTGGTGGCTGAGCCGTTTGCCGGGATTGGCCGGATGTGCGAATTCGCCATTCCACCACCCGCAGATCCTGCGCGTGGTGGAATGGCGTGCAAGCCTTGGCGGTTAGTGGAACGTTTGCGCTTGCAGTAACTCGGTGGCCAGCGCCTCGCTGTTGAAGAAGCGGTCGAAATCCTCGACCGGCAATTCGTCGCCGCGGAGCGGAAGCTTGTTCTTGTTGGCAAGCTCTTCTTCGTGAATGTCGCAGGTCTTGACGAGGGAATTGGCGACGACATCGAAGATGAACCCAAGGGCCTTCTCGACGCGTGCGGTAAAGCCCGCCGGGTCAACTTCCCTGCAGCATTGCGACAAGACCGATTTCATCAGGTCGAAATGCGCGTGGGTTATGCCCACATCGGCGTGGATGGTTCCGAGCTTGTCGAGAACGGGCAAAGAGGCCTTGCCCGAGAACGCGCTCACCGGCCAAAGATGGCTCGACCGGGTCAATTTGACGATCGACTGCAACATGCGCATGTAGTGCGCCTGCTGCTCTTGGAGGTCGCCCTTGAAGAGAGGTTTCGCCTCGGGGACAGCCTCGAAGATGCGGCTGTACATGACAGTCACAATATCGGGCAATCGCCGCTCGTTCCTGGTGAAAAAGCCCCTCAACGCTGACAAATCTCCTGGACCCATAATACTTCTCCTGGGGTAAATGCTGACCCCCACCCGTGAAATACAGCCTAGCGGGGCGAAAGATGGCCGATCCGTGCCCCAAATGCGGATATGCACACAGTTAATTAATGCTCTGGAAATCGGTCATTTTTGCCAAATTGGAATAAATATCCACAGGCATTTTCGCCAAATATAATAAAATTGCGGCGGGACATTCAAATATTGGCGGAGAGCCAAGAATGGCAAGTACGCAAGCAACAAGCGGCAACTCCAGTTCCGCGCCGGGGTCATTCCAACGCGCCCCTCGTTGTCATGGCCGGGCTTGACAACCGGGTTTTGGGCAAGCGCGCCAATTTTTTCACACCCTCTTTTGCGGGAATGACAACCGGCGATCCGGCCCTTAACAATAGCGATCCGCCCCCTGCATTCCTTGGAGCAGTCTCCCGCCGGCCATGAAAAAAAATCCGCATCCCTATCTGGGCCTCGCGCTCCTGACCGGCCTCAATCTGTTCAACTATATGGACCGCTACGTGCTGGCCTCGGTGGTGCCGCCGCTCAAGGCCGCGCTCTTACTGAACGATGCGGAGATCGGCTGGCTGACCTCCGCCTTCATGATCGGCTATTTCGCCACCGCGCCCATCTTCGGCTATCTGGGAGACCGTTGGCGGCGCAAAGGCCTGATCGCGGCCGGCGTCGCCTTCTGGTGCCTGGGCACGATCCTGAGCGGCTTCTGCAACGATTTCTGGACGCTGCTCGCCTGCCGCGTGCTGGTTGGCCTTGGCGAGGCGAGCTACGCGGTCCTGGCGCCCGCGTGGCTGTCGGATTTGTTCCCGGCGGAGCGGCGCAACAATGCCATGACGATTTTCTACGTCGCGATGCCCGTCGGGGCGGCGCTCGGCTACATGGTTGGCGGGGCCGCGCTATCTTATGGCGGCGGCTGGCGGGCGGGGTTCTGGTGGGCCGGCGGGCCGGGGCTGCTGCTGGCGCTGGCGCTGCTGGCGCTCGCCGAGCCGCGGCCAGGCGCGTCAGACAATGGCGTTTCCGTCATGCCGAAGGGATTAAGCGAATTTGCCGGCCTGTTCCGCATCGGAGACTTCGTCCTCGTTGTGCTCGGCTTGACGGCCTACACCTTCGCAATCGGCGCTTTCGGAGCTTGGGGACCGACATTCCTGAACCGCGTTCATGGGCTGGAGCTAGGCTTCGCGGATCATTTCTTCGGCGGGGTGCTTGTCATCGGCGGACTGCTTGGCACTCTCGTTGGCGGGTTCGCCGCAACCGCCTGGGAACGGAAATCCCGCGCAGGCTATGCCTGGCTGATTACGCTGGCCGCGTTCCTGACGCTTCTGGCCGCCACGCTCGCATTCCTCGAAGACGGCCTCACGGCATCCATGATCTTCCTCGGCGCGGCAATCTTCCTGTCGTTCCTGCCCACCGGACCGCAGGTGACGCTTCAAATCGAGGCCGTGCCCGCGCACCTTCGGGCGAGCGCCATGGCTGCTTCGATTTTCGTCATTCACCTGCTTGGCGATTTCCTGAGCCCGGCACTGGTTGGGCATCTCGCGGATTGGGGCCACGACCCCGCCCGCCCAGGCGCCGGGCTGCAACACGCCATGCTCATTCTGCCAGTGGCAATGGGCATCGCCGTGTTGTTCTGGGGCTGGCTCGCCTGGCGGCAAGCGGCGCGTGCGGCGCCGGCGGCGGAATAAGGCCGGGCGCAGGATGCAACCGCCGTGGCGCCCGCTTCTGAGGCTGGACAATACTATCTTCGGTTTGGTTCTCGTGCCGGTGGCCGTGAGCGGGTGGCTGCATTTGCTTGAGGCCGCGGGCCAATACTGGCCGATCGTCGCAGCCGGCTCTTACGGCCAGCCGGCGCTCTCGCTTCTAGCGAGCGCTTTCTCCGCCGTTTATGTCAGCGGCACATCGCTCCTGCTGTTGACATCGCGCCGGCCGCTTGCGCGCGACGAAGCGTTCCTGCCAAATTTCCTGGCGGTGACCGGAGCGTTCAGCGTCTACGGCTTTGGATTTCTCACCCCAGCCGGAATCCCGCCAGCCGGTCCTTACGTGCCGCTCGTTTTGCTGCTGCTCGGCGCGGGTTTGGTCTTGCTCTCCCTCCTCTATTTACGCCGCTCTTTTGCCGTGACGCCGCAGGCTCATGCCCTGAAGCAGGCAGGCCCCTATGCCGTCATCCGCCACCCGATGTATGCAGGCAATATTCTGACGGTATCCGGCTTGGGCCTGCTGCTCGGCACAGCGGAAAGCCTCGCGTTGGCGCTCGGGATCGCCGGGCTTCAGATCGGCCGGGCGTATTTCGAGGAACGCCTGCTCGCCGCCGCGTTCCCGGACTATGCGCTGTACAAGGCCAGGGTAGGCGCATTCCTCCCGCGCCTGAGATAACCGCTCGCGGGCCGGAGTACCGTCAGCCCACCTGCTTCGGCTTTTCGCCGGGCCGGGCACTGGAGCCGCGATTCCGTTCCGGCCCCCCTGCCGGCATCTCCTCCCGTCCCCCGTGCACCGCAGCCATGCTTGCGTGGATCTGGGCGGCCACGTTCTTCGCGGCGGCATTGATTTC
>PMBZ01000089.1:9943-19579 GCA_003153975.1 Hyphomicrobiales bacterium
GGAGCTTGCAGCGCCACTGGAGGCCTTATGATCGCAAGCAGGGGGCCGCTCAGTTCCGCAGTCCGCTCGATCGCGCGGCGGATCGGTTCCACCACGACCTGCATGTGATGGCCGCTCGCATGCAGCATCCAATCGCCAGATTGAGCGATGGCGACGTGCCCTTTCCAGAACAGCAGGTCGCCTCTTTGTATGGCCTCAAGATCGCTGGGGTCCAAGGGCTCGCCGGCGCTGTGCATTTGCATGTCGCTGTCGCGCAGGCACGGAACGCCGGCGGTTCTGAGCGCGATCTGCACGAGCCCCGAGCAATCGATGCCAAGCGAGGTCTTGCCACCCCAGAGATAGGGCACGCCAACGAATTGCTCCGCCACCCGGACGAAATCCTTGGCGCGTTCACGAATGCCGACCAGATGGTCCGCAAAAATAAAGCCGCCCCGCGAGATTTCGATGAAGCGGCCTTCAAGCCCGCCCACGGGCGCCACCGTGGCGGAGAAACTCAGCTTGGTGATTGGCGGCCGTTTCATGTCGGGCGCCGGATAGAGGTAGGTTAGCCTGGCGCTCACGCGGTGGGAGTTCTCCTCGACCATGGTGGACAGGCAATCCATGGTCGTGTAGCCGACATAGCCGTCGTCATGGAGCTGAAGCCAAGCCCAGCCTTCCCGGACCTCATAGACGGTGACCAGTTCTCCGCAAAGCGCTTCGGTGGCGAGCGGTGCATCGAAGCGCGGTGCCACGCGGATGGGCGCCGTGGGCGCCGCGATCTGACGAAGCTCCCCTTCGGAATAGCGCGGGGCGCGGAAGCGGTCCTGGAGGGAAGCCGCCGCCAAATCCTCGCGGTACGCATTGAGGCGCGGATCGAGCTGTGTCATGACGCCTGTTTTCCGAACTCGTTGCGGATAATCTCGAACAATGCGCGAACACCTTGCGGCTCGCCGCCCGCGGGCTTGGCTGGTACGGCGCGCGGCACCCAGCCGAATATATCGAGGTGAACATAGCGCCTGGCGCTTTTCACAAAGCGCTTGAGGAACATAGCCGCCGTTATGGAACCCGCGAAGGGGCTGCTGGAGATATGATTGACGTCGGCAACCTTGCTCTTGAGCTGGGCGTCGTAGGGCGCCCAGAACGGCATGCGCCAGAGCGGGTCCGCCACATGAAGGCCGGCCGCTTGGAGGCTGGCCGCAAGACTTTCGTCTTCCGTATAGAAGGGCGGCAGGTCCGGGCCGAGCGCCGTGCGCGCCGCGCCGGTCAGCGTCGCCAAGTCGATGAGGAGATCGGGCGCCTCCTCGTCCGCGAGCGCCAGCGCGTCCGCCAGCACCAAGCGGCCCTCGGCGTCGGTGTTGCCGATCTCCACGGTTAGCCCTGCGCGGCTCTTGATGATGTCCCCCGGCCGGAAAGCATTGCCGGAAACGTTGTTATCCGCCGCCGGGATGACGATGCGCAGGCGCACCGGCAGGTTCCCGGCCATAATCATCGCGCCAAGCGCCATCACGCTCGCGGCGCCGGCCATGTCCTTCTTCATCAGCGCCATGGACGACGGCGGCTTGATGTCGAGGCCGCCCGTGTCGAAGCAGATGCCCTTGCCAACCAGCGTGACCTTGGGATGGCTGTCATCGCCCCAGGTCAAGTCCGCAAGGCAGGGCTCGCGGTCGCTGGCCCGGCCGACCGCGTGAAGGAGCGGGAAGTTTTCCGCGAGCAGTCTTTCGCCCGCGATGACGCTGACGCTGGCACCGAAGGTCTGGCCTAGATCGCGGAGCGCGGCGGCAAGATCGCCCGGACCGCAATCGTTGGCGGGCAGGTTTATCAGTTCGCGCGCGAACCAGATGGCCTGCGCCTTTTGCAGCACGGCCGTGCGGTTGACGCTTTCGGGAAGCACCAGCTTGCGGGGCTTCCGCGGCTCTTGAGTCAAATAGCGGCGGAAAGAGTAAGCTCCCATCAACCAAGCAAGCACCGCATCGTCTGGAGAGCCAGGGAAGCCTTCGAGCGCATAGGTGCCTTCAGGAAGCGCTGCGGGAAGCGCGCCAAGCTGCAACAAAGCGCCGGGTGTTGGCTCCTCGCCGCCCAACGCCAGCAGGACCGCGGCCAGCCCCTCGCTGCCGGGCAAGAGCGCATGGCTGCCGGGCTTCGCGGTCCAGCCCATCGCCGCGAGCCAAGCCGCATGTTCAGACGAAACGAATTCATCCGGGCGTTTTTGGAACGCGGCGCTATCGGCAGCGCGAACCGGCACGCTCTTGCCGTCCGGGCCGGCGAGATGGCTTGCGACATCGTTCGCGATGTCCTGGAAGGAAACAATCATCGGCAAGGCCTATGCGGAATCGTGGCGCGATCCTCTCTTATGGTGCGTGAGGGCTCCTACTCGCGATCTAAGATCGAATCATGGCAAAGGGAAGGGAATAAATGCCCAGGGCCGCAGCGCAAATTAAAATCCGGCCTCGGAGCTACCGCCTGCCTTCACGCATACGGCCTTGTTTTCAACCTTCCGGTTGTACGACTTGCTGAACGTACTTGCGACGAGCACGCCAGAGTGCCGCTCCACATTATATTCATAGTCGTAACCTGACGGCGCGGTTTCGTGCCAAATTATTTCAGCGTCGCTAATGGAAACCTGGTTCGTCACGGCACGGCCATTCTTGGTTACGCCTTGCTCGTTTATTTTAAGCTCGAATTTACCTCCAAGATCCCATGCGCAGGTCAGCGCTAGCTCTGTCGCAGCGGCATTTGCGGTGGAATACAAGAGCACCGCCGCAATCGCAGGCATGATGAGCTTGAACATCCGCGTCTCTCTCCCAACGCTCGCAGCGCACGGAAATTCGAACCGTGCGGCTCCAGCTACAGCCCAAGGTAGCACATCTTCCCAGCTAATTCCATGCCTCGCAAAATTGGGAGCACAGCTTGCCCTCAGGCGGGCTCGAAGATGCCGGCCAGCGAGATTTCGATCCCCGGCGGGTCGAGCCGCAGAGTGCCTTCTTTTAGGATCGCGGTAACGATTGTCCCCGCCTCGCCGCGCTTGTGATGAAGAAGCAGGCGGCGGTCCAAGTCGACGATAAGGTAATGCTGGATGCTGGGCACGCCGAAATAATCGGTGAACTTTTCTGAAAAATCGCGCACGCGGCTCGATGGAGAGACGACCTCGACCACAATTATAGGGTTCGGCGCGTAAAGGCTTTTGGGCGGTACTCTTTCGCCGCAATTGACCAAGGCGTCCGGTTCCACAACCGCATCCGCATCGATCCGCACAGTCAG
Organism: Hyphomicrobiales bacterium; assembly: GCA_003153975.1. Lineage (GTDB taxonomy): Bacteria > Pseudomonadota > Alphaproteobacteria > Rhizobiales > Rhodomicrobiaceae > Rhodomicrobium. The sequence continues at coordinate 13,181 of PMBZ01000089.1, forward strand.
GCTATCGACAAATGCCTCGCAGTTCACCCCTGCTTTCTCGATCGCTTCCCGGAGGGCAAGAGCGATGGCAAATTTGGCGCGCCCATGATCGGCGATTTCGGGCGCCATCGCGACAGCCTCACCCGCGATCAACTCAAAGCGCCCGCGCTCCTGCACCTCGGCCCAGGCCAAGAATTCATCGGCGGTCATTTTCGCGGACTTTGCAGGCACGGTCATGTGTTCAATGTACCATTCCTCGCCATGCGCAAAAAGACCGTTCGCACAGCCCAGAAGAATAGCTGGTTCCAACTTGGCGCCACGCCCGCGGTCAGTTGCCACCATTGATTGGCAAGCTTCTCCAGCGAACACCATAGTGATCTATCGTGAGAACCCCGGTAGCAAGTTTGATGCCAGGAACATCCCGGATTATCCGGCAAACCTGCGAGATAGCTTCGGCATCGCTCCAATCGCCGCCGCGAAAGAGAATTAATCCAGGACCGGAGGCTTTGAACAGCGCGAGAAGGCGAGGAAAGTCGAGGTCGGATGTTATGACAATCCGCTCTTCGCGCCGTGCCAAATCCAAAAGCACAGTGTCCTTGGCGTTGTAAAGGCCAATCTCCCCTGCATGAACCGCATCATACCCTTCTCCTCTAAGCCATCGGCCGAGACTAGGCGAAAGAGGCATATCGATCAGAAACTTGAGAGCCTGGCTGGTCAGCGTGCCAGCTCCATTGTCTCATCTTCGGCCAGAAAGGCCGCATAACGCAGGGCTTCCGCGATATCCTCTGCTTCGAGATACGGATAGGACTTCAGTATCCCATCTCGTGTCTCGCCGGCAGCAAGCAGCCCAAGCAGCCGCGCCACCGGAAAGCGTAACCCACGGATGCAGGGCTTGCCGGTACAGACTTCAGGGTCGGTCGTGATGCGCTCGAATTTCATGGAACAAGTCTAACACTTCCGGTCAACACATGCCAGATGGCCGGGGCAGGCCCGGCCACCATTGCCGTTTACGCGGCGAGGTGGAACGCCCTGCCGTTGATGATAAGGCCATCGGACCCGGCCATGACTTGAACCTTGTCGCCGTCCTTGACCACGCCGGACAGGATCAGCTCAGCCAGCGGGTCTTGCAGCGCGCGCTGGATGACGCGCTTCAGCGGCCGCGCGCCATAAGCCGGGTCGTACCCCTTGTCGCCGAGCCAGTGCAACGCCTTCGGGTCCATGTCGAGCACGATCTTGCGTTCTTCGAGCAGCTTTTGCAGGCGCTTGAGCTGGATTTCGACGATGGCGCCGATCTCCTCGCGCCGCAGCCGATGGAACAGAAGGATGTCGTCCACGCGGTTCAGGAACTCGGGCCGGAAATGCGAGCGCACCACAGCCATGACCTGCTCGCGAACCTTGTTCACATCCTCCGCGGGCGCCTGGGAGCTTAGATACTCAGAGCCGAGGTTCGAGGTCATGATGATGAGCGTGTTGCGGAAATCGACCGTGCGGCCCTGGCCGTCCGTCAGGCGCCCGTNNTCGTCGAACAGCACGACCTGATAGGGGCGCCTGCGCACGGCTTCGGTGAGCGCGCCGCCTTCCTCATAGCCGACATAGCCGGGAGGTGCGCCGATCAGCCGGGCGACGGAGTGCTTCTCCATATACTCGGACATGTCGATGCGGACCATGGCCTGGTCGTCGTCGAACAGGAAGCCGGCTAGCGCACGCGAAAGCTCGGTCTTGCCGACGCCGGTTGGCCCAAGGAACATGAACGAGCCGATGGGGCGGTTCGGGTCTTGCAGGCCCGCCCGCGCGCGCCGCACAGCTGTCGAAACCGAGTGCACCGCCTCCGATTGGCCGATGATGCGCTTGCCAAGCTCGTCCTCCATCCGGAGCAGCTTGTCCCGCTCGCCTTCGAGCATCTTCTCGACCGGGATGCCGGTCCAGCGCGAGACCACGCCCGCGATATGATCGGGGGTCACGGCCTCCTCCACCATGCCACGGCGCGACTCGGCGGCGCTTTCTATCGCCTTCAGCCGCTTTTCGAGATCGGGGATGATGCCGTAGGACAGTTCGCCGGCCCGCGCGAGGTCGCCCTTGCGCTGAACCTGCTCAAGCTCGATGCGGGCGGCGTCCAGCGCCTCCTTCACCTTCTGCGTGGAAGCGAGCTTTTCCTTCTCCTCTTTCCAGCGCCGCGCCAGACCGCTCGACTTCTCTTCCAGGTCGGCGATCTCCTTTTGCAGCCGCGCAAGCCGGTCCTTGGAGGCCTGGTCGCTCTCTTTCTTAAGTGCCTCGCGCTCGATCTTGAGCTGGATCAGACGGCGGTCGAGTTCGTCGAGTTCCTCGGGCTTGGAGTCGACCTGCATGCGCAGCCGGCTCGCCGCTTCGTCCATCAGGTCGATGGCCTTGTCCGGCAGGAAGCGGTCGGTGATGTAGCGNNAGGATCGAGATCGTGTCCTCGACGGTCGGCTCGGAGATGAACACGGGCTGGAAGCGGCGGGCAAGCGCTGCGTCCTTCTCGATATATTTGCGGTATTCGTCGAGCGTGGTCGCGCCGACGCAGTGCAACTCGCCGCGAGCCAATGCCGGCTTCAGGAGGTTGGACGCATCCATCGAGCCCTCGGCCTTGCCGGCGCCCACCAGCGTGTGCAGCTCGTCGATGAAAAGCACGACGCCGCCCTCAGCTGCCATGATCTCCTGCAGCACCGCCTTGAGCCGCTCCTCNNGTCTTGCCGACGCCCGGCTCGCCGATGAGTACGGGATTGTTTTTGGTGCGGCGGGACAGCACTTGGATCGTGCGGCGGATTTCCTCGTCGCGCCCGATGACGGGATCGAGCTGCCCCTTCGCCGCCACGTCGGTCAAGTCGCGGGAATAGCGCTTGAGTGCGTCGTAGGCCTGCTCGGCGGATGCGCTGTCGGCGGTTCGGCCCTTGCGCAGATCGTTAATGGCCGCGTTGAGCCCGACGGGAGTGACGCCGGCATCCGCGAGGATTTTCGCGGTCTCGGCTTCCTTTTCCATGGCCAGCGCCAGGAGCAGCCGCTCGACGGTCACATAGCTGTCGTTGGCCTTTTCGGCAAGCTTCTCGGCCTGATCGATCACCTTTGCCAGTTGCGGAGCGATGTAGAGCTGGCCCGCACCCGCACCCGAAACCTTGGGGATCTTGGCGAGCGCCTGCTCGACGCGCGCCAGCGCCTCTCCGGGCTGGCCGCCGGAGCGCCCGATCAGTCCGGCCGCGAGCCCCTCGCCATCGTCGAGCAGCACTTTGAGGAGGTGTTCCGGCATCAGCCGCTGATGGCCCTCGCGAAGGGCCAGCGCCTGGGCGGACTGGAAAAATCCTTTCGAACGGTCGGTGAGCTTTTCGAAATTCATACTGCCTCGATCATTGCGGCTTCCCGCCGCCAAAATTAAGACGAACGTATAGTGGTTTTGCTTGATATATGGCAACCTGCGCGCACAAGAAAAGGACCTGCGCCATAACTGCCGCACCAAAGATTGTTACGCTTGTACGTTATCCCGTTAAAGGGCTGGCGGGCATCGCAATGCCGAAGTTTACGCTTACGGCGGGCGAGTGCGTACCGCTCGACCGGGCCTATGCCATCGAGCATGGCGCGAAACGGTTCGATGCTTTGAACCCGGAATGGCTGCCGAAAACGCACTTCCTGCAATTGATGCGGCATGAGCGGCTTGCGAGCCTCGAACTCGATTTCGACGAATCGAGCCATGTGCTGACGCTGTTCCGCGATCGAAAGCAGATCGCGCGGGGCACACTCAAAACCAAGCTCGGCCGGCAGATGATCGAGCAATTCCTGGCCGCCTATATTAAGGCGGAGTTGCTGGGGCCTCCGCGCATTGTTTCGGCGCCTGGGCACAGCATCACCGATATCGCGGACAAGGCGCTGCACATCGTGAACCTGGAAACCGTCCGCGATCTTTCGCGGATCGTGGAGCTGGATCTCGACCCGTTGCGCTTCCGGGCCAACATCTATTTCGAAGGCTTGCCGGCGTGGGAAGAACGGCGCTGGCTGGGCAAGACCATCTCCTGCGGCACTGCCACACTTCGGTTTTTTAAGGAAACGGCCCGTTGCGAGGCCACGAGCGTGGACCTCAAAACCGCCAAGCGCGGCTTGTCCATCCCCGCCACGCTCCAACGCACCTGGGGTCATACCAAGTTCGGGCTCTACGCGAAGGTTGTCTCAGGCGGAGAGGTTGTGCCGGGAAACAGGATTGGCCTGCAAATGTAACGCGCCGGCGGCGCTTTGAACGGAGGGAATCTCCCCTCACCCTGTCCNNGGAGAAGGGACCCCTGAATCAGCCGCGGCGGAATTTCGAGCGTTCCCTCTCCCGTGGGGAGAGGGACAGGGTGAGGGGAGATTCGCCTCGTTCAAGGCACGACCCGCCGTTCCTAAGACGTAACTTCGTCCGGGGTGGGCTCCACGCCGGCAGCCACGCCATTCGCGGCTGCGCCAGCGCTAGCGCCCTGCCTGCTATTGTAGGTTCTTGGCTGATGCTCGCCTATCGGGCGGCGACGGCGGCGCCTCGGGCCGGCACCCTCCTGCGGAGCGGCAGGGAAAGTCTCGCCCGCGAATGGCGCGCCGTTCTGCACCGGCGCTACCGGCTGCATGGGAGGCTGCACATGCGAAAACGCATTCTGCGGAACGAAGGGCTGCGGCTGATTCTGGTTATAGACCGGCCGCTCCAGGAAGCGTGGAGGCTGCTGCGTCACGAAATCCTCGCCAACTTCCTCGTCGGCGTCGTCCTGATCCTGCTGGAACGACTCGGGCATGTTGAAGCGGCCGCCATTCATGCCCCCGGACTGCTCCATGCCGCCCATCGCGGGGTTCTGCGCCTGCGCGGCCAGGATTATCCGATTGTAATGCTCGGCGTGCTGAAGATAGTTCTCCGCCGCGACCGAGTCGCCCGACGAGTGGGCATCCCGAGCCAGCGAGGAGTATTTCTCCGCGATGTGCATCGCGGTGCCGCGAATCTTCACATCGGGGCCGCTCGATTCATAGTTGCGGCTTATTGAATTCTGGGGTTTACGGCCGCCGCGATTACGGCCTCTGCGGCTTTGCTGTCCTTGCCTCATGGGTCCTATCTTGATCGAAGGTCACAAATGCTGGGATTCACGCAATGCGGTGGCGCTTAAGTTTCGGCCATAGCTTGCGAATCTCGAAAAAAACCTCTTCGCGGCTCTTCCAGCCCGCGCACCCGGTATCTCCGGGTTCAAAGCAGATTATCTAGGCTATCCTGCCCGCGGAACGTGCTGCCACAAGCGCTGCCGGCGCACAGATATGTTGCACTCGCCTGGCTCCACTGTTTCTGGTAGCGCACCCGCCGTGGCTTCGCATTCATTCTCGCCTGCCACAGGCATTCGCGAAGCCGCCTCAGGGAAAACCGTATCCCGAAAGAGCGGAATTTCCAATTCTTTTTTTGGGATCGGAACTCTCCTCTTACGACTGTCGCACCGCTGCAACGGCGCGGCCAACTCCCCCCAAATCCCGCAATATCCGAGCTTCGGAAAAACCTGGGGCAGGGGCAAAAAGTTTCATCAAGTTGAGCACATCCCCGGCTTGGCGGTAGCCAACCTCGAAAACCAGGAGTCCGCCACCTCTAAGAGCGGCAAATGCCTGCGGAATAATCGTCCGGTAAGCGTTAAGCCCATCCTCCCCGCCATCGAGCGCGAGATAGGGATCGTAAGCCCTGACCTCTGGCGCAAGCTCGCGGATTTCCGAAGGCGCGATATAGGGCGGGTTACAGACGATAACGTCGAACGCACCGCCAGCGATAGCGCTCATCCAATGGGCACATAGGAAGGATGCGCGATCCTGCAACCCCAGGAGCGACAAATTATCGCGCGCAACCGCGAGCGCGGCCTCGGAGCGGTCGAGGCCAATACCTTGCGCCTGCGGCAGTTCTGAAAGCAGGGCGCCCAGGATGCAGCCCGAGCCCGTGCCGAGGTCTAGAATGCGAAGGGGAGCGTACTCCGCTGAGTCCCCCCTCACCCCAACCCTCTCCCCGAGGGGAGAGGGAGTCAGGCTGCGGATAGTTCGGGCGTCCTCTCTCCCAGCCGTATCCGCTTGCGGATACGGCTTCTCCAAGATGCAATCTCGCCGAGGCGAGATTGCGGGGAGAGAGACAGAGTGAGGGGGNNGACCGCAACATCCCGGTCGAGGATCGTGGCATTCGCGCCGCGCCCGCAAGCCTCCGCCACCAGAATGCGTGCATCGAGCCGCGGGCTGGCAAGGCCGGCTTCTTCAAACAGGCCGCTAAGCTTGCGGGCGGCGCTGCCTAGCGTGGGCGCCGGCTCCACCCCCGCGCCATGCGCCGGGGCAGGCTCAGGCATGGGCACTGTTGTGCTCGGCGGCTAGCAGGCTTGCCTGATGCTCCGTGATCAGCGCGTCGACGATGGTATCGAGGCCCTCGCCCTCCATGATCTGCGG
>PMBZ01000027.1 GCA_003153975.1 Hyphomicrobiales bacterium
GATAAGAGACGCTGCCGCAAACGGCCCGTAAATCCGCTCACGGCCTCTTCCAACCGTCCATGATTTGGCTCAGGGCCGCGGTAAGGAGCGACGAGCTTGAGCCTTGAAGGCTTTCAGTTCCTAGCCGGTTTGCGTGGATGGCAGGGCGGGATGGCCCGGCTGTCAAGTGGCCGGGGAGATGCGCGGGCCGGGTCCTACCCCTCAACCTGCAACCTGCGCCGCCAGCGCCGTTTCGATCTTCGCCAGCGCGGGGTCGAGCGCCACGGCGGTCAGGCGCGTGTCGTTCGATGTCGCGGTCAGCGCCATTGTCTGGCCGTGCGTCGTGAACAGGCGGCACAGCGTGGTCGAGTCGGCTGCGTCGCGGACCACGACGGCCAACGCGCCGCCACGGTTGGCGGCGAACTGGTCGGCGGCGCCGGTCAGGCGCGCGGTGGCCGCGGCCATGGCGTCGAAGTCCGGTGCCCTACCCGCCGCGGCGACCACGAGGCCGTCTTCGTTGCTCAAGAGGATCGAGCCGAAGTTGCCCACCCTGGCGACTTGTTCGAGCAGCGGGGAAAGATCGCGGCGCTGGCCGGCGCTGCCGACCCGTGCCAGATCGACCGACAGGCGTTCGCGTTCCACCAGCGGTGCCAGCACCTGCTCGATGGTGGATTTGAGCGTACGGTCGTTATCCAGCGCGCTTGCGTTGCTCTGCTTCCAGTGTTGCAGGATCGCGGCCTGTTGTTCGGCCACGCCCCGCAGCCGGGTGCGTTCGCTTGAACCGCGCCGGAGGCCGGCGAGGTAGCCCGCCAGCAGCAGAAGCAACGCGGCGCCAAGGCCGATGAGAAGGGCGGGTACGTTCATGGATGCTCCATGGCGCCGGCGGCGCTCTTGCAGGCGTTAACGCCATCGATGCCAACATCGACGCGGCGGTCCCGCCGGTCGATCTTCGCGGCGGCCTCCCCGGCGCCGGCTGCGCGCACGGTCTGGCGGCTGGCGGGGATGCCGTTGCTGGCGAGGAGGGAGGAGACGGCCTTGGCGCGGGTAAAGCTGAGCACGAGGTTGTGCGCCTCGGTACCCTGGCTGTCGGAATGGCCTTCGACGAGCGCCTTTGCATCGGCATGCTTGCCGAGCCAGCCGGCTAGCCGGGCGATGCCGGCGCGCAGCAGCGCGCGCTCCGCGTCCGTTGCGGTCAGCGGCTCGGATTTGTCCGTCGCGAACATAATCGTCACGGGGTCGAAACAGGGCGGCGGCGGCGGCGGTGCCTGCACCTCGATGATTTGGGGCGGCGGCGCGGGCGCGGGCACCTGTACCTCAATGATTTGAGGCGGCGGCGCCGGTTCCTTTTCGTGCACCACGATGGTCACGGGCTCCGGCTGCGCCACAGGAGGGGCGAGCCACATCGAGGCGGAAACAACTGCCAGCGTGGCGCCCATGGCGGCGAGCAAGGCAGCGAGCAAGGCGGGCGCGCCTTCACCGGCCAGAGGCTGGGCGGGCGGGAAGGCGTCGGGAAGATCGGCGTTCACGGACACACTTTCATCTTGCCGGCGCGGCGGCTGGCACCTTGTACAGGTGCGCCATCACGTCTATGCCGCATTGGAGGCTGCCGGCCCAATCGATGAATCTCTTGACCATCGGTTTGCCGCGGAACAACGCGCCGTGCTGCGGGGCGATGATTTCGATGTCCAGGTTGCGCACCATATCGGCCCAGAGGCTCATGGCGCGATTACCTGTCATATAGCGGCGGTGGAAACCTTCCATGTATTTCAGGTGGGCGTCGAAATCGGCGACTTCGAAATATTCCATGCCGAGGGCTGCGCCGAGATCGCCGGTGTACAGGATCTTCGAAACCGGGTCGTAGATCTGCATGTTGCCCACGCTGTGCAGGAAGTGCGCGGGCAGGGCGTACAGCGACTCCCCGCCCATTTCGAATATCATGCCTTCGTCGGGGATGCCCCGCAACCTGTCCTCAAGCAGGTGGTCCAGGCCGAAATGCGGCACGAAGCGCAGCCACAGCGAGGAGATGTACGCGGTGGCGTCGGTTGTCATCAGCCAGCCATTGACCGCGGCCACGATGTCCGGGTCCTGGTGCGAGAGGAACAGGTAGCGCAGCCTGGCGCGGCCCAGGGCCGAGTAGGTCTTCGTCAGAACCTGGGAATAGACTTTGTGCCCGCCGGGATCGAGCAGCATGGCCTCGTCATTGTGTACGATGAGGTGCTGGTTCGCCTGCACCGCGCTACCGGAACTGCCGGAATCCTCAAGCAGGATGTTACGATGGGTGCCGTTGTCGAATAGGATAGTATCCGCCATGAGCAACTCCTGACAGCGATGCGGCAATAAGGCGCGGGTTTCGTGAAGCGGCCTAAAGGACTTTCTGCAGCGCCCGGATCGCTTCGCGCATGTCGAAGAAGATAAGGCCGAGCTTGCTGGCTTCGTTCGTGACGGCGAGCAGCAGGGTGCCACGGCCGGCGCTGAGCACCACGGCATAGCCGTTTTCGCCGCGCACGATCACTTCCTGTACGGCGCCCCGGGACAGTTCCATGGACGCCCGCGTGCCCAGGTTGAGCAGCGTGGCCGCCATGCCGGCGACACGCGTTTCTTCCATGTTCATGTTGTCGGCGCGGGCGATCATCAGGCCGTCCTCGGAAATCAGCGCGCTCGTCTCGATCCCGGGTGAATCGATCTGCAGCTTACGGAGTATCCTGTTCAGCTCATCGAGACGGTTCATGCCACTCCCCTGCCTCTTCTGCGGCACAGCCGGCATTTCCAACAGCCTGGACATCACTTTCACCTTTTCTTCTATTACCCTGGTCGTCCCTGAGACCTTATATCTAGCAAAGCAGGCGGATAAAGGCCAGCAATTCTCGATATGGCGCGAGCCCAGGGCCGTATGCACCGGCACGATTAATGCCGGCAGGGTTAACGTGCCTCCGGCAGGCGATTCTCACTTGCATTTCTGGAAAATTTTCGCAGCTTATACAACTTGCCAAATCAACTCTTTGCAGCCCAAGCACTTCTGATTTCGTTCATGAGCGGATGTTCGATATTCGCTTGCTCCAATTCGGCAAAGTCGTCCAAGACCTCATTATCCCAGGTCTTTTTGTTCCTGGTTTCTTTTCCTTTGTGCTTGTTATAAATGACTTTTGCTTCGTCCGCGGCACCCTTTAGCATAAGAGCGTGGGCACGATTTGTGTCGATTGAGATGTAGTCCTCTCTTATTGCGGCGGCCTGATCCGCGGTCGCGATCACTGTGTCGTAGTCGCCAGCGAAAAGCTGATACCATGAAAGACTTAGGAGAGCATCGAGTGTGCCGTCGCCGGGCTTCCCCTCCGCGGCGGTTTCGGTGCGGCGCAAAGCCGCGGCGACGCTTTCCTGGATGCGCGCGGCCTCCGCGTAGTTCTTGGCTTCGAACGCGCCGTTTACGGCCTGGCTTCTCTCTTGTGCATCTTCGATAGCCTGCGCGGGATCGGATGCAAGCGAAATCTTCTTCGTCTCGTAAGCTGCTTCCTGGCCCGGTAACGAAGGCCGATTACCCCCGGATGCACGAATGTAGTTAGATGTATTCTCCAGCCATTCGCGAGGAGCACCCTCCGCCGCCGTTATAACCGGCTTGTGCAAGACAGAGGAGCTGCGCTCCGCCAGGTCCGCCGGCTCGGCGTATCGCCCCTGACCTGTAGCGCTGGATAAAGCCGGGGAGGCTCGACTGTCCGCGGCAGCACCGTCCCGAGGTTGAGCGCCGGCGCCAGCTTGAGACACGACCACCCCCGCCGCCCGGAGCAGGCGCTCCCCTATCATAAAGCCTGCATGGATCACCTGAACTACGGTATTCTCGGGCAAATCGGGCGCGCTCACCGCAGACTTGGCTTCGTGCAGATGAGGATTGAATGGCTCGCCCAGAGGATCGAAACGCGCCACCCCATAGCGCTTCAGTGCAGCCAGAAGCGATCGCTCGGTAACCTCGAAGCCTTCCACGAGGCTGTTCAAGGCCGGAATCGCGCCTAGCTGCTCTTTTGGGACCGCTTCAATGGCGCGGCGAACATTATCGGCAACGCATATCATGTCGCCGGCAAATTCAGATATCGCAAATTTCATAGAGTCTTTGTTGCCCTGGTCGTTGCGCAGACGCAGGGCATTAATTTCTTGCTGAAGTGCGAGATTTTTCTCCCCTAACGATTTGCTCTCGGCAAGTAAGCTGTTAAACGCAAGGTATAACTTCTCCAATTCATTCTGCTCGTTACTGGCCACACCTTCTGCATCATGCGCAGCAGGTGTGTCCTTCGTCTGCAGTATCCGTACCCACGCCCAACTCAGCAGCTTGCTCCGTCGCTACGCCAAACCCCGCTCCACCTGGAACGCCGGCAACCGTGTGAACTCATGCCGAAGATTGGCTATTTGCGCGCATAATAGGCACCTCGCCTTAAAAAGGCTAGCGGCGGCGATGGCCGCATCTCCGGTAGCAGACACAGTTGCCCCGGAATTTCAAGTGCCAGCTGCGCGTAAGGTTTCCTTTTGACCCCAGGACCGGCGAAAAATAGAAATTCGTTTAGCAACGAGAGCGGCGAACTTGAACCTTAAAGTCTTTCAGCCGCCGGCCGGTTTGCGTGGATGGCCGGCCCGCCCCGGCTTGCCCCGGCTCCCCGGCTTGGCTATAAGCCCTTACATCAGCCAAAAAGCTAGAAACGCACTTTCCAGCCAATCCGACCCTATTCAACCAGCAAAGGCGAACCCATGGCCGTTGAACGCACGCTCTCCATCATCAAGCCGGACGCAACCGCCCGCAACCTCACCGGAAAGATTATCGCCAAGCTCGAAGAAGGGGGCTTGCGCGTCGTTGCGCAGAAGCGCGTGCGCTGGGATGAGGCCGACGCGGCGGCGTTCTATGCCGTGCACAAGCAGCGGCCCTTTTACCAGGACCTCGTCGCCTTCATGACCTCCGGCCCGATTGTGCTACAAGTTCTCGAAGGCGAGAACGCGGTGGCCAGGAACCGCGAGATCATGGGCGCGACCAACCCGGAGAACGCCGCCCCCGGCACGATCCGCAAGGAATTCGCCGAAAATATCGAGCGCAACTCAGTGCATGGCTCCGATAGCGCCGAGAACGCCTCCCTTGAGATCGGCCTCGTCTTCCAGGAAAGCGAGATCGTCGGCTAAGGCATCGCTGTGGCCGGGCCACGGTCCGGCCACTTACCTATCCCACCCGGAGCGCCCGCTCACTGCGGCGACCGCCGGGCTAAGCCCCGCCGCCTAACCAAGCGCGGTTGCGGGTAAAATTCGATGTGTCAACCTCCCTCCCCTGCGGCGTACCGCGCCATTTGGTGCGGCGCTGTTTCGTGCTACGCATGAAAGAACTGGAGATTACGGATTCGAACAGGGGCAGCCAGAGAATGTATCATGTGCGCTTGGCTATACAACTCGCGGCCATGCCGGTCTTTCTGGCGCTAGCCGTGGCCAGCTTCCTCCAGCCTTCGCCCATGTGCACGATCCCAGGACCCTACGGCTTCCTGACCGGCATGTGGTTCATGTATCTGCTCATGGCCGTGGCGCACTCGCCCGCGTGGTTCCCGGTCGCGGCCAAGCTGCTGTCGAAGGCTCCTTCGAAGGCTCTGCCGCCGCTGGATTGCTGCGCTCCCTTGCTGCCCGAGACGCCAAGCCGGCAGGACCAGCGTGGCGAAGCCCAGCAGTTTGCGGCCTGAAAAGCCGGCCGCGGCGCCCAGGCCATCGCCTGCAAGCCATGCCACGCGGGGCGCTGCGCCGGAAACACCGGGTGCGCCTGCGCTCGTTATACCGCATGAAGCCCGCGTACATGGGGAATGTACTTGGGGAATCGCGGCAAACGCAGGCATCCGCAACGATCCCGGATAAACGCTTCCGCGTTTTCCGGGACGGCAACGGTACGGTTAGTTATGGTGCACTTGGGCGCCGCCGCCAGCGGCCGGCATCTTCTCGACCTTTATCTGCATCTCCACGTCGCCGGCATGAGCGAAGCTCAGTTTCAGGGGCAGCGTCTGGCCCTCTGCCAGGGCGTGCTTGAGGCCAATCAGCATGATGTGATAGCCGCCAGGCTTAAGCTCGACCGTGGCACCCGCGGGGATCGCAAGCCCGCCCTGGACTTGGCGCATCTTCATGACGCCGTTGTCGTTGATGTGCTCGTGGACCTCGACCTTTTCCGCATCCGCGTACGAGGCCGATTTGAGCGTATCGGCGTCCTTGCCACCGTTCTTTAGCGTCATGTAGGCGGCGCTTATCATTGTTGTGCCTGCCGTTGGCCTGACCCAGGGATGCCCGATCGCAATGTCCCCCGCCTTGAACTCCTGAGCCTGCGCGCCGAACCCTGCGAACATGAGCCCCGCGGCTGCAGCCTTCCATGCCATTTTCATTGCGTTTCTCCAGCTATAATTCTTTCAAATCGGGCACTTGCACCTGCAAGCTAGCTAGCCGCCGATACAATTTCAATCGAAAGCGGCTGGCTTACGCCGCCCGCGCGTCGAACTCCCGCATGGCGGCGGCATCGCGGGCGCTAAGCCCGGGATAGGCCGGGTCGGCTCCCACATCCTTGGCGATGCGCCAGGAGCGCGCGCACTTCTTGCCCGAAGCGAGCTTCGGCACCACGGCCACGTCCTCGACCTCGGGAAGCGTGAACGCTTCCGCCGGCACCTTGCCCGTCTTGATGACGGCATCGCTGGTGATGGCGATCTCGGCCCAGTCCGCGCCCTTGGCCGCGGCTGCCAACTCCTTGTTGCCGATATAGATTTCTGGCGCGGCCTCAAGGCTTGCGCCGATGCGCTTCTCGCGCCGCTCGACTTCAAGCGCGCCGGTGACGACGCGGCGGACGGTCCAGATCTTCTCCCATTTGGCGCCCAGCGCTTCGTCGCGCCAGTTCGCCGGGACTTCGGGGAAGGCCTGCAGGTGAACCGAGCCGTTCTTGACCTCGCCATGGCGCGCGAGCCAGGCCTCCTCCGCCGTGAAGCACAGCAGCGGCGCCAGCCACACCGTAAGGCATTCGAACAGCGTGTTCAGCACCGTCAGCGCCGCACGGCGCTTCAAGCTCGAATAGGCCTCGCAATAGAGCGCGTCCTTGCGGATATCGAAGTAGATCGCCGACAGGTCGTTCGAGCAGAAATCCGCGATGGCGCGGTAGGCCCGCTTGAAGTCGAAGTCATTGTAATCGCGCCTGATTTGAGCATCGATCTCGGCAACGCGGTGCAGCACCCAGCGCTCAAGCTCGGGCATATCGGCATGCGCCACCGCGAACCCCGGCTCGTAATGCGCGAGGCTGCCCAAGAGATAGCGCAGCGTGTTGCGCAGCTTGCGGTAGGCATCCACCGTGGACTGGATGATATGCGGCCCGATGCGCAAGTCCTCGGTGTAGTCGGAGGAAAGCGCCCAGAGCCTTAAGATATCGGCGCCGGACTGCTTGATGACATCCTGGGGCGCGACCGTATTGCCCAGCGATTTCGACATCTTGCGGCCAAGCTCGTCCATGACGAAGCCGTGGGTCAGCACGGCGTCGAAGGGCGCGCGCCCACGCGTGCCGCAAGCTTCCATGAGCGAGGACTGGAACCAGCCGCGATGCTGGTCGGAGCCTTCGAGATAGAGGTCTGCCGGCCACTTCAAGTCCTTGCGCTTCTCCAGGCAGAAGGCATGCGTGGAGCCGGAATCGAACCACACGTCGAGAATATCGCGCACCTGCTCCCAATCGGCGGGCTGGTCCACGATGCCTTCCAGGAAGCGGCCGGCCGCGCCATTCGCGAACCAGGCGTCCGCGCCCTCGGCCTTGAAGGCCTCNNGAGATCACCCAGTCCGGGCGCTGCTCGACCATGCCGCCGATGCGGTTGCGGCCTTGCGCCGGCACGAAGCGCGTCCCGGCGATGGCTTTGAGCGCCAGCTCGCGCAAGCTGGGCTTGCCCTTCGCCGTTGGCTTGTCCATGGCGATGAACCATTGCGGCGTGTTGCGGTAGATCACCGGCGCCTTGGACCGCCAGGAATGGGCGTAGTCGTGCTTGTGGCGCGGGTTCATGGCGGCGAGCGCTCCCGCCTCCTTCAGCGCCGCGATCACCGCCGCGTTGCCGTAGCGCACATCGTCGAGCTTGCCGAAATGGCCCTTGTCGTCGATCACGCGCTTGGGCTCGGCGCCGCCGAACAGCGGCACGGGCTTGCGGTAATAGCCATCCGGGCCGACCATATCGGGCACGGTTGGGTCGATGCCCCGCGCCTGCAACTGCCGCGAGCTGGCCATCCAGATTTCGAAGTCGTCCGCGCCGTGGCTGGGCGCCGTATGCACGAAGCCCGTGCCGGTGTCCTCGGTCACATGCTCGCCGTCTAGCAGCGGCACCTTGAAATCGTAGCCACGCTCGTGCAGCGGATGCCTGGCAACAAGCCCGGATGGATGAACTTTTCCAAGCCATTTTGCGGTCACGCGCGCAGCTTCGAAAAAAGAACTAGCTAGTTTTGTTCCTATGATGAACAGCTCACCGACTTTGGTCCAGTTATCTGCAGGCGCTTCGGTGACCTCATAGAGGCCGTACTCGATCTTGCTTGAGAATGAGACGGCGCGGTTGCCAGGGATTGTCCAGGGTGTCGTCGTCCAAATTACGATATTGGCGTCCAGGGCCTTTAGACCTAAGTTACCACTTTTACTCACTTCTTCGTCCCGAGGAGGAAGAGCTTCCCCTTCATGATCGACATCAGCGCTTATCCAGCCAGACGGCGCTGCATCTCGTACAGGGAATTTCACCCAGATCGCGGGACTGGCGTGCTCGTGGTACTCCACCTCCGCCTCGGCCAGCGCGGTGCGTTCCACCACCGACCACATGACGGGCTTCGAGCCACGATAGAGCAAGCCACCCGTGGCGAACTTCATCAGCTCGTTGGCGATAACCGCCTCGGCCTCATAGGCCATGGTCGCATAATAGTTCTCCCAGTCGCCCTCGACGCCGAGCCTCCGGAACTCGCCCATCTGCACGCCGATCCATTTCTGGGCGAACTCGCGGCATTCGCGCCGGAACTCGTTGACCGGCACCTGCTCCTTGTTCTTCTGCTTGGCGCGGTACTGCTCCTCGACCTTCCACTCGATGGGCAGGCCGTGNNTGGCAGTCCCAGCCGGGCACGTAGTTCGCGTCCTTGCCCATCATCTGCTGCGAGCGGACGACGGCGTCCTTCAGGATCTTGTTCAGCCCCGTGCCGATATGGATGTTGCCATTGGCGTAAGGCGGGCCGTCGTGCAGCACGAACTTCTCGCGGCCCTTGGCGGCTTTGCGCAGGAGTTTGTAGAGGCTCATCTCCTCCCAGCGCTGCAGGAGCTTGGGCTCAAGCTGCGGAAGGCCCGCCTTCATGCCGAAGCCGGTCTTGGGCAGGAACAGCGTCTTGGACCAATCGCGCTCCTGGGCGGGCGCGCCCTCGTCCGAGCTGTAATGGACGGTGTCCGCCTTGGCCGGAGCAGCCTTCACGCCCGCGCCACCTTCAAGCTTTCCGTTCCTGGCGGCACCCTGCTGCCCCGAAGCAAGCGGGCCGCGCCCATTGCTGCCGTTCCCCTTGGGGCGTCCGTCCGGTCGATCTGGCTTGTCCATCGGAAAATAACCTAGCCCAGCGCCAAAAGCGCCGATTCATCCTGAATTGCGGCTAGTGATAGGGCGAAGAGGCCGGTGCAGTAAAGTGGCATCGCTCAAGCCCCCCGCGAATTTAAGGTGCAAAGGGCCTCGTGCCCAAAATCCTTTCCGGCGAGGAGGACTTTCACCTCAGAAAGCGTCCCGCCTTCAATTCAAGCAAACGCACAAGGTGCGAGTCCATGAAGTCATAATCGTCCGGAATGTCCAAACAGATGACCCGCTTGCCCTTCAATTGGCGGGCAAATCGCCGGGTGAGTTTGGCCTTGTGAGACTTTTCCATAACGAAGATAAGGCCGGCCCACTCCACCTGACCGGCGGCAAGCGGCGTCTCCGCATCGGGAGCCAGCCCGGCGGAGTCTGTTTCGACGCCCGGCCATGCAGTGAATACGCGTTCGGCTGTCGGGCTGCGCAACCTGTTGCGGCTACAGATGAAAAGCGCGTTGATTGGTTTCTTCGCTATTGGATCACCCCAATCCGGTTATTGACCGTTCACGGCATCATCTCCATGCACGCCGGTAGCAGCCTCGCTGCTACGTACCGCTTGGCCGCTCCAGGATGGCGCAGACGCCCATGCCGCCGGCCGTGCAGATCGAGATCAACCCGCGTCCACCGCCGTTCTCTTCGAGGATTTTGGCGAGCATCGCGATAATGCGCGCGCCGGTCGCCGCGAAGGGATGGCCGTAGGCGAGGCTTGAGCCCTTCACGTTGAGCTTGGCGCGATCGATCGAGCCAAGCGGGGCGTCCTTGCCCAGCATGGTCTTGCAGTATTGCGGGTCTTCCCAGGCCTTGAGCGTACACAGCACCTGCGCGGCGAACGCCTCGTGGATTTCGTAGAAGTCGAAGTCCTGCAACGCGAGGCCCGCGCGGTCCAGCATCTTCGAAACCGCGACGGTGGGCGCCATGAGCAGGCCGTGCCCGGCGTCCACGAAGTCGATTGCGTAATGCTGGCCGTGGGTCAGATAGGCCATCGGCTTGAGGCCGTGCGCCGCCGCCCACTCCTCCGAGGCAAGCAGCACGGCGGAAGCGCCATCCGTCAGCGGCGTCGAGTTCGCGGCGGTCAGCGTGCCTGCCTCGCGGTCGAAGGCGGGCTTGAGCTGCGCGATTTTCTCAAGCTCGATATCGGCACGCAGATTGTTGTCGCGGAACACGCCGGACGCGGGCACCAGCAGNNGGTCCTGCGCCTCGCGGGCGATGTGCCACTCCTTGGCCATCAGCTCGCAGTGCTGGCCCATGGAAAGGCCGGTGCGCGGCTCGGCAACGGCGGGCGGGCTCACCGCGATGTCGCCGAGCGAGAAGCCGCTGAAGAAGGCGCTGGCCTTGCCCGTCACGGTTTTCTCGGCACTCATCCGCGCGAGGCGCTTGGCGAGCTGACGCCTGAGTTCGATCGGCGGGTCGGAAACCGTGTCGGAACCGCAGGCGATGGCGACGTCGATTTGCCCCGTGGCAATCTTGGCCGCGCTGCCGAGCGCCGCCTGCAGGCTCGTGCCGCAGGCTTGCGAGAGGGTCACGCCGGGCGTGTCCTCCTTGAGGCTGGTGCCGATCACCGCCTCGCGCGTCAGGTTGAAATCCCTGGCATGGGTGACGACCGCGCCGCCAACCACCTCGTCGATATGCTGACCTTCTAGGCCGTACTTGGCAACAAGGCCGTCCAACGCCGCCGTCATCAAATCGAGGTTGGTCAGGTCGTCATAGCCCGTGTTGCCCCGGCAGAAGGGCGTCCGAACCCCGCCGACGACCGCCACTTTGCGCAAATTCTGCATCGAAATCTCCCGCTTTCAAATTCTGTGCGGTCTAATGCCCCCTCACCCCTGTCCCCTCTCCCAGCAAGCTCGCCTTGGCGAGCTTGCCTCTTTTCGCTTCCGCATCCGCGACCGGATGCGGATGGGGAGAGGGGAACGCCCTCTCAACGGGCACGCCGGGACTCCCTCTCCCCTCCGCGGGAGAGGGCTGGGGTAAGGGGGCATCTAACCTTGACATTCAGACGCATGGCCGTTTCCCTACTCTGCGGCGTGGGCTGGCTGCGGCTGTTCCGCTTCCTGGAGCGAGGCGCGGTAGTGCAGCGGCCCGCCACGGAACGGCGCGAAGCCCGTGCCGAAAATCACGCCCGCGTCCACATGGTCCGCACTCGCGGCGACACCCTCGGCGAGCACCTTCTCGCATTCGTCGATCAGCGGCTTCACCAGATCGCGGCCGAGCGCATCAAGCTCTTTCGCGTCCCAGAAAACCTCCATCTTCTGCGCCTTGCCGCCTACCCACTTGTAGAAGCCCTCGCCGCTCTTCTTGCCGAGCTTCTTCTGCCCAACGAGCCGCATCAACGGGCTATCCTCCGGCGCTGGCAGGCCCAGCACCTTGGCGACGCTCAAGGCCACATCCAGGCCCACGACATCCACCAGCTCGACCGGCCCCATGGGCATGCCGAATTTCAGGGCGGCGGCGTCGATCTTCTCCTTTTGCGTGCCTTCGGCGGCGCGCTTCATCGCCTCGAACATGTAGGGCGCCAGCACGCGGTTCACGAGGAAGCCCGGCACGGACTTCACGATCAGCGGGAATTTGCCGATGCGCGTGACCACGGCCGCACCCTTGCGGATCTCCTCCTCGCGGCTTTGCGGTCCGCGCACGATCTCGACCAGGGGCATCCCCGCGACCGGGTTGAAGAAATGCAGGCCGATCAGCCGGCCGGGATCTTTCAGCACGGCGGCGATCTGCTCGATGGGCAGCGACGAGGTGTTGGTCGCCAGCACCGCGCCGGCTTTAAGCTTCGGCTCGACCTCCGCGAACAGCTTCTGCTTGGCTTCGAGATTCTCGAAAATCGCCTCGATCACCACGTCCGCGCGGTGGGCCTGCGCACCGGCCGGGTCGGCGATGAGACGCGCCATCGCCTTTTTGGCCTCCGCGTCCTTCTTGAGCCGCTTCTTGAAGAAGCCCTTCGCGCGTTCCAGAGCCTTGCCGACGGCTTCCGCCGACATGTCCTGAAGCGTAACTTCCATACCCTGCGCCACGCAGACCATGGCGATGTCGGCGCCCATGGTGCCCGCGCCGATCACATGCGCGCGCAAAGGCTTGAAGCCGTGCTTCGGCGCCTCGGCCTTCAGCATCTCGGACAGACGGAAAACCCGGCGCAGGTTGCGCGACTGCTCCGACACCATCAGCGGCGCGAAGGTTTTGGTTTCCTCGCGCTTCAGGCTCTCGTAGCTGCCGCCGTGCTTCTCGAACAGGTCGATGAGCCGGAAGGGTGCCGGATAATGCTCCTCGCGCACCTTGGCCGCGGTTTCCTTCCGCATCCGGTTGGCGAGGTAGCGGCGCGTGGCCTCGAACATCACGAACGGCGCCAGGTACGTCGCCACGCGCTGCGATTTCCGCTTCTGGAACACGGCCTTGCGCGCGGCCCAGCGCAATTCGTGATGCGAGCGCACGAGTTGGTCCACGATGCCCGCCGCCCGCGCCTGCGGGGAACGCAGCATGCGCCCCGCTAGCATGTTTGGCATCGCGAGCATCGGCCCCGACTGCCGGAGCCAGCGCGCCGTGCCGTTGAAGCCTGGGATGATGCCGAGCTTTATTTCAGGCAGGCCGAGCCGGGTGCCGTCCTCGCGGTCCGCGATGCGGTAATGGCAGGCGAGCGCGAATTCCAGGCCGCCGCCCAGGCAGAAACCGTGGATTGCCGCCACGGCCGGGATGGGCAGCCGCTCGATGCGGTCGAACATCGCGGTCACGGCGTGAATGCCCTCCGTGACCTGGGCCTCGGTCTTGAGGCTGTCGAACTCGCGGATATCGGCGCCGGCGATGAAGCTTTTCTCCTTGCCCGACAGGAAGATGACGCCACGGATGCGCTTGTCGCGCGCGCCTTCCTCGACCGCCTGGACGATGGCGCCAAGCTCCTCCAGCGGCCCGCGTCCGAGCGTGTTCTGCGACTGGCCCTGAACGTCGAACGTGGCCCAGGCCACGCCTTCGAAATCGACCTCGAAGCGCCAGTCCTTAAGGTTTGCAATATCCGCTGCCATGACCGCTCCCTCAAAACCTCTAATCCCGACGCGTCATCGCGAGGCGCTTCTGCGCCGTGGCGATCCAGGAGCGGACACACTGCCTCTTGCCCCTGGATTACTTCGGGCTACGCCCTCGCAATGACGGAAATTACTCCGCCGCGTGCAACACTGCGGGCGCCGCCCCATTCAACGCCGCGCGGAAATTATCGCCCGCCGCGGAGTGCGGCTGAACCGCTTCCGCCTCGAAATCGTCCACAGCGATAACCTTCGCCACCAACCGCTCGGTATAGCGCAGCAGATCGGCCTCCTCCGTGCTCAGCACACCCTTTACCTGGGCCTCCATGAACCAGTCGCTGCCGAGATAGCGTTTTACCACACCCTGCCGCACGGCGCGCTCCAGCTTCCGGTCCGCCTCGTCCGCTTCCACCACCTTCTTCATGGCCGCTTCAAGCAGGCCCGTCGAATCGTGCTCATCATGCGACACGAAAATGTAGCGCGTAAGGCGGTCGCGGATTTCGCCTGGCTCCAGCACCGCGCGGACCACCGACTTGGCGAGGCTGTCCTTCGGCTTGCGGAAGTGATTGCCAAGCGGGAACACGCAGAGCTTGAGCAGCGGGCGCACGGCCAGCACCGGGAAGTTGCCGATGGCCTCGTGCAGCGCGGCGTAGAAACCGTGGAAGGCTTTCCGCACCGCGTAATCGAAGACGGGCCGCTCGGTGGCAAGCCGGCCGTCATCCTCGTAGCGCTTGAGCAGGCAGCAGACGAAATAGAGTTCGGAGAGCGCGTCCGCCAGCCGCGCCGTGGTGCGCTGCCTGGTCTTGAGCCCGCCGCCCAGGAGCGCCACCGAAAGGTCCGCCATCAGCGCGAAATTCGTCGCGGCGCGATAGAGCTGCCGGTAGTAGTGCGCCGAGGCCGCATTCTCCGGAACCTTCGCGAACAGGCCGAAGGTGAGGTTGTGGAAGATCGAGCCGAAGATGTTCGACGCCATGAACGCGACATGCCCCTCGAAGGCTTCCTCGAAGGCGAGGAAGCCCGCCGCGCGGTCAGGGTTCTGCACGGCTTCGATCTCGGCATAGAGATAGGGGTGGCTCCTGAGCGCCCCTTGCGCGAACACGATGAGGCTGCGCGTCAGGATATTAGCGCCTTCGACCGTGATGCTGACCGGCGAAATCTGGTAGGCGGCCTGCAAATAGTTGCTGGGGCCGTCGCAGATGGCCTTGCCCGCGTGGATGTCGAAAGCGGCGTTGAGCGAGGCACGCATGCGCTCGGTGCACTGATATTTCATCAGGCCCGAGATCACGGCGGGCTTGGCGCCTTGGGCGACCATCGCGGACGTAACCGCGCGCGCGGCCTCCAGCGTGTAGGCCGTCTCGGCCATGAGCGCCAGCGGCTCCTCGATACCCTCCATGCGGCCGATGGGCAGGGCGAATTGCTTGCGGATGCGGGCATAGGCCGTTGTGAAGCGCAGGAGCGCTTTGGCGCCAGCCGTGGCGGAAGCGGGCAGCGAGATCGCCCGGCCCGCGGCAAGGCAACTCATCAGCATGCGCCAGCCCTGGCCCACGCGGTCCGCGCCGCCCACGACCCAATCGAGCGGGATGAAGACGTTCTCGCCCGTGGTTGGCCCGTTCGGGAAGGACGAGCCGGAGGGCCGATGGCGGCGGCCGATGTTGACGCCTGGGTGGTTCGCGGGGATCAGTGCCAGCGTGATGCCGGGATCGCTGCCCTTGCCCAGGAAGTTCTGCGGGTCGAGCAGATGGAAGGCGACGCCCAGCAGCGTGGCCTTCGGCGCAAGCGTGATGTAGCGCTTGTCCCAGCTCACGCGGATACCGACAACCTCCTGGCCATCGTGCATGCCCTTCTCGACGTAGCCCACGTCGCGCATGTTGGCCGCGTCCGAGCCCGCGAATGGGCTGGTCAGCGCGAAGCACGGGATCTCCCTGC
Organism: Hyphomicrobiales bacterium; assembly: GCA_003153975.1. GTDB lineage: Bacteria > Pseudomonadota > Alphaproteobacteria > Rhizobiales > Rhodomicrobiaceae > Rhodomicrobium. The sequence continues at coordinate 15,506 of PMBZ01000027.1, forward strand.
CCTTCGCCAGCGGCTCCAGATATTGCTGCTTCTGCGCCTCGGTGCCGAATTTTTCGATCAGTTCGCCTGGCCCAAGCGAGTTCGGCACCATGACGATGATGGCCGCATCCGGATTGCGCGAGGAAATCTTGCCCAGGATGATGGACTGTGCCTGCGCGGAGAAGCCGAGGCCGCCATGCTCCTTGGAGATGAGCATCCCGAGGAAGCCCTTCTCGCGGACGAAATCCCAGATGTGCTCCGGGACATCGTGCCGGTTATGGCGGATGTCCCAATCGTCGAGCATCTGGCAAAGCTGCTCTGCCTCGTTATCAAGGAAGCCCTGTTCCTCCTCCGTGAGCGTCACGGGCGGTACGGCGCGCAGCTTTTCCCAATCGGGACGGCCGGAGAAAAGCTCGGCGTCGAAGCCCAGCGTGCCCGCGTCGATGGCCTCCTGCTCGGTCTTGGAGACAGGCGGCAGCACGCGCTTAATCATGCCGAAGAGGGGATGCGTCAGGAGCCCGCGCCGCGCGGGGCGCCAGGACAGAAGCCCAAGGACGATCGCGGGCAGCCATCCGGCGAATGCCCAGGCCGTGAAGGAAGGCAGGTGCAACCCGCCGGCGAACAGGCCGAGCTTGATTGACAGCGTCGCCGCCGCCAGCAGCACCGCCCAGGTCCATAAGCCCTCGCGCCGGATGGCAAGCACAAACATTGCCGCGACGACTGCAAGGACGAGCAATAGGCCGATCATAGCCGCGTTCTCCGTGCTATCCGGGGCACGCCCCTTTTTGCGGAGCGCAAGCCGGAATAGTTATAATTTTTCAGAACTTGAAGTGTGGTCGCAATGGCTTGGCGTCAACCGCGCGTCCCTTGAGACCGCCCCTTCCTCCCACAAGCTTTGGCAGGGAAATGTTTCAAGGGCCTTAACCATCGGCGCATCCGCAGCGCAAAGGCTCCACGCTATCGATGGCACGCCGGTTCCCGGCGCCATCGCGAATCAGTGCGCTTCCGCGGCCAGCGCCTTCAAGATCGCGGTGTAATCGAAATTCCCGGCGAGGCACGATAGCGTCGCCGCCAATTCCCCATCGGCTTCGCTCACCTGCCCGATGGCCGCCGTTATGCGGTCGCCGTCCAGGCTTTCCAGGGCGTCGCCGAGTTCCTTGCGCATGGCGGCCGGCAATTCCGCCAGCTTCGCCGGAGTCAGTTCGGCGGCGGCGGCAGCTTCCTCTTCCGCCGGCCGGTAGACATATTCCACCCCCAGCTGCGTTGCCAGGCAGCCGTAGATTTCGTGGAAGCGGTAGGGTTTGCGCACGAAATCGTCCATTCCGGCATCGAGCATTTCCTGCCGCTGCTCCGAGAATGCGGAAGCGGTCACGGCGACGATCTTCACCTCATCGCCGCCTGGCAGCCGCCGGATAGCCGCCGTGGCCCGCACGCCGTCCATAACGGGCATGCGCCGGTCCATCCAGATGAGGTGCGGCCGCCACTCCTGGAAAATCTTCACGCACTCCTGGCCGTTTACCGCCACCTTGACTTCGGCGCCGATGGTAGTCATCAGGTGGGTCAACAGGTTCTGGTTGTCTTCCTGATCCTCCGCGATGAGGATGCGGTAGACCGGCTGCCCTGGCGCGAGCCCAGCCACCTCCCCGGCTTGCGCCGCCCCCAGCAGCGCGCCGATATCGGCTGGGCCAACCCTCTCCAGCGGCAGCTCGACGCGGAAGATGGAACCCTTGCCCACCCGGCTTTCGACATCGATGGCGCCACCCATGAGCTGGCAGTATTGCCGCGAGATGGCCAGCCCCAGGCCGGTGCCCTTCTGGGCGCTGCCTTCCGCCAGTTGCACGAAGGGCCTGAACAGGCGCTTCCGGTCTTCGGGGGCGATACCGGGGCCGGTATCCTCGACCTCGATCGTCAGGCGTTCCCGGCCATTCTGTTTCACCCCCAAGCGGATAATCACGCCGCCTTGCCTGGTGAACTTCACCGCGTTGCCGGCCAAGTTAATCAAGACTTGGCGCAAATGCGCTTCATCGCCCTTGATGTAACGCGGGAAGGCGGAGGACGATTGGTCGAATTCAAGCCGCAAGCCCTTCTCCTGGGCACGCAGCCGCATCATGCTGGCGACATCGCTCACCATCCCGCCAAGATCGAACGGGGCGGCGGCCACTTGCAGGCGCCCCGCCTCGATCTTGGTTATTTCCAGCACATCGTCGATGAGCGTCAGCAGATGCTCGCCGCTGCGGTTGACGATGTCGAGCTTCTCCCGCTGGCTTCCGTCAAGCCCGGAATCCCGGCGCAGCATGGCGGAGAAGCCCAGAATGGCATTCAGGGGCGTGCGCAGCTCATGGCTCATATTCGCCAGGAACACGCTCTTGGCCTTGTTCGCCATTTCGGCGGCATCGCGCGCCAAGTGCAGTTCCGCCGTGCGCTGAGCCACGCGCTGCTCCAGGTCGCGATTGAGCTGCAAGATCTCCGCCTCGGCTTGCTTGCGCTGGGTGATGCCGGTCAGCATCGCAAGGACGCCCTGGAAATCGCGCCCGCCACCGAAGACCGGCGAGGTGGAAACGATGGCCCACACCGTCCGGCCGTCCTTGTGGCGGAAACGGTGCTCATAGCGCCCGGAAATTCCAGAGCCGTGACGCTCGATCTTGTCCGGGAAATGGGGCCGGTCTTCCTCGAACCAGAAATCGGTCATTGGGCGTCCGGCCATTTCCTCGCACCCGTAACCCAACATTTCAGCCGTAGCGGCGTTCACGAACGTGGTTAGGTAATCTGGGCCGAGAATCCATATCCCTTCGGTGGCGGTGTCCACGATGCGGCGATATTTTGCCTCGCTCTCGGTCAAGGCCTGGTGGATGCGCTCGCGTTCGGCAAGTTCGGCATGCAACTGCTCGTTGGCGCTCCGCAATTCCTTCGTGCGCGCCTCTATGATCTGTTCCTGCTGCTCAAAAAGAAACGCGTTGTGCAGCACCAGAGCGATAACCGTCGACAGGTCGTTTATCAGCTCCAGTACGGAATATACATGATGTTCATCCTCCAATCCGAGAAGAAGCATGCCGCCGATACGCAATTGTCCCAAGTGCAATGGGACATACATGGATAATCCGAACTCATGTTGCTCCAGGTATGCGGCGATTCCGGATACCTCCCCGGAGCGGATCAGTTGCGCGTCCGGCAGCTGGTGTGCGGCCTCGTACAGAATTTGCGCATCCGCGGATTCGGCCCACTCGCGCCGGCGCATCGGGTTCACGCTTATGACGCGATGTGCATTCCCGGCGGAACTGGGGCATTGGACCAACAGCAAGCAGCGCGCGCCGGTAAGCTCGCGGATTTCTTCGGTAACATAGCCGCCCACATCGGCAGGGTTGCCGGCCCGGCTGAGCACATTGCTCAGAATACCCATGGTCAGAGCTGGAAGCCCTGGGTCTCCGTAGCCTGGGGATTTAGTCTTTACGCGCGTTTCCATCGGCCAAGCAATGCCAGCCCGCGGGCGGAACAATGCCCCATCTCAGCGGTGTCAAGCCCATGACCGGGAACACCGCGCTTGAGTTTTTCAGTATAGTCCAAAGAAATATCGCGCATCCAAGGCTTCTCCCGAATAGAACCACGCAAGCTCATGCGGATGCGCCGGAGCCTGCTCCTTCCTTTATCCCGGGCGCCGGGCCGGGCTTGCCCGCTATCGCTCCCTGGGCCTCGGCCGCCCGGCGGATTGCGTGAATGTTCTCGGGCGGGGTGTTCAGGGGAATGTCCGCGCCCGCGGTAAACAGAATGAAATGAGGGTCGCGCCGCCGGCCCTCCAGAATGGCCCGGCATTTCTCCTCCACCTGGGCGGCGGTCTTGCTGGGAAAATTGGGTCCAAAAGGTCCGCCAAACAAGACAGCGTCAGGACCGACGGCTTGGCGCGCTTCACCGAGGTCGTCCAAGCAATCCACCGCAAACGCTATCGTGGACGGCAGCCCCCTCAGCAGATCCAGGTAGCGCAGGAAGGGCGCGCCAGTGTTGTGCAGGAGAACGGGGCCTTTAAGCTGCGCCAGCGCCCTTTCCAGCGAAGGCCTGGAAAACCCGGTTACGATTTCGCGCGTTACGATTGCGGGCGAAGCAAACGCGCACGACACGACGATGAACGTGCATCCGTCCTCAAGCATACCGTTCGCCATATGGACGAAAAGGGGCATGATATCGTCAACGATGCGCCGCGCCCTGGGAGCGTCGAACAAAACCGTTTGGAGCCATTCCTCAATTCCCATAATCAATATGGGGAAATCCATCGGCGAGGGAAGAACTGCCGCAATAGGAACCTCGCCGCGGGTCTTCGCCGCCATGCCCCTTACCGTTTCCCTGAAAAACAGGAGATGCGGGTGTGTGCCGGGATCGGGCAGCACAAGCCTGTCCCACTCATCGGCGGACGCAATGGCAGGGCGGCGGATATTGGGCGGCTGGTCCGCGAAGAAGTGAAGCTTGCTGCCGAACGCCGTTCCCATCGACGCAAAAGCCAGGGGACTGAGCAGGATGTCGGGGCGAAACGTTTCGAGCACCGCCAACTGCCCCTGCGCATACGCGGCGGGGTCCGTGTAGTATCGTTCGATATCGCAGCTCGTGAGCCGCGCGCCGTAGAGGCTCAGCATCGCCGTAAAGGCGCAGCGGTCGCGAGGTTTTCCCGCAACGGTCGCCAATACCCGTTCCATGCTGTTCATGTGCGCACCTCCATTCCGGAGGACCGCTCCCAGAGTCGGCCGAACAACTCGACGGCATCGAGCGCATTGCCCGCGGTGCCATCCGCGCCGATTTCCTCGGCCAGCCCCGGAGTGACACGGAAGATCGCGCCGCCAACCGCCAGCAAGAGCCGTCCGGCCAGACCGCGACGGTCGATTTCCTCCCGCACCGCCTTGATGTTGCGAGCGGTGCTCATCATCATGGCGGACACGCCGATCACCCGCGCCCCAGCTTCCACGGCCTTGTCCACAAAGACCGCGGCCGGTACGTCGTTGCCAAGGTCCAGCACGTCCCACCCTTGCGCGCGCAGAAACGTTCCCAGCATTTTCCGGCCCAAGGCATGGAAGTCTTCTTCGATATTGCCGATGACCACTGGACCTTTTGGAGGCTGGCCGCCGGGCGCCTGCCTGCTCCGGCCTGCCATCTTGCTCATCATGTCCTCGGCGACCTTGGCCACCACGTATGTTTGGGCAAGCGTGAGCATTCCCGAGGAACGCCACTCGTCGCCGACCTCCGTCAGCACAGGGTCCAGGATCTCCGCGAGCATATTCTCGTAACCGTGCTCCGCCCCCCAGGCATCCAGCAGCGCATCGGCGCCGCGCCGGTCGGCCATCTGGATTCTCTCGATAACCGCCTGCTTGATGTTCACGCTGGAGGGGCCTTGCGCCGGCCCCGATAGACCGGCGTCTTTCCCAGGCGAAATGTCATCCATCACCTTGCGACTCCCATTTACGCCGCGAATATCGCGGTTATGGCGGCCCGTTGGCCCTCCGGCTCCGTTAAGCCTGCGCGACCGGCTGCCCTCGTTTGCGCAGCCGGGTACGCGACCCTCTGCTTACCCGCTCCCGTGGCGGGTCAGGCAGGGGACCGGAAAGGATAACGAAGCTTGGCGTCATGTTTGCACGGCATGGGTTACGGGATTGCTACCTGCGGGCGAGATCCCCCCCTAGATGCGCGCAAACGGGCGGGCGTCCGGTCGTACCCGTCGAGAGGGCACGGGCCCAAAGCGAGGAAAAGTTCGCGGGAAGAAAGCTCGCGGGGCGGGCGTTTACCAAGCCGGAATTAACCATGATGGCCGCTTAGGCAAAACGCACGATCCGTTACCCCCGCGGACGCCGCGAACTAGCCGGCGCGGGTGACAGGCTTTGGATTGTGCGGCCGCAGGCCGGCGCGTATAGGCGCTCGATGGCGCCTTGAACGAGGCGAACCTCCCACCCTGTCCCTCCCCATGGGAGAGGGAACGCCAGAAATCGCGCTGCGGGTAGTTCAAGGGTCCTTCTCCCATGGGGAGAAGGACAGGATAAGGGGAGATTCCCTCCGTTCAGGGCACCATCGAGCGTTAAAGGAGCGCTGGCGCGGTTCAGCGCACCTTTGTCATGTCGAAGCGCGAATAGCACTCGCGGCTCGGCAGGTTGTCGCGGCCGCCGATGGCATCGGCCAGCGCTTCCTGCAGGTTCGCGCCCTCCGCCTTGGCGCGCACGCCCGACAGGATGATCGGGCGCTCGAAGCTCGTATCCTCGTCCTGCTGGTGCTTGCAGCCCTTATATTGGCCGAGCGTCAGGCTCCACAGCCCCGTGCCGGGGCTGGCGGCCTTCGCAAGCCAGCCGCCGATGGTCTGCGACCGGGCCAGGGCGCGCGCTTCCTCCGCCTCGCGCTCGCCTTCCTGCGAGGCAAGCCCCACGGAGATCAGGTCGCTCGCGCTCGCCAGCGACTCGCGGACCTTTGGCGACAGCACGCGTTCGGCGACTTCCGCCTCCGGCACCGCCGCGCCCTTGGAGACGACCTCCGTGGTGCTGCCCAGCGCCCAGGTGTAATCGCCGGTGAGCATGATGAAATCGAAGGAGGCGGCGCGGCCTTGGGCGTCCTTGCCGTCGATGCGGAAGAAATACGCGCTTTCGATCTTCTCGCGCACCGCATGCACGGGCTGAGCGGCCTGGGCGGGCTGCTGAACCGGCTGGGCGGCCTGCACCGGCTTCGGCTCATGCTTCTGGTGCATCAAATAGTAGAAATATCCCACGGTGACGGCGAGCACCGCGGCCGCCAAATAGGCCGGACTCCACCACCAGAAACCGCCAACCTTGCGGTCCTTCTCCTTTTTCTCCGGCTGGTTCCCGGATTGCGGCCCGGAATTATTCGATCGATCGGACATCTATAACGCTCCATGGATGAAAAACATTGCTTCGGGCCGCGTCTGGCACAACCTCCCGGCGCGATTATGGCCGCTTTGGAAACCATCCTCGCATTTTGTCCCTTTCTGGTGGACCGGCCAATTTGTCAGGCGGCATTTGTTAACCTTCCTGCCAAAATGGCAGACCCATAAAACCCGGATTATCAGTCCGGTAACGATTTTTGCTAATCTTCCCCTGCCATTTTGGCAGGTTTTGGGTTGCAAATCGAGGCCCGCGTGCGCGGCGCTTTTATATAACGCATTGTTCTATTTCGATTTCTCTATGTATCGCAGGAGCTGGCACGAAGCTTGCGCTAGGCTGTGCGATAACAACGGCGGAGGGCAAATCGCTGTGCTTGGCAGAACTCTTGGGTTCGCCCGTTGGGCAATCGTGCCGCTGATGGCTCTGGCTACCGCCGCTTCGGCGCAAACGCCAGCCTACATCGCGGGAGTACAGCCGGATAGCAGGCCGGCAGGCGCTCCAAGGATCGAGGCTTACGAAAAACCCGCCGGATGGCTCGACCGGGCTACGCGGGGCATAGACAAGCCGCTTCCCGACAGCCTCAAATTCCTCGACGACCAGGGCGCCTGGTACACGCCGTTCACGCGGCCTGGCATGACGGGACCTTACGACATCAGACACTACCACCGGCCTTCCAAGGCCGGTCATGGCGAGCGGACGCCCAAGTCCGCCCGCGCGGCAGCTACCCACGGGACCAGGGAGATTTCCGGGTCATCGCTCACGGTTCCCGCTCGTTTGAGCGAAGCGATGTCCAAGCACGACGTAAAACCCAAAGGAGGGAAACATGACCTTAGTGAAACTCGCAGCAGGAACGGTTCTGGGCTTGGCCGCGCTCACCGGCACAGCGTTCGCGCAGGGCGTGCCGCAGCCGGGCCCGGACTATGTCTGCGTGGAATACGTGGGCGGCGGTCAGCAGGGCATGTCCGGTATGTCGGGCATGTCCGGCATGGGCGGAATGTCGGGTATGTCGGGCATGAGCGGTATGTCGGGCATGAGCGGCATGTCCGGCATGAGCGGCATGTCTGGAATGTCGGGCAATGCCCCTTGCGCCAAGTGGGCGAAGAAGTAGCATTCGAAGACCGGGCGGCCGCTTGTGCCGCCCGGCAACCCGCCGCCTTCCATTCGTCATGGGCGGTCCAATCTTCCGCCCTTGCGATATAAGGAGTCCTGTCCGTGAGAGGGATACTTGGCAGACCCGTCCTGCTCGCCGCCGCACTTCTTGCGTCTGGCGGACTCTTCGCCGGAACCGCAGTCACGGCGGCCGCGCAGGACACGCCTTCGGAGCTGGCGAAAACAACCGATTACCAGCAGGCGCGCTGGCACAAGCTGCATTTCAAGCCGGCCATCGATACGGCCACCAACGAGCAGTGCCTGGCCTGCCATCAGGAGGTTCTGACCGGCAAGGTGCGCGAGGCCTCGCCGGCGGGCCTCAAGGCTGCGAACGCCGAAGCCTGGTATCAAACGCTCGACACCTATACGGGCTCCCAGGACACCTTCCACGCGCGGCATCTGACCTCGGCCTATGCCAAGCAGGTGATGGACCTCAAATGCGTTTTCTGCCACCAGGGCGCCGACCCGCGCGAGAAAGCGCCGGGATCGCATGCGACAGGGCAGGAGCCGGCCGCCTTCACCCTGCGCAAGACGGTCGACCCATCCCAGACCTGCCTCAAATGCCACGGTCAGTTCCCCAACCAGAACATGGGGCTCGATCCCTGGGTCCAGGTCCGCGAGGGGCTGGAGACGCCCGAGACGCCGAACGGTTGCCTCACCTGCCATGCCGAGCAGTTCCGCACCGTCCGCCATCAGGTCAGCTACCTGAAAGCCGATGCCATCGAGACCCTGGCCAAGACCAAGGCGGATGCCTGCTACGGCTGCCATGGCGGCAGGGCTTGGTACCGGATCAGCTATCCCTATCCGCGCCACCCCTGGCCGGGCATGGACGCCGCGGTTCCGGATTGGGCGAAGGACCGTCCCAGCGAATCGGAAGCCAAATACCGCCTCCCTCAAAAGTGAGTTTTCCTGTGCGGCAGCTCCAGCGTCCGTTGTTCGCCCCCCCGCGCGGCCAACGGACGCGAAGCCCAAGCCCAAGCCGGCACATGCTAGAAGCTAGAACCTGCGCTCAAGTAGCCCGAAGGGCGTTAGCGCCTAGAAAGAGAGTGTAGCAATGCCCGATCCGAGGAAAGCAGGCTCCTGGCACGACGTTTCGTGGAAGGCGGCGCTCAATCCGAACCGGCGCGATTTCCTCAGGCTGGCCGCGGCCGGCGCTGCGGCGGGCCTGGCCGTCACCGGCGGCTCCAGAACCGCCTCGGGTTTCGCCTACGAGCCCTATCCGAAGGACGACGAGCTGACCACGATGGTGACGAGCTGCGCGCACAATTGCGGCTCGCGGCACATGCTGGTGGCCCACAAGAAGGGCAACGTCATCGTGCGCCTTTCGACCGACGACGGCCGCTATCAGGAAGGCGGCGAGTTCGGCAAGGACACCTTCGAGGAGCCGCAGCTCCGCGCCTGCCTGCGCGGACGCTCCTACCGTTCGAGGCTCTATTCCGCCGAGCGCCTGCTCTATCCGATGCTGCGCACCGGCGAGCGCGGCGAGGGCAAGTTCAAGCGCGTCTCCTGGGAGGAGGCGCTGAGCTTCACCGCCAGCAAGATGCAGGAGATCAAGGCGAAGTACGGCCCAACCGCGCTTCTCGACCAGTCCTACGCCGGCGCGTCCTACGGCGTTCTGCACAAGTCCGACCAGATCGAGGGCCTGCTCGGCCGCTTCATGGGCATGTTCGGCTGCCGCACCAGCTCCTGGTCGGTGCCGTCCTACCAGGCCACGACCTTCTCCTCGCGCATGACCTTCGGCACCATCGAGGACGGCAACGAGGACGACGCCTACGCGCACTCGAAGCTCATGATCATGTGGGGCTGGAACCCCGCCTACACCTTCCACGGCGGCAACACCTTCTACTACATGCGCATGGCCAAGCAGAAGGGCTGCAAGTTCGTGCTGGTCGATCCGCAGTACACCGACTCCGCGGCGGCCTACGACGCGTGGTGGATTCCGATCAAGCCGAACACGGACGCGGCGATGCTCGCGGCCATGGCGCAATACATCTTCGCCAGCAACCTGCACGACCAAGCCTTCATCGACAAGCACTGCCAGGGCATGGACGAGGGCACCATGCCGGGCTGGGCCAAGGGCAAGGAAAATTTCAAGGACTACATTTTCGGCAAGTACGACGGCCAGCCCAAGACGCCCGAATGGGCCGAGCCTATCTGCGGTGTCAAGGCGGACGACATCAAGAAGCTCGCCCAGATGTACGCCACGACGAAGCCCGCGGCACTCAAGGCATCCTGGGCGCCGGGCCGCAACGCCTATGGCGAGCAGTACAATCGCATGGCCGCCGCGGTGCAGGCCATGACCGGCAATATCGGCGTGCTGGGCGGCTGCGCGGAGGGCGTCGGCAAGGCGTTCCATTCGGAGGCCGTCGCCTACCCTTACGACGAGAACGCCAACATCTGGTTCGCTTCGATCAAGTCCGACCGCTGGGCGCATTGCGTACTCAACTACCCGGATGTGAAGCGCGAAGAGATCGGCTGCTGGCCGCGCGGCGATGCCACCGACGGGCAGATCCCCAACATCAAGGGCATCTTCTGGCAGGGTTCGGACTGGTTCAACCAACTCACGAACATCAACAAGCAGATCAAGGCCATGAAGAAGCTCGAACTCGTGGTCTGCTCGGACTCGACGATCACGCCTTCGGGGCTCTGGGCGGACGTGCTGTTCCCCATCGCCACCCACTTCGAGCGGCACGACGTGGCGCTGCCCTGGTACAAGGGCCACTACTACATCCATCGCCCCAAGGTCATCGAGCCGATGGGCGAGTCGAAGACCGACTTCCAGGTCTACACCGAACTCGCCTACCGGCTGGGCTTCGGCGAGAAGTACAACCCCAAGGCCACGCGCGACTACTTCAAGGACGACACCGCCGTGGACGAAGCCTATCTTACGGCATGGTGGGAAAAGGTGCAGCACCACCAGGGCGTCAAGATGGAGTGGGAGGAGTTCAAGAAGCGCGGCGTCTATAAGTTCAAGCTGGACCAGCCTCACGTTGCTTTCCGTAACCAGATCGAGAAGGGCTGGAACTTCGCGACCGCCTCGGGCAAGATCGAGATCCTCTCCGGCCAACTCGCCACCGTCACCGACTGGACAAAACTCGCTTACGGCTACGAGATCCCCTACATACCGAAGTGGATCGAGCCCTGGGAGTCGCTCAACAGCCCGAAGACCAAGGAGCATCCGTTCCACCTCATCAGCCCGCATCCGCGCTGGCGCACGCACTCGATCTTCAACAACATTCCGTGGCTCAGGGAAACCTACGACCAGGAAGTGACGATGAACGCGTCCGACGCCGCCAAGCTGGGCATCAAGACGGGCGACACGGTCGAGGTGTTCAACGCACGCGGCCGGTGCGTGGTGCCGGCCTATGTCACCGAGCGCTGCATGCCCGGCGTTGCCGTGCTGCACGAGGGCGCCTGGATGGACCTCGACAAGGACGGCGTGGACAGGTCGGGCAACCCCGACTTCCTCACCCTCGACGAGCCGAGCCCGGCTGGCGCCTTCGCCTACAACACCGTGCTCTGCAACATCAAGAAGACCAACCTCGAACACCGGCCGGGCTGGGACAAGCTCGCCACCTCGCGCAGCGCCATCTTCCGGCGCGACTCTTAAAGGACGGGGAACTGAGCCATGGCCACGCCTGAAGACAAAGCCAAGATCAAGGAAGCCGCCGAGCGCAAGAAGCGCGAGGTCTACGAGCCCGTGAAGCCGGACATGCAGTTGGGCTTCATTCACAACAACGTCGATTGCATCGGCTGCCGCGCCTGCGAGATCGCCTGCAAGGACAAGAACGGCTTGCCCGCGGGCCCGCGTTTCCGGCGCGTGATGTATATCGAGGGCGGCAAATATCCCGATGTGTTCGCCTATAAGGTCAATATCTCGTGCAACCACTGCGCGGAGCCGGCCTGCCTGCCAACCTGCCCGACGGGCGCGATCTTCAAGCGCAAGAAGGACGGCATCGTCGATATCGACTCGACGCTGTGCATCGGCTGCCGGCGCTGCGAGGCCGCCTGCCCGTTCGGCGCGCCGCAGTTCATCGCGGACCAGAACATCGTCGGCAAGTGCAACATGTGCGTGGACGAGATCGAGGCCGGCCGCAAACCCTATTGCGTCATGGCCTGCATGATGCGCGTGCTCGACATTGGCCCAATCGACAAGATCCGCGACGGCAGCTACGAGACCAAGGCGAAGGGGCCAAACGACAAGCTCGCCCGCCAGGTCAAGTCGATGTCCGACGTGGAATTGACCAATCCGTCGATTGCCTTCATCGCGCATAGCAAAGGGTTCGTGAAGTGAACGAAACGCTGGAGGGCGGGATGCTGGAGCCGGGAGAAACCCGTTTGAGTGCGCCGGAAGACCCCCTCACCCTGTCCCTCTCCCCAAGGAGAGAGAGGGCAGACTGCGGCCCCTTTCCTGACGCAGAGGACAATTCAGGCGTCCCTTCTCCCCTCGGGGAGAAGGACAGGATGAGGGGGGACTTCATGACGCAATCGAGCGCATCCGGCATAGCGTCGGCGATTGCCGCGGATCTGGAGCTTCTGGCGGCGTTGCACGATCGCGAACCGTCGCGCGAGTGGCTGGAAGCGGCGCGCACCTGCCCGGTCCAGGCGCAGCTCGGGCTTGTGCTCGAAAGCGTGGACGGCCGCGCGGCGCTTATCGCCTTCGATGCCGCGCTGGGCGCGCTGCCGCTTGAGCTTGGCGAGCCGGAGATAGACGATTTCGCCGCCGAGTACGCCAATATCTATCTGCGTTTTCTCTACCGGGCGGCGCCCTGCGAATCCGTGTGGCTGGACGAGGAAGGGCTCCAGCATCAGGCGCCGATGTTCCAGGTCAATGACTGGTACCGGCGCCACGGCCTCGTCTCGCAGGACTGGGCGAAGCGGTCCGGCGACCATCTCGTCGTCGAGCTGCGCTTCCTCGCCTTTCTGTTCGCGCAGGCCAAGAACCGGGACGATCTGGCCGAAGCCGCGCGCTTCCTCGACGGGCATCTCCTGCGCTGGGTGGGGCCGTTCGCGCGCCGCGTGGCAGCCGAAACGCCCCTTCCCTACTTCGCGGCAAGCGCCCTGCTGACGCAGGCCTACCTCGAAGAGTTGCGCGATCATCTCGAAAAGGCGGCGAACCTGCCACGGAAGGCCCCGGTGGCTGAGCCGGTCGAAAGCGCCAAGCCCGTCCTCACCTGCGCGGACGAGGTGAGGCCATATGTCCCAGGTGCGGCGCCAAGCTGGTAAGAGAGTGCCAGCCGCCTGAATGTGTCATAATAACAAGCACGTGACAGCAGGCGAAAGGTTTACGCATGAAGCTCAAGGGTATGCCCCGGCGGCTCTCCAATAAGCTTCTCCTGGGCCTCGGGGCCGGGATGCTCCTGAGTTCATTGGTTTTTCTTGGAGTTTTCGTAGAGAGCTACCGCTTCAAGCTTCAGGAGGATCGCGCCGTCGCCTCGGAGGAGATAAACAAGCTTTTCCAGTTCTCGCTTGAGAACGCGATGCTGAAACGCGATTTGCCGGGCCTGCGCGAAATCATCGCCAGGCTTGGCCAGCAGCCCGGCATCATTGCCGTCCAGATCGTGAATCCCTCGCTCGAAGTGCGCTTTGCGAGCCGCGAGGATCTGCTGGGCGCCCATGTCACACTCAAAAGCCTTGGCTGCACCGACTGCACGGGCGGCGTGCCGGCACTCTCGCCAAGCTCCTGGCTGGTCAGTTCCCAGGACGGCCGGCAAACCGTGCTGCGCAGCGTGAACCCCATCCGCAACAAGCCCGAGTGCAAGCAATGCCACGGCCCCGCGGAGAACTCGCCCGTCAACGGCGTCCTGATCGTGGACCGCGAGGCCCATAACATCAGGAGCCAAGCGCTGATGGCGGCCGCCTGGATGGCCGGGGCGGGCGCCACCGTGGTGCTCATCGTCATGACCGGCACCTGGATTTTCCTGCGCCAGCAGGTGCTGACCCCCGTTGCCGCGCTCTCCGCCGCAAGCCGCAGGCTCGCCGAGGGTGATCTCAGCGCACGCGTTCAGTCCCGTGCGGACCCTGACGAGGAGTTGGGCGCGCTTTGCGGCACCTTCAACAGCATGGCCGGCAGGCTTGAGGAAAGCGTGGCGGAGATCAAGGCCAAGGAAGCCTTCCTCAAGGCGCTGATGGACACGCTGCCCGACGGCCTGCGGGTCATAGACCAGAACTACAACGTCATCATGGCGAACAAGGCCTACGCCGCCCAGCTTCAGGAGGATGCGGCTTCCCTGATTGGCGTGCCATGCTACGCCGCGCGCGGGCGCACCGAGCCTTGCCCGCCCACCCTCGTCACCTGCCCGTTCGCGGCGATCGAAAGCGGCGGCCAGTCCGTCAAATATATCGACCGGCACCTGCGCAAGGACGGGAAGGAAGCACTGTTCGAGATCACCGCCGCGCGCCTTTCGGTGAACGGCACCGGCGAGCCCCGCACGCTCGTGATCGAGGCGATCCGCGATCTGACCGATCAGGTGCGCTACTCGCAGGAGCAGCGGCTCGCGGAGATCGGCCAGCTCGCGACTGGCGTGGCGCATGAGATTTATAATCCCCTGGCCTCGGTGCGGCTCGGCTTGCAGTTCATCATGAAGCGGCATCCGGAGGGCGAAAGCCTCGATCCGGATACCTACTCCTATCTCCGCGTGGTCGACGGCGCGGTGGACAAGTGCATCGAAATAACCAAACGCCTGCTGAACCTGTCGCAACTGCCGAGCCAGAGCACGCAGCTCGTGTCGTTTTCCGCCATCGTGCCGGAAGTGGTCTCGCTCCTGCGCTACGAGGCGGAGCAGATCGGCGTCGAAGTGGCGCTCGACCTTGGACCCAGGGACCTCCGGGTGCTCGCCACCGACAGCGACATGCGCATGCTGATCCTCAACCTGGCGCAGAACGCCTTCCACGCCATGCCCTCCGGCGGCCGTTTCTCTCTCAAGGGCCGCATCGAAAACGGAAGCGTGTCGATCGAGGCCAAGGACACCGGCGGGGGCATAGCCGCTGCCGTGCTACCGCGCATTTTCGACCCGTTCTACTCGAAACGCGCGGACGGCATCGAGGGAACGGGGCTGGGGCTCACCATCTGCAAGGCCATCGTCACGCGGCACGGCGGCTCGATCCGGGCGGAGACCGAGGCGGGTCATGGCGCAACATTCACGGTAACCCTGCCTTTCGCGGGCGAGGCTTGATGGGCGGCGATGCAAACACCAGTCTACACCGTCCTCGTCATCGAAGACGACCTCCCGCTGAAAATGCTGATCGCTCAGCATCTGAAATCGCTGGGCTACAATGTGCTGGCCGCGCGATCCTGGAAGGACGCGCAAGCGCTGCTTGAGTTCAACGAACCCGACCTCGTCATCCTCGACATGCGGCTGCCCGACGCCAACGGCCTCGACCTCATCAAGGAGCTGGCCGGGGGCCACGCCGTCATCGTGCTCACCGCCTACGGCTCCATCAACAACGCGGTGCGCGCGATCAAGGAAGGCGCGTTCGAATACCTCACCAAGCCGATCACGCAGGAAGAGCTTGAGATGAACGTGCAGCGCGCCATCCAGAACCTGGTGCTTAAGCGCGATTACGTCTTCGTCCGCGACCAGCAGCGCGCGGCCAGGCCGGGCGTGGTGGTGGGCACTAGCGAGGCGATGAACACTCTAATGGGCCTCGTAAACGCCGTGGCGCAGTCCAACGCGACGGTGCTGATCCACGGAGAAAGCGGTGCAGGCAAGGAGATCATCGCCCACGAGATCCACGAGCGCTCCCCGCGCGCGGGCCGCAACTACGTGGCGCTCGACTGCTGCACGCTGCATGAGAACCTGTTCGAGAGCGAGTTGTTCGGCCACGAGCGCGGCGCGTTCACCGGCGCCAGCACCATGAAGCGCGGGCTCGCCGAGGCAGCAGACGGCGGCACGCTGTTCCTGGACGAGATCGGCGAAATCTCTCCCGCCGCCCAGGCGAAGCTCCTGCGCGTCATCGAGACCAAGCAGTTCCGGCGCGTCGGCGGCACCGGGGATCTTGCCGCCGATGTGCGCATCGTGGCCGCGACCAACCGCGACCTGGCCGGGCTCGCGCGCGAGGGCAAGTTCCGCGCCGACCTCTATTACCGGCTCAGCGCCTTCGAGTTGAAGGTGCCGCCGCTCCGCCAGCGCCGCGAGGACATACTGGCGCTTGCGAACCACTTCATCGAGAAGCACGACTTCTCGCGCCGCGTGCTCAAGAAGCTCTCGCCCGCCGCCGAGCGCGCGCTCATCGAATACGACTGGCCCGGAAACGTGCGCGAACTGAGGAACGTCATGGAGCGGGCGATCATCCTTTCCGGCAACGACGGCACGATCAAGCTGCCGCATGTGACACTGCCGGACGCGGGCCAAGCGCGCGGCGCGGTCACGCTGTCGTTCGAGCGCGAGGTCAAGCTTGAGGATGTCAAGCGCGTCTATGTCGAGGCCATGCACCGGAAATATTCGGGGCACCGCTCAAGGCTCGCGCGCGCTCTGGGCGTCAGCGAGCGCAACCTCTACCGCCTTTTGCTCAAATACGGCCTCGAATAGCGCGCGTGGCGCCGCCCTCCTGGCGAAATGCTCTCTCTCGCATGGGATATGCCTCGATGTAATGCAATGTTCACTCCCAGGCGCTCCGGAGGCCGTTTCGCGGGCGGGAAGACTTTTTGAAAAGCGCATCGCTTTAAGATGGCATTCGATGAAGCAACGCCCTCGCGCTTAACCTTTCACCCCCCCGGACGTTACCTCCGCCCCATGACACGCCGATGAAAGCAACCCGCGCCAGCAGAATTCCGCCGCGTCCGGGGGGCGCCCCGGCAAAGGGCTTCGCGCCCGGCCGTCTGGCGGCTCGCTCCGGCGCCGCAACCTCGCGCCACCAGACGGCGGCCGCCTCAATATCGCTCCTTCCCTCTGTTATCTTATATTGTGTCCGCCCCGCCCTCCCCCATCCGTCCGGTTGTGCCCCAAAGGCTGCATCGCCCGGTCCCAAGGGGCGGAAGAAGTGGGCAGCAACCTCCAGGGCCTTGCCAAAAGGGGCGCGGCTTGCAACCTGTACACTCCGCGTCCGGTTAGAGATTCGCGTGGGCGTCCCCGCAGCCAACGGCAGGATTAGGCATGAGCAAGCAGAATACAGCCACGACACGGGACCTTTTCGGCGGCGCGGCCCCAGGCGTTACGCCCAAGGGGAACGCCGCCCGCCTGCCCGTGCAGAAGCCCGGCGAGAGCTACACCGCGGCCGATATCGAGGTGCTGGAGGGGCTTGAGCCNNACCTCTTCGCCGAGGTGATCGACAACGCCATGGACGAGGCCGTGGCGGGGCATGCGAGCTACATCGACGTGGAGCTTAAGGCGGACGGCACGCTGTGCGTCACCGACAACGGCCGCGGCATCCCGGTGGACCCGCATCCGAAATATCCGGGCAAGTCGGCGCTCGAAGTCGTCATGACCACGCTGCATTCGGGCGGCAAGTTCAACTCGAACGTCTACTCGACCAGCGGCGGCCTGCATGGCGTGGGCGTTTCGGTGGTGAACGCGCTTTCGGAGCATCTGGAGGTCGAGGTTGCGCTCGGCGGCCGGCTTTACCGGCAAACCTTCGCCAGCGGCACGCCCCAGGGCGGCCTTGTGGACCTCGGCACCGTCCGCAACCGGCGCGGCACCACGGTGCGCTTCCGGCCAGACCCCGCGATCTTCAAGGAGCGCGCGCACTTCCGGCCGGTGCGCATCTTCAAGATGGCTCGCGCCAAGGCCTATCTGTTCGGCGGGGTGGAAATCCGCTGGACCTGCGCGCCGGGGCTGCTGGAAGGAAGCACGGACGTGCCCGAAAAGGCCGTCTTCCATTTCCCCGGCGGGCTCAAGGACTTCCTGGCTGCGCGCATCGATGGGCTGACGCCAGTCACCAAAGACCTGTTCGCGGGCCGGGTCCAAAGGGAAGGCGGACATGGCAGCGTCGAGTGGGCCATCGCTTGGCTCGTGGACGAGGACGGCTTCACGCAGTCCTACTGCAACACCATCCCGACACCCGAAGGCGGCACGCACGAGCAAGGCCTGCGCGCCGCACTGCTCAAATCGCTGCGCGCCTATGGCGAGCTTACGAACAACAAGCGCGCGGCGCAGATCACCGCCGACGACATTCTCGTCTCGTCGGCCATCATGCTCTCCGTATTCATCCGCGAGCCCGAATTCCAGGGACAGACCAAGGACAAGCTTTCCTCCGCCGAGGCCGCCCGCATCGTCGAGAACACGATAAAGGACGCCTTCGATCACTGGCTCACGGCCTCGCCGCAGCAGGCCAACGGCCTCATGGAGTTTGTGATCGAGCGCGCCGAGGAGCGCCTGCGCAAGAAGCGCGAGAAGGAAACCCAGCGCAAGAGCGCCACGCGCAAGCTGCGCCTGCCCGGCAAGCTTGCCGACTGCTCGAAGAACGCCAAGGACGACACCGAGATCTTCATCGTCGAGGGCGACTCGGCTGGCGGCTCCGCCAAGCAGGCGCGCGACCGGGCCACGCAGGCCATTCTTCCCCTGCGCGGCAAAATCCTCAACGTCGCCAGCGCTTCACGGGACAAGCTCGCCCAGAACCAGCTCCTGTCCGACCTGACGCTGGCGCTCGGCTGCGGCGTCGCCAAGCAGTACAAGGACACCGAGCTGCGCTACGACCGCGTTATCATCATGACCGACGCGGATGTGGACGGCGCGCATATCGCATCGCTGCTCATCACCTTCTTCTACCGCCAGATGCCGGAGCTGATCCGCAACGGGCACCTTTATCTCGCCGTGCCGCCGCTATACAGGCTGAGCCAGGGCGGCAAGACCGCTTACGCCCGCGACGACGCCCATTTAGCCGAACTCAAGGCCAGTGTCTTCAACGGCCGCGGAAAGCTCGAAGTGAGCCGCTTCAAAGGCTTGGGCGAGATGATGCCTGCCCAGCTCAAGGAAACGACCATGGCCCCAAGCAAGCGCACCTTATTGCGGGTGGAGATTACCGGCCGCAGCGGCGATTTGAACGGCCTGGACCGGGAGGCCGATGAAGCGGCGGCGGCCGATATCGTCGAGCAGCTCATGGGCAACAAGCCCGAGGCGCGCTTCCGCTTCATTCAGGATCGCGCCGCCTTCGCGGAGCCCGAGGCGCTGGATATTTGAGGCGCTGCGGCCGTGGGCGTCCCGGCCCGCCCCTGAACATGGGCGCCGTCATACGTCGAGTGCCTGCGCGGCAGCTTTATGAGCGTGGTTTTGCCGCCAAGCTCAGCGCAGGCATCGGCAAATGCCCCGGTCCGCCCGGCTTGCACCAGAAAGGTCAGATGCAGTCGATACGGGATCGCCATGCGCGCGCCCCCCCTTTGCCGCGCATGGAAATCGCCGGTCTCAACGGCCCTTCGGATGGCCCCAGCAGTCACGCAGACTAAGCGGACGGCAAGCAGGCTCTCCGGGCAACAAGTCCGGGACGCCGGACATCCAGCGCCCCGGTACGGAGCCATTGTCCCAGGCTTTTAGCGGTGCAGCGACAGCGAAGCGGACCCGCCGCCGCCCCTGAGCGAGACGCTCTGGCTGTTGCCGTGAACGCTGACGTGAATGCTGCCCTGAATGCCGAACGACGAGTTATAGAACGATCCAGAATAGCTGTTCGGCCCTGTCTGGCGCAGCTCGGCGGATTGGTCCACGCTTCCCGAGGCTGTCGCGCAAACGCCGTTGAGCGAGGCCGAGCGGCCGGACTGAGAATAATGGGCGCGGCACCTGGCACGCTCGCGGTGCCCGTCTGAAAAGACGACCACGCCGCCTCCGCTCCACGAGCCCGCGATGCCCTCCGCCCTCGCCTCGGGGGCGAGAAACGCGGCGGCCATCAGCGCCAGTCCAGCAACCTTCCACAAGCTTACCGCTTTTGAAATCCGTAGGTTTTGCACATTCACTGGGGGGGTCTCCTTACCTAATGTTGATCGATAAGTAGATCTGCAACCAGCCGCTTAAGTGATGTACGGCCTAGCCGGCTGGTTCCATTTCCGGTTTTTGCGCCCTGTGACGATTACCCCGCCAAGTCCGCAAGAGAAACATAATCGTTGGCCTCAAAATAAGTAGGTCTGCTGTGAGCGCGGCGACCATTGCGAAGGCAGAAAGCCAACCGAACAGCCTGAGCGACGGAAGATCCGAAAGCACCGTCACGGCAAGGCCGCACGCCAGCACGACGGTGGTCAAGATCAGCGGCGGCCCCATGAGAACGGTGGCGCGCGCCACGCCAATCCCCGCGTCCTGGTCTGGCCGGTCTTCGAGGCGCAGCCGGTTGAGGAAGTGTATGGTGGCGCTTAGCCCGAGCCCAAAAGACACCGTCAGGGCGACAATGCTCGCGAATTGCAGCCCGCGCCCGAGAACCCAGAGGAGCACGCCCGAGGCCAGGATCGGGAAAATCGCGGGCAAAATCGCCGCCAGCATCACGATAGCCGAGCGGAACGCGAGCCCGATGAAGGCTGCGACGAATACGATCTCGATGGTCAAGGCCGTATTGAGCCGCTCGATCATGCTCTCGCTATTCTGCGCCGCGATCACGGAAAGCCCTGTCACCGATATTCGGTAGCGGGGATGCGCGGTGCGAACGACATCCAGTGCCTTTTCAATTTCCCCGACGATTGGGCGAAGCTGACTTGCATCTATGTCGGGGACATAACCGGCGACAACCGTCGAGCGCTGGTCTTCCGAAATGAACCGCCGCGACAGGCTCTCGGGCAGATAACCCACATATTGCTTCAGAGTGGCGATATCCGTCTTGCCGAGTTTTCCGGCGAGCCAGCGCCTGAGCGTGTCCACGGACCAGACATTCCCGACCCCCGGCTGCCTTTCCATGATCGTGTGCACCTCATCGAGAACGGCGAGGGACACGGGTTCGTAAAGCGAGGCGTCCTGCGGCAGATCGATCAGCACCGCGATAGGGTTCGACCCCGTAAGCTTCGCATCGAGCTGATGGCTGGCGGCCACCGCTTGCTGCTTGTTCGGCACCTGATCCGCAAGCCGGTAACGTGCATGGAGGTTCGCGTAGGTCGCCCCAAGCCCCATGATGACAACCAGGCTGATGAGGCTATAAATCCCGGGCCGGGCCACGACGCGCAATGCGATCCAGTTGCAGAAGGCGCGCAGCCAGTCCACGCCGCGGTCGGCTCCCTTGATACGCGCGGCAAAGACTTCCTCGCGCCGCACCAGCAAAACGCCCAGGAGCGGCAGCAGCGTTATCACCGTGAACAGCGCGATCACCGTGGAGATGATACCTGCCTGGGCGAAAGTTTTAATCATCTCCGAGCCGGAGAACAGCAGGGCCACGAAGGAAATCGCCGCAGTCGCATGGGTCAGCACGCAGGCAGGCCCAACCACGAGGATGGCCTGACGGAAAGCCTTGTGCCTGCTCTCGCCCGCGATCAGCCGGTCGCGCGCCGCGAATGTGAGCTGCATGCTGTCCGAAAAGCTGATGACCATGATGAGCGGGGTCATCACATTCAGGAACGTATTGAGCCTGAAATCGAGCCAGCCCAGCGTGCCTAGCGCGAGCAGGATCGCGATCAGCGGCGGCCCGGCCGCGACGATCATGAAGGACATGCGCCGGAAGAACACGATCGCGATCAGGCAGCCAGCGGCGAACCCGATGCTGTTGTAGAGCAACTCGTCGCGCTCGACCGCGTTGCGGATCTCAAGGCGCATGACGGGCACGCCGGTCAGCTCGACCTTGAGCCCGGTTCCCTCCAGATTCTCGGCGGCCGCCTTGCGGATGGCCGCGACGACCTTGGCGTCGCCCGAGCCGTTCGCAACCGCTGGATCGAGCGCGATAACGACAAGGGCGAGCTTGCCATCCTCCGTAATCAGCTTGCCCCGGATGATCTCGTTGCCGAGCACCTTGTGCACCAGCGCATCGTATTCCGCGCCTTCCGGAAGGTCGGCCGGGAAAAGCGGCCCAGGCAGGTTGCCATTTTCGGGCGGCGTGCGAGCGGAAAACAACGAAAGCACGCCGCGCGTGCCTTCGATAAGCTGGAGTTCGGTGACGAGGTCGCGCAGCTTTTCAATCGTATCGCGGCTCATAAGGCTGTCGCCCTCGGCGACCATGAGCACGTCGTATTCGTTCGACGGAAAGCGCTTCGAGAATTCCTCGAAGTGCGTGAACTCGGCATTGTTCGAGCGGAACAGCGTGCTGAGCGAGTCGTCGACCTTGAGCCTTCCGACCCCGAAAGCCGCCACCACGCACAAGGCAACGGCGATCATGGCGGAGAAAATGGGCGTTCTCAGCGCGACAAGCCCAACGCGCTCAAAGCCCAGAACCAGCCGGTAAGGCGCCCGGTCTTGCGGCGCGTGAACTTCGCCTTTGTCTCCATCCAGCCCGGACATGGCGCGCGTGCCCCTACACCTGTTGACCTGAGAGAGCCCTAGCGCAAATCGCACGCAGGATAAAGTAATTCCTGCCGCGCAAGCCAGCTAGGTTGGACAGGCTGGCGCGGCCCCTAAACGCTCAGGAGCAACGCCGCTTCCGGGCTCGATTTGGAAATCGCCCTGCCGCAAATATGGCCCACCCAGTTCGCCGCGCTATCTGAACGCGGACGCACGAGGTTTGTTTCTTCTACTCGATTTACGTACTTGAAGCGGCCGGCCGCCGGTTCTGGTGTACCCAAGCCTTCGCCTACTTGCGCTTTTCATTCTTGGCGGCGCGAAACCCGGCGGCAGCGGTATCCTTCTCGCACATGTAGGTGCCGCGCTTTGTCGTACCGTACGCGCTTGAGCCCGCGTGGTGATAAACCTTCGTGCCGGTATTCACCCACACCACGGTATCTCCTGGGCAGTGCGCCTTGGCCTCCGCCTCGCTCGCGAATTGACCGGCCGCCGGCGCCGCCGCCACTCGCGTTTTTTTCTTCCCAGCCGTATCGCCGGTCCCCGCCTGTGCCCCCTGGCCAAACGGATTTTGTGTCGTGGTTTGCGTATCTTGCGCGGATGCCGCACTTGCCGCGAATGCAATCGCGGAGCCCAAAACCAGGGCGCGGAAGACCATTTTCATGAACTTGTTCCCAATTGGCAATTCATCTTATACCGAACTGTTAGCGCCTGCGGCCCTTTCAGGCAAGCCCCGAGAAGCATCCGCCGGGGAAATCTTCGCCGATGCCGCCCGCCCTCCGCCCGGCGCATGGAGAATTACGGTCCGCAGCAGCAGGAAGAGCGTGCCCGCGTTGAAAAAGTGCCAGAAATAGTGGGTGCCGATCGGAACCATGCCGCAAAGCGGCTGATCGAGAGTCCTTGCCGTAAACGACAGCGCGAACAGCCCCGCCGCAGCGAAGAAGGCCCTCCCCGCACCTGCGTCGGAGCGCCAAATGCCGATGCCGGCAGCGGCGAGAAAAACCAGGGTGGGCAGATACATCGCGCCGCCCCACAGGAATTTCTCGAAGGCATCGGATTCGAGGAAGAACGTCGCCGCGAAGAAAGCAAGGCAGCACAAGACCTTTATCCAAACCGGCCAGCGGAAAAAAGCCGTGAGGATCAGCCAGCAATAAACCATCATGAAGACGAGGATCGGGATGACGTCGGCCCACTCCGCCCAGCGCGTCGCCACGGTGTGAAAAGTCAGGCTGCCAGCACCTACCACGGCAACAATTGCGCAAAGGGCCTGGATCGGCCCCCGGAACGCGGTATCCGGCTGCTCCCGCCGCAGATGCCAGGCGGCCCATGCCGCAATGAAAAAGGCGACGTTCGACATCGCGTTGAGGGGCTCCGCGTCCCAGGCCGCGCCGGTGCGCTCGCAATAAATGGCGATGGGCCGGTTCAGATCGCCGAACCACGAAGCCATGGAGATTGTCACGCCGGTCTCCTCATTCCCCAAGACTGGATTTGCCTCGGGCGACCCAGCCCGGCGTGCCGCCTCTGCCAGCCACATCGCCTTGAGACCCTAAACCTGGAAAATGCGCTTCGCAATTTCCCAAAAGCCTCTTCCGCACACGCGAGCACCAGGATTTCCACACCGGAACGTTGTCCGGAAGCTAAAATACCCGTCCTGGACGCCGCCCTATCCGGGCATGCTTTTCAAATAACCACCGCGAGGAACTTTGCCGTTGACAACGCCCGCGTGTGAAAACCTCGTTCCGGTGCAGCATTAGTGCACCAATGGCACGGCATCTTGGCAAAAATACCTAGCAGCCAATAAAACGCGGGCCTAGAATACACCGGCGCGCTGGTAAGCTATACCTGCACAGTTCACAGCATCTGTCCTTTGCGCGCGGAGGAGACTGTTGCGCGGCTAGCAGGTTTCCTTCCCAGGGGAATCTTAGCGTGAGGTGCGGCGATTAGTTTGCATCCACCACTGCCACATTCAGGCGCTTCCGGCCACCATGCTGGGGATGCCTTGGCGCGCGGCCGCGCCAAATGGCTGAAATGGCGGCTCCCGAGGCCGCGCATTACCGGCTGGACCATCGCCGCCCGCCTCGCCGCCATCGTACTGACATTGGCGGTACCGCTCAATCTGGTAATCGTCGCCGTGATCTGGCATCTGGCCCACGCGTCGAGCGAAGCGCAGCGGACAAGCCTGCTTTACACCGCCCGCTCCATTGCCCGCGCCGCCGATGCCGAGCTTGGCAAACATATGGCGCTGGCTCTCGCACTATCGCGTTCGCCAGCGCTTCTTGAGGAGGACATCGGGCCATTCGGCGTGGAGGCCCGCCGCGCTTTCGAAGCCATCGAGGACGCCGCGGTTCTGGTTGCCGATGCGGAGGGCCGCGAGCTTATAAACACGGCAAGCCAGCCAGGCCAGCCCCTGCCCTTCCGGCATCCCGAAGCCATCGCGGCGCAAAAGCGCGCGTTTGAAACTGGCTCCATAGGCCTCACCGGCGTTCTTTTCGGGCCAGTCCTCGAAGAGTGGATTGTGAATATCGAGATTCCCATCTTCAAGAATGGGCAGCCCTACCGGGCACTTGCCGTACTCATGAAAGCCAAGGCCTATCTGCGCCTGCTCGACGGCCAGCAGATTCCGCAAAACTGGCTCGCCGGGATCGCCGACCAGCGCGGCCGTTTCATTGCCCGGGTGCCTGCGCACGACCGCCAAGCGGGCCGGCTTGCTTCCGAGGGCTGGCGAAATATCATGGCCCGCGACGGCGTTTTCCAATTTGTGTCGCTTGAGGGCGATCCCATCGTGCTGGCGAATGCCCACACTTCGAAAGGCTGGTCCATCGGCGTCGCGGTCAAAAAGGCCCAAATGCAGGCGGCGACCTGGGACACGATCCGCTGGGCGGCCTTCCTTGGTGGCGGCATATCGGCGCTGAGCCTTCTTTTCGCCCTGGCCATATCGCGCCGCATCACGCACCGCATCGCCAGGCTGCAACGGAAAACGCGGCTTCTGCTAAGCGATCCCAGCCTGCCAACGCCCAAAGGGTTGCCCGAGCTGGAGGGGCTTTCGGAGGCGCTGAAACAAGCGGCACAGGAACGCAACCGCAGCGAGCAGGCCCTGCGCGAGAGCGAGGAGCGCTTCCGCGGCATTTTCGAGCACGCAGCCACGGGCATCGCAATCGCGAACCTCAAAGGCCGCTTCCTGCTTTGTAACCCGGCCTATCTGGCGATGCTCGGCTACACGGCCGGCGAAGCTGAAAACCTCAATTTCCGGGAGCTTGTCCATCCGGAGGACGCCGAGGCGAACAAGGCTCAACTCTGCAGGCTCGTTAAGCAAAAAGTTCCCTCTTTTGAGATCGTCAACCGCTACATCGCCAAGAGCGGCAATCCGATCTGGGTGCACAAGCACGTCTCGCTTTTGAAAAACGCCGAGGGCAAGCCTGCAAACGTCGTCGTTCTTGTGACCGATGTCACCGGGCGCAAGCGCTATGAAGAGCATATCGAGCTGCTCCTGCATGAGGTGAACCACCGCTCGAAAAATCTGCTCGCCCTTGTGCAGGCGGTGGCGCGGCAAACGGCGGCGTCGTGTCCCGGCGATTTCGTCTCCCGCTTCGGCGAGCGCATCCGGGCGATGGCCGCGGCACAGGACCTGCTCGTCAAGAACGAATGGAGGGGCGTCAATCTCGCCGACCTTGTACGCTCCCAACTCGCGCACTTCCAGGATCTCGCTGGCACACGGATTGAAATCGGCGGCCCGCCGCTCCTGCTATCGGCGTCCGCGGCCCAGACCCTTGGCATGGCCATCCACGAGCTTGCGACCAATGCGGGGAAATACGGCTCGCTATCCAACGCCAGCGGCCGCGCCGCGATCGAATGGAGCCTTGAGCCCGCCGGGGAGGATTGCGAGAGCTTCGTGATGAGCTGGACCGAAACAGGCGGCCCTGCCGCCAGCGAACCCACCCGCTCAGGCTTTGGCAGGATTGTCATCTGCGACGTAACCAGCAGCAGCCTCGACGCCAAGGTCGATTTCGAACTGGCGCCCGAAGGGCTCAGGTGGCGCCTTGAATGCCGGTCCACGGAGGTTCTGGAGACTGAGCGTCCCCCCTTCCCCGCCGCGGCCCCGGCAACGTCCTCCTGCCCGCCGCGGCTGCACGGTTCCGGCAAGAAATAGTCCGCAAGCGGCTGGTACAGCCCGAGGCAAGTTCGCACCCCGTTGGCCGCACGCGTCGCCACGCGAACTTGCCTCGGATAAGCTGTACNNAGCGCCAGCCGCAAATGGGTCAGGATTTCCCGCGGGGCGTACTAGACAAAAAGCGCGGTTCGGCCGGAAGCAGCGCTTGACCGGCATGCCTTAATCGGCGTTTCCTGTACCCTTGAGCGCCGCTGCCGCAAGTGCGGGTTTCCGGGCCGGCGTCAGAATTGGGGATGGGTTGCAGACGAACGGAAGCCGTGCGGTTTCAGAAGCATCGCCCTCGGCGGCACGCCCTTGGCTGCGGTGGTACGGCACCGTTCCGGCAAGCCTTTCCTATCCGGATACGACCCTTTACGAGGCGGTGGCGGCATCCGCCAGGGTGGCGCCAGAGGCGATTGCCTGGGATTTCATGGATACGGCCCGGACCTACGCGGACTTCTTGCGGGAGATCGCCGCTTGCGCCAATGGGCTTGCGGCGCTGGGCCTTGGACAGGGCGAGCGCATCCTCGTCGCCATGCCGACCACGCCGCAAGGCATCATCGCGTTTTACGCGGCCAGCAAGCTTGGCGCCGTGCCCGCCATGGTGCATCCACTCTCGACGCCACCAGAGCTTGAGCAGTATCTGAACGCCACGGGCGCGCGCATCGTGCTGACGCTCGACGCCTTCCATGGCAGCTTCGCGCATATCCGGCCCAGCACCCCAATCGACAAAATCGTCCTTGCCCGCATCCCCGATTATCTTTCGCCGCTCAAGGCCTTGGGGTTCGCGATCGCCAAGGGCCGCAAAATTCCCAGGGTGCCGGCAGACAGCCGCGCCGTCCGGTGGAAAGCGCTCATGGATAAGCGGCATCCGCCAGCCACCCGCGCCAAGACAGGGCCGGACGATCCGGCGGCAATCCTCTTTTCCGGCGGCACCTCAAGCGCCCCCAAGGGCATCGTACTTTCCAACCGCAATTTCATCGCCAACGGCACACAGGTGGCGGCCTGGGGCGGCAGCGAGTGGGCAGGCCGCACAATGCTTGCCATCCTGCCGATTTTCCACGGCTTCGGCCTTGCCGTGTGCGTGAACGCGACCCTCATGAAAGGCGGAAGGGCAGTTCTTGCGCCCATTTTTACCCCTGAAATCGCGGCCAAGCTGATCCGCCGCAAGCGGCCGGAGCTGATCGTCGGCGTGCCCACGCTATACGATGCGCTGGCCCGCGATCCGTCGCTGAAAAAGGCGAGCCTCGATTGCCTCAGGGCGGCCTATTGCGGCGCCGACAAGCTGCCCCGCGCGGTCAAGGAAAACTTTGAAAGCCTCGTGGCCGCACGCGGCGGCAGCGTAAAACTGCGCGAAGGCTACGGCCTCACGGAGGCGGTGAGCGGCATCATGGCCATGCCGCTCGACGAATACCGCGAAGGCAGCATCGGCGTGCCGCTCCCCGATATGCTGGCCAAGATATGCAAGCCGGGAACGGAGGAGGAGCTTCCGCCGGGCGGCGAGGGCGAAATCTGCCTTTCCGGACCGTGCCTCATGATGGGTTATCTGAACGATCCCGAAGCGACCGCCCAGGCCTTGCAAACCCATGCGGACGGCCGCGTGTGGCTGCATACCGGCGACCTCGGCCGCATGGACGAGCACGGCTTCTTCTATTTCACCGACCGGCTCAAGCGGATGATAAAATCGTCGGGCTTCAACGTCTTCCCTGCCCAGGCCGAGGCGGTGCTGCAAAAGCATCCGGCCGTGCTCCAGGCCTGCGTGGTGGGCGTGCCCGATCCCCAGCAGGTCGAGCGTGTCAAGGCTTTCGTGGTGCTCAAGGACGGCACGCCCGGCTCACCCGCGATGGAGCGGGAGCTTATCGCGCATTGCCGGTCGCAACTGATAAAGTGGTCTTGCCCGCGCAGCATCGAATTCCGGAGCGAATTCCCAAGGACTCGCGTGGGCAAGGTCGACTACCGTGCGCTGAGGGATGGGGAAACACGATGAAGGCGGATATCGAACCGGCCGCGCATGGCGGCGATGCGGTCGCCGCGGCGCTTGAGGCCCAGGGCGTGCGGCTGCTCTTCACGCTCTGCGGCGGGCACATTTCGCCAATCCTTTCAGGCGCCAAGGCGCGCGGCATCCGCGTCGTGGATACGCGCGGCGAGGCAGCCGCCGTCTTTGCCGCCGATGCAGCCGCGCGGCTGACGGGCATTCCTGGCGTGGCCGCCGTGACTGCCGGCCCAGGGGTGACGAATGCCGTCACGGCGCTCAAGAATGCGCAAATGGCGCAATCGCCCGTGGTGCTGCTGGGCGGGGCCGCGCCAACGCTTCTGCAAGGGCGCGGCGCGTTACAGGATATCGACCAGCATCCGATCGCGGCGCCGAACGTGAAATTTCTCAGGCGAATCCGCCGCGTGCGCGATCTGATCCCCGCCGTGGCGGACGCATTCGCCGCCGCGCGCTCGGGAGTGCAGGGGCCGGCCTTCGTCGAGTGCCCCGTCGACATCCTCTACGAAGAAGCGCTTGTGCGCCAATGGTATGGCGCTGCCGCCAGCAAAGGCGCCGGCATTATGGGCCGCATCTTGCGCTTCTATATCGAGCGCCATCTTGCCAGCATGTTCGGCGGAAATGCCGCCACCAAGCCGCATAAGCCCCGCCAGGCCGGCACGCCCGCCGCGCCGCTCGCAAGCGTTTCCGCCGCCGCCGAGGCACTATCTCACGCGAAACGCCCCATCGCCATCATCGGCAGCCAGGCGCTTTCAGCGGGGGGCAATCCCGACGCCGCCGCCGGCGCCATTTCGCGGCTTGGCATCCCCGTCTACCTGTCGGGCATGGCGCGGGGCCTGCTTGGGCGCCAGCACCCGCTGCAACTCCGGCACAAGCGCCGCGAAGCCTTGAAAGAAGCCGACTGCGTGATCCTGGCAGGCGTGCCGTGCGATTTCCGCCTGGACTACGGAGGCCATGTACGCCGCTCAGCCACTCTGATCGCCGCCAATCGCAGCCGCAAGGAAGCGCGGCTGAACCGCACGCCGGACATCGCCGCGATCGGCGACGCCGGCCTTTTCCTGAGCCAGCTCGCGGGCGAGGCCCACGGCTCAACCTCCCGCTGGCAGGATTGGATCGCCGGCCTCCACGCACGGGACGCGGCACGGGAAGCCGGGATCGCGGAGCAGGCCAAGGTGGAAGGCGAGTTCGTCAACCCCATCGCGCTGTTGAAGGCCGTCGATGTTGCCGCCAGCGACGATGCCATCTTTGTCGCGGATGGCGGCGATTTCGTCGCAACGGCATCCTACATCCTGAGGCCCCGGGGGCCGCTTGGCTGGCTCGACCCTGGCCCCTTCGGCACGCTGGGCGTTGGCGGCGGCTTCGCGCTTGGCGCGGCACTTTGCCGGCCGGGCGCGGAGATTTGGGCCATTTTCGGCGATGGCGCCCTGGGCTATAGCATCGCCGAGTTCGACACTTTTGTCCGGCACGGCATCCCCATTATCGCGGTCGTGGGTAACGATGCATGCTGGACTCAGATAGCGCGGGAACAGGTGAAAGTGCTAAAAGACGATGTGGCCACCACGCTGGCCCGCAGCGCCTATCATGAGGTGGCGGCGGGCTTCGGCGCGGAGGGCATACTTGTCAAGAGTAACGCGGAGGTTCCGGAGGCGCTCGCGCGCGCGAAGGCAGCCGCAAAGGCGGGCAAACCCGTGCTGATCAACGCATGGCTCGACCGGACCGCCTTCCGCGAAGGCTCGCTATCGATGTGACCGCTGGAGGAAGCCGCCATGACCACAATCGAAGCCGTCCGCCTCCAGGCAGACCAGAACCCCGCCGGAACGCTCGCGATGCAGCGCGAGGACTTCCTGCGCGCGGGGCCGCCAACGCTCCGCCAGCGCAAGACCGACATCAAGAAGCTGATGGAGGCGGTCAAGAACGAGTCCAACGCCATCGCGGCCGCGATTTCGGCGGACTTCGGCAACCGCTCGCGCCACGAGACGCTCCTGGCCGACATCTGGCCGGTGCTCGCCTCCGCCCGGTTCACGCTGCGGCATCTGTCCTTCTGGATGAAACCGAAACGCGTTCCTGTGGGCCTGGAACTGCTTCCCGCCGCCGGCCGCATTCTCTATCAGCCTCTGGGCGTTATAGGCATTATCAGCCCATGGAACTACCCCTTCAATCTCGCCGTGGTGCCGCTGATCGCCGCCCTTGCGGCTGGCAACCGTGTCATGCTGAAGCCGTCCGAGCTGACGCCGCGCACCTCCGAATACCTCGCTTCGTTCCTGGCCCGGCTGTACCCCGAAGAAAAGGTGGCAACCGTGCTGGGCGGGCCTGAGACGGGCGCGGCCTTCTCCGCCCTGCCCTTCGACCATCTGTTCTACACCGGCTCCACAGCGGTCGGCCGCCGTGTCATGCAGGCTGCCGCGGACAACCTGACGCCCGTGACCCTGGAGCTAGGCGGCAAATCGCCCTGCATCCTGGCGGGCGACGCGCCGCTTGCAACGGCCGCGGAAAGCATCGCCTCGGGCAAGCTCCTGAACGCCGGCCAGACCTGCATCGCGCCCGACTACGTGCTCGTGCCGCAGCAGCGCCGCGACGCCTTCATCGGCCACCTCCAGGACGCCATCGCCAAGTTCTATCCGTCGCTTAAAGCCAATCCCGATTACACCTCCATCATCGATGCCCGCCATTACGGGCGGATCGTCCGCTATATCGAGGAAGCCCGCCAGAAGGGCGTCCGCATCGTCGAAATCAACCCGGCGAACGAAACCCTTGCCCCCGAAGAACGCAAGATCGCGCCCACGCTCCTTATCGATCCGCCGGACGATCTCGCCGTCATGCGCGAGGAGATTTTCGGCCCCATCCTGCCCATCGTCTCCTACAACACGCTCGACGACGCCATCGCCTATGTGAACGCGAGGCCCCGGCCGCTCGCCCTCTACTTCTTCGGCCCCGACCGCGTAAGCCGGGAGAAGGTGCTGAGCCGGACCGTCTCCGGCGGCGTCACCGTCAACGATACGCTCCTGCACGTCGCCGCCGACAGCCTGCCCTTCGGCGGGGTCGGGCCGTCAGGCATGGGCGCCTATCACGGCGAGTTCGGCTTCGAAACCTTCTCGCACCGCAAGGCCGTGTTCCTGCAAAACCCGATCAACGGCACAGCGCTGTTGCGCCCGCCCTTCGGACAGATCGCCGAGCGCATGATCAAGTTCATGCTGGGGCGGTGACGCGCCTTAAGCGGCCTGCCTGTTGAGCATTTATTAACGCTGACTTTTGCCATTTTGGGTGGATTCCGGCGCCTCTGCATTTTGAACTAATATAGCAGAGGCGCCTTGAGGAAGCGTTAAGCACAGGGGCGGCGCGATAAGACGTTGATGTGACTTGAAAAATATTGCGGCAAATATTCCGTATTGTACACAAAATTGGTTAAGACGCGAATTGCGAGTATATTTAAGGGGATTCTGGGAACGCAGAAAACGGCCCAAAACGCGGAAAGATCCGCAGAAATTCGGCATCCAGACACGTCAAGCACCGCCGTTTACCAAGCCGGCATTTACCATGACAGCGTCCTACGCCAAATCAACCGCCCGTTAAGCAACGGGCCGGCCGGTGCTGACGGCGGCATCAGGCAGTGAGCGGGCTTACAGGCCGTTTGCGGCAGCGTCTCTTATC
>PMBZ01000156.1 GCA_003153975.1 Hyphomicrobiales bacterium
GAGGATTTTCAAACCGCTGCTGACAAATCGTATACCCCAATTGGACTTGCAGATGAACAAGTCCGATTGGGGAAACGATTATGCCTCGCCTGTCCTGGTCCGTTGCTTTTCTATTCGTCCTTCTTGTTTCCTTGGTCCGGCCGCTGCATGCTGCGGAGACAAATTGCCAGTCCCAGCTTTATCTGGGCGCGGCACCCATCCTCAAGAACCCGAAGCTTGCGGAGCAGACAAGCCCCGTCTGCTTTTCCGAAATCGCGCTCCTCTATTCCGGCATCGCGCGCACCCCGCTTTGGTCGGCCGAGCATCTGACAGCGGGCCGCATCCAGCGTGCGCGCGGCCTGTCGCGGCTTCATTCGGACGCCTTCCATGAAGAGCCAAGCCTGCCCGCGGATCTGCGTTCGGAGCTTGCCGATTATCGCCGCAGCGGCTTCGACCGCGGCCATATGGCGCCGAACGGGGATATGTCCACGATCGAGGCGCAGGAAGAATCCTTCTCGCTGGCAAACATGATCCCCCAGGAGCCTTGCAACAACGAGGTACTTTGGGAAGGCATCGAGTCCGCGGTGCGCAGCCTCGCGCTCTCGGAAGGCGATGCCTACGTGGTCACGGGGCCAGCCTTCCTGGGCGCGGAACTGCGAAGCCTCAAGGGGCGCGTGCTGGTTCCAACCCATATCTTCAAGGCCGTCTACCTTCCGTCCCGCAAGCTGGCCGGTGCCTATTTCGCGCCCAATGACGGAAGCCAGAGCTGGGAACCCATTTCCATCTCGGAGCTTGAGAGCAGAATCAGCGTCGATGTCTTCCCTGAGGCCAGTGCGGACGTGAAGCGGCACGCCATGGACTTGCCGGGTCCAACGCCCCATTTTGGATGCCGCCTCCACACAATGGAGGCCGGACAGCAAGCTTCAGGACCGGGCAGACGATGAGCTTCTCCCCTTTCAAGAACGAGAGCGACGCAATCGCCATCGGGAGCCTCAAGATCGAAAACCGCGAGGATCGCGTTGCAATTTACGGCTCGCTGCAAATAACCAGGGACCGCGCCGGGCTCGCCGATGCCAAAGCCCTCAAAACCCTGCTTGAGGCGATAATAAAAGAGCTGGAAAGCGGGTCCGATCTGCCACTTACGGTTGCGGCAGCCGAGTCGGCCGTGACGGTCAAGAACCCATTCGGACTGGCTTAACGCTTTCATGGTCCGGTGCAGTTCGCCTGGGACCGCATAGGGCTTCAAGCGTGGGAGTCGCCGGAAGCTTGGCGCCACAATGATCGAGGGAATCTCCCCTCGTTCTGTCCTTCTTCCCCATGGGAGAAGGGACGCCTGAATGACGCTCGGAGCGCGCAACACCGACCCCTCTCCCATGGAGAGAGGGGCAGGGTGAGGGGTGATTCGCCCGCTCATTGTGCCAACCAGCGCGCAAGCAGGAAACATTGGCGGAAGCAAGCTTGCTCCCCCTGGCATGCCGCGCGGAAACCCTGTCACACGAAATGGCGTGCTCCTGTCATTTTCAGAAAATTACCATTACGCATCAAACGCATCCATTGTCTTTGTGGTGTTACATGCTGGGTCTAGCTTCGCCAAGTCATTGCACATTCGTTAGCGGGGCCGAAGCCCCATTTGAAGGAGCTAAAAGCGTGACATTCTCCATCAAGCCGCTTCTCGCAGGCGCCGCGATCCTGGTTGCGGCCGCATCGGCTCCAGCTCTTGCGGCCGACATCTCCGGCGCGGGCGCAACTTTCCCCTACCCGGTTTACGCCAAATGGGCCGATACCTATAAGAAGGAGACCGGCAACGGCCTCAACTACCAGTCCATCGGCTCCGGCGGCGGCATCAAGCAGATTACGGCCCGCACCGTTACGTTCGGCGCGACCGACAAGCCCCTTACCGAGAAGGAGCGCGTGGCCGGCGGCGACCTGATCCAGTGGCCGATGGTCATGGGCGGCATCGTCCCTGTCGTGAACCTCGACGGCATCAAGCCGAACGACCTCACCCTCGACGGCCCTACGCTCGCGAAGATTTTCCTTGGCGAAATCAAGACCTGGGACGACGCCGCGATTAAGAAGCTCAATCCAGGTGTCACCCTGCCCTCCGCCGCGATTGCGGTTGTGCACCGCTCCGACGGATCGGGCACCACCTTCAACTTCACGGACTACCTTGTGAAGGTCAGCGAGGATTGGAAGTCCAAGGTCGGCTCCGCCGCCTCCGTGGAATGGCCCTCCGGCATCGGCGCCAAGGGCAATGAGGGCGTTGCCAACAACGTTCAGCAGACCAAGAACTCGATTGGCTATGTCGAAACCGCCTATGCCAAGCAGAACAAGCTCACCAGCACGAAAATGGTGAACAAGGACGGCAAGGCCGTCGAAGCCAACGGCGCCTCGGTTCAGGCCGCTGCGGCCGGCGCGGACTGGGAGCACTCGGACGGCTTCTACCTCATCATCACCAACCAGCCCGGAGCTGGTGCGTGGCCGATCTCCGCTTCGACCTTCATTATGATGCCGAAGAGCGTGCCGGACGCCGCCGCCGCCGGCGAGGCGCTCAAGTTCTTCGCCTGGGCCTACGCCGGCGGCGACAAGGCTGCCGAGGAACTCGATTATGTCGCGATGCCCGAGAGCGTGAAGAAGCTCGTCGAATCGCGCTGGAGCGAGATCAAGGGCTCGGACGGCAAGCCGGTCTGGCAGCAGCCCACCCACTAGTTGCCCCTCGATAGGACTGGCAATCGCCAGTCCTATCTTATAATTTCGCGCGTTGATAAGTGAAATTGGGTTAAGGCCGTGGTTGACGTGACGCTGCACGAGACCGTGATTACCCCTGCAAGTGACACCCGTGCCGATGTATTGAGGCGCCTGGGCCAGGGCGACGCCATATTCAGGGCGATGACCAAGGCTTCCGCCCTTGGCGTGCTGGTTGTGCTCGGTGCGATCTTCGTCTCGCTCGTCGCAGGGGCCGCGCTCGCTTTCCAGACCTTCGGGTTCAGCTTTTTCATCACCGAATCCTGGAACCCCGTTACCGAGAAGTTCGGCGCGCTTGCCCCCATCGGCGGCACGCTCATTACCGCCTTTATTGCGCTGCTCATCGCGGTTCCCATTGGCCTCGGCGCCGCAGTCTTCCTGACCGAGCTGTGCCCCAAGCCCTTGCGCCGGCCGATCGGCATCGCCATCGAGCTGCTCGCGGGGATTCCCAGCATCATTTACGGCATCTGGGGCTTGTTCGTGCTCGCTCCCTTCCTCCAGCAGCACGTGCAGCCGGGCCTCATCGCAGCATTCGCAGGCGTTCCTGTGCTTTCGAGCCTGTTTGCCGGTCCGCCCTACGGCATCGGCATGCTGACGGCGGGGCTGATCCTCGCGATCATGGTGCTGCCTTTCATTGCGGCCGTGAGCCGCGACGTGTTCGAAACCGTGCCGGTGCTGCTAAAGGAATCCGCCTACGGCATCGGCTGCACGACCTGGGAGGTCGTCCGCCACGTAGTCATCCCCTACACCAAGGTTGGCCTGCTCGGAGGCGTGATGCTGGGCCTTGGCAGGGCTCTTGGCGAGACCATGGCCGTCACCTTCGTGATCGGCAATGCGCACCGGCTTAGNNTCGGCCACCATCGCCAACGAGTTCAACGAGGCGACCGGCGACCTCTATAATTCCTCGCTCATCGCGCTCGGCCTGATCCTTTTCATCATCACCTTCATCGTGCTTGCGTTTGCGCGGCTTCTGCTCATGCGCCTTGAGAAATCGGCGGGTTCATAATGGCAAGAGATTTCGCAAAATATCGCCGCCGCCGCTTTAGCAATATCTTCGTCATGGGGCTATGCTGGTCGGCATCGGCGCTCGGCATCGCTGTGCTGTTCATTATCCTAGGCACGCTGATCTACCGCGGCGTGGGACACCTATCCCTGGGTGTCTTCTCCGAGGACATGCCGCCCCCTGGCGCAACTGGCGGCGGCCTCCGGAACGCCATTGTAGGCAGCCTCATCCTCACGTTCCTTGGAACGGTGATCGGCACGCCTATCGGCATCCTGGCGGGAACCTACATGGCCGAATATGGCCGGCACACGCGGATCGCCTCCGTGGTGCGCTTCATCAACGACATTCTCCTGAGCGCGCCGTCGATCGTGGTCGGCCTGTTCGTATACAGCCTGATGGTCCGGCCCATGGGCCACTTCTCAGGCATCGCGGGCGCGGTCGCCCTCGCCGTGCTCGTCGTACCCACCGTGGTGCGCACCACCGAGAACATGCTGCTCTTGGTGCCGAACCAGCTTAGGGAGGCCGCCAGCGCCATAGGCCTGCCGCGTGCCCTCGTGATACGCCATGTCGCCTATAAGGCCGCAATGGCGGGCATGATAACCGGCATCCTGCTCGCGATCGCTCGAATCAGCGGAGAGACAGCACCGCTGCTCTTCACCGCGCTCGACAACCAGTTCTTCACCTTCAACCTCGATGGGCAGATATCGACACTGCCGGCGGTCATTTACAAGTTTGCGCTGAGCGCGGACACGCGGTGGCAAGACTTGGCGTGGACCGGCGCGCTGCTTATCACCGTCGCCGTTCTCACTCTGAGCATTCTGGCTCGCTGGCTCAGCTCTCGCAGGGGAAAATCATGAATAGTCTGGCCAACGGTGCCCCCAGCTCCGGCGAGCGGATCGGCATTCGCAATCTCAACTTCTATTACGGGCAGGCCCAGGCGCTCAAAAACGTCAATATGGCCATCCAGGACCGGAGGGTCACCGCGTTCATCGGCCCTTCCGGCTGCGGGAAATCCACGCTTCTTCGCATCCTGAACCGGATGTACGACCTTTATCCAGGCCAGCGCGCGGAAGGCGAGGTTCTGTTCGACGGCGAAAACATTCTGGACGCAAAGGTGGACCTGAATCTGCTGCGCTCCCGCATTGGCATGGTCTTCCAAAAGCCGACCCCGTTCCCGATGACGATCTACGAGAATATCGCCTTCGGGGTCAGGCTTTACGAGAAGCTGCCCAGGCCTGAGCTTGATGCCCGCGTTCAATGGGCGCTGGAGAAGACCGCGCTTTGGCCGGAGGTCAAGGATAAGCTGCAGGCGAGCGGGCTCAGCCTGTCCGGCGGCCAGCAACAAAGGCTTTGCATCGCCCGCACCGTGGCGATCCACCCTGAGGTCATCCTGCTCGACGAGCCGACCTCCGCGCTCGATCCTATCTCGACCGCGAAAATCGAGGAGCTGATCGACGAGTTGCGGGAAGACTTCACCATCGCCATCGTGACGCACAACATGCAGCAGGCCGGCCGCGTGTCGCAGTACGTTGCATTCATGTATCTGGGCGAGTTGATCGAGTTCGGCGCGACGGAGCAGCTTTTCACCAACCCCTCCAACAAGCGCACGCAAGACTACATCACCGGCCGCTTCGGCTAGCCGGGGCATTACCGTCAGTCTCTCCCGCCGGCAGCGGCTGCAATCCGCCGCCCGCGCTCCAGGATACGAAGCCACGTTAACACACTGGTTGCGCCGACGGCCCATTCTGGGTCAAAAACGGCGCTTTTCCATATTAGAATAGTGCAGCAGAAATGTCTTGACTAAACGTAAAGATGTCTATGCTTTTGATGTATAATGACGTTTTTAAACAACCCAAGCAAAAACCGTGGTTAATTCAAATCCCGCTTTATAATTAACCGTAGTTTTGAAGCCCGGAAATCGATCCGGAACGAGGACTTTTTGACCTAATTCGAGCGGTTTCGAACATGCCGGTCCCGCGTTAACCTTTCTCCTATTAACCATAGCGGCACTGTAGGCGCCGCGAACAATTTCTTTACTTTCGATCCGGCGCGCTAATATTGCCCCGCGAGCGAAGCCTCCAGCAGCGCGATCTCTTCGGCCGTCAGATCGAACAGTTTGTACACGATGGCGTCGATCTCGCGCTCCGCCGCCTCGATCTCCCCGCTCAGCCGGCGCACCTCCACGCCCTTCTCCGCGATATACGCCTCCCAGCCGCCGCGCTCCTTGACGGGAATGTCCGCGCGGAAAGCCTTCTTCACCTCCTCGCGGAAGCCGGCGAAGTCCAGCTCGTGGAAGTTCTCAAGCTTGCCCGTAAGCTTCTTCGCCTCGGGCGGGGCCAGATCGAGAATACGATGCCGTACTTCGGCTTGAATTCTGAAGCGATGGGCTGCGCTATCGACACAGACCTTGCCCAGCTCAGCGGGGGAATTTCCCCCGAACGGAAGCATAGGTATCAAAGACACATATTGAGCCTTGAACCTGACAAAACCACCTCTGATTTCGGGGGTCAGACTCTTCCAGAAAAACCATGCCAGCCGTGAATTCAGATAGGGAACAAGCATTTCTACGTCTGAATCGAGCATAAATACTGTGCAATCGATGAACGTTGAATTGCTATCGATAGCGAAGCGCGAATGATCGGCGATATCTGGGTACACTATTTTCGTGCCACCAAATTGGGGCTGATACGCCAGTTGCGCCTGCTGCAACTCCCACCATTCCTGCTTGGTGGCTCGCTTCTCAAGCTGCGCCTTGAACGGTAGCAGCCGGTTGCGGATAGCCGGGTACTGCTCGATATCCACCTTTCCCCTGGGCGTATTGATGAGCCAGAGGTCTTCGCTCTCCACGCGCCAGCGCTTGACATTCTCCCCGCGAAGGAACGGCTTGAGCAACTCCACCGATCTGGCATCCCGCGCAACCAGCCGGTCGCGGGTGGCGCGGTCAATCACGAAGGCTTCGTTGAGGCCGGTCACAATCCCGCGCAGCGGCGCGCCGTACATTTCGCCCAGCGTCTTCCGGCCCGCCACGATCTTGTCCCGCAGCCTCGCCAGCGAGTCGTCCTCCATCCGCCAGGAACCGCCGCCCAGCCGCGCGCGCGGCATGGCTTGCGCTTCCCGCGAGAACGTATTCGCCAAATCCTCCGGCAACTCCTTCACATTGAGGAACGCAAGCGTCCCGGCATCGCCCGGCACACCCTTCTTCAAGGTCAGGATCGCGGGATAGGTCGTAACCCCCTCGAAAATCTGCAAATCGCCGAAATCGACAACGCTTTCAACGCCCACGCCATCGGTAAGGAAGGTGCGCAGGTTCTCGCCGGAACCTGTGCGGAAGAAGGTCGAGGACGAAATGAAGCCGAGACGCCCGCCATCCTTCAATAGCCGCACGCCCTTCTCGAAAAAGTAGGCGTAGAGGTCGGCCCGGTCGGCGGTCACAACGTAGTTCTTTTCCAGATACGGCTTGAACGCCTTCAGGTATTCCATCCGCACGTAAGGCGGATTGCCGATGACCACATCGAAGCCGCCGCGCGCGAACACCTCTGGGAAGGCGGCGCGCCAATCGAACGGCCGGTCCGCATAAGCCGCATCGTCTATCAGGCTGTTGCCAGCTTTGACGGTCGCTTCGAGGTTTTGCAGCCGGTGCTGGCGCCGCGCGGTCTTGAGCCAAAGGGCGAGCCGGGTGATCTCGACCGACTCCGCGTTGAGATCGACGCCGTAAAGGTTTTTCGTGACGATCTCGTCGAATATGTCGAACCCCGCTTCGACGCCGAGGTCGTGCAGGCGGTTCACCGTCTCGCGGTAGCGGCGCGCCAGCTCGTCGAAAGCCGCGACCAGGAACGCGCCCGAACCGCAGGCCGGATCGGCGATGGTGAAATCGCGCAAGACCGCGAGGTAATCCTGCCAGAACGCGGTTTCCAGCGCGGGCTCCGGGCCGGGCTCGCCTTCCGCCGCTTCGCTCATGCCATGCTTGGCCCAGAGCGCGTCGCGGCGCTCGTCGAGTGTCAGCCCGATGGTTTTCCCGACCAGGAAGCGCGTAATCATGTCCGGCGTGTAGACCACGCCCTCGCGCTTGCGCTTGGACACGGCCGGCACCGGCTCGCCTCGGCTTTCCGCCTTCAGCTTCTCGATATCGGTGATCGACTGCTCGAACAGATGGCCGAGAACCGTGACCGGTACCTCGCGCCGGTAGTCCCACTGACCGAGCCCAGACACATCCTGCGCGAGGTCTTCAGGCAGAATGAGCGTGTCGGCCACCGGATCGTGCGCGAACAGGCCGCCATTGTATGCGCCGATGTTGAGGTATTGGTTGCCGCCGTCCACCGCGCGGAACAACGCCAGGA
Organism: Hyphomicrobiales bacterium; assembly: GCA_003153975.1. Taxonomy (GTDB): domain Bacteria; phylum Pseudomonadota; class Alphaproteobacteria; order Rhizobiales; family Rhodomicrobiaceae; genus Rhodomicrobium. The sequence continues at coordinate 8,062 of PMBZ01000156.1, forward strand.
AGTTCATCCAGATGGGCTGCGGCAGGAATTTACTTTTCTCGGCGGCGGCTTGCTGGAGAAGCTCGTCCGGCAAGAGGTCGGTTCGCTGCGCGAAGGCGATGAATAGAATGCGGTCCAGGATCTTCTGCGCAACCTCGATGGCCTGGAGCGGCGCAAGCTTGGGGCCTCCGGCGGCGCTTGTGAGGAACTCCATCAACCGGTCGCGCAAGCCCTTGTATTGCCTGTATAGTTCGCCGGTGATGTCCCTGTAAGCGTTGTCCGTTTCCCGCAGCAGGCGTTCGGCCGCGCCGTCGAGGAACCGTTCCGCCGAAAGCAGGAGCCAGAGGCGGGCGAATTCTTCGTGCTCGTCGAGCCGCGTCAGGTCGAACTGCTCGAAGGCGTCCCGCCCCCGGCCGAACCCGTAAAGCCTGATTTCGATGCAATTGGAGACGAGCACCCACCTGGAGCCGGGCGCGTCCACGGCATAGTCCCAAGCCTGTTGCACGGGACTGCGGTGACGCCCCGGCATGATCCGATCGAGGTCGTAGGTGCCGGGGCCTTTCAGTTCGAAAGGCGCGACGATATCCCGCTTGCTGGTGGTTTCATCGAAATGCCCGAGTGCCACGTCCACCGCGCCGCTGCGGATCTGCTCCTCCACCGCCAGCGTGTAGGGATTGGCGGGATCGATAGGTGTGTAACCCAGAAGCGTTTGCAGGACTTCCTGAATGAAGAGCCCGCGAACGGCGGTTTCCTTCTGTTTCAGAAACTTCTGATCCCGCGCCTTCCGCGCATAGCCGGCGGCCGCCTTCGACTGCTCCGGCGTTGGCGCGAAGGCTACCTTCGCCCGTTCGTTCTTAATGACCTTGTAGTTGAAAAGCGGAATACGCAACGTCCTGGCGACCCGGGGACGCTTCGCGCCCGGCCCGCCAGCGGAAGGCAGATCGGCTCCAGCTGCTGCAAATAGCTCCATGCGGACGACGTTAGCGTCCGCGCCGATTCCGGTCCACCTTCGATCTGGAATCCATCAACGGGAAATTTGCCCTGCCGCTATGAGAAGCAGGCAAAAACGTGCCAGCGGATTGCCTCCTGAAGAGCGCGAACGCTCTTCAGGAGAACCTGCGATGTTTCGCTTGAACGTTAACGGCGGATGCCAAGGCGCCCGATCAGGTCGCGATAGCGGCCTTCGTCCTTGCTCTTCACGTAGTCGAGCAGGCTGCGGCGCGAACTGACGAGCTTCAGAAGCCCCCGGCGCGAGTGGTTGTCTTTCTTATGAGTCTTGAAGTGTTCCGTCAGGTTGACGATTCGTTCCGTGAGAACGGCGACCTGAACCTCGGGCGAACCTGTATCGCCCTGCTTGGTGGCATATTCCTGAATCAGCGCGGATTTGCGCTCGGCTGTAATCGACATCGGTTATCTCCATTTGAGTTAGCCGCTTAATCAGGCTTCAGGCGGGGATATTGAACACCCGGATCGGATGCATCTCGCCGCGCTCCACCTCGCCGATGGCGATGAGGACCCCGCGCGAGGTCGCATAGACCGGACCGTTCAAGATTGGTGCATTTCCGCCCCTTATCAGGATGGACTGCCCCCGCTTCAGCCTGGCCGCATCGTCCCCGCTAACGGCGAGCGCCGGGATGCCGTCCAGCGCCGTCTCGACAGGTTTGATCGCGCTCATAAGAGCGTCTTGGCCGCCGTCACTATTGCTTAAACTTTCGAGCGTTTCCAGGGAAATCGCGTTCCCCTCGTCAAATGGGCCGACCGAGGTGCGCCTCAGCGCCGCGATGTGGCCGAAGCAGCCGAGCGCGCGGCCCAGATCGCGGGCGATCGAGCGCACATAGGTGCCTTTGCCGCAGTCGCAGATAAGCCTCGTCAGATCGGGTGACGGCGTTTCCACGATCTCAAGCTCGTAGATCGAGACCATGCGCGCCTCAAGCTCGACCGTCTCGCCATCGCGCGCCAAGTCGTAAGCGCGCTCGCCGTCCACCTTGATGGCGGAATAGGAAGGCGGGGTCTGCATGATATCGCCGATGAAGCGCGGCAGGGCAGCTTCGATGGCCTCGCGCGAGGGCCTCGCATCGCCGGTCTTGACCGGCTGGCCTTCCGCGTCGTCGGTGTCGGTTTCGATGCCCCAGCGAATGGTGAAATCGTATGTCTTCTCGCAGTCGACCACATGCGCGACCGTCTTCGTCGCCTCGCCGAAAGCGATGGGCAAAACCCCAGTCGCCAGTGGGTCGAGCGTGCCCGCGTGCCCCACCTTCTTGGGGTGGAACAGGCGCTTCAGGCGGCCGAGCGCCTGATTCGAGGTGAGGCCTTGCGGCTTGTCCAGGATAAGCCAGCCGTTAATTTCATTGCCTTTGCGGCGTGCCATGTCTTTCGCTTCGCTATTAAATTTAAGAGTTGGGCAGATGAGCGAACTTAACGCCCGATGGTGGCTTGAACGGAGGGAAGCTCCCCTCACCCTGTCCCTCTCCCACACAAGCTCGCCTTGGCGAGCTTGCCACTCTAAGGTGTCCATATCCGCAAGCG
>PMBZ01000104.1 GCA_003153975.1 Hyphomicrobiales bacterium
TCGGCATGTGCGTGCTGTGCGGCCTGGCGGTTGTTGGAGTGGCGCAGTCGAGATTCCCGGCCGCCGTGAGCACCGGCGTCCGCAAGGCCGTCTGCCCCTATATCGGCGGCAGATTTGCAAACGCCGCGGACCGCTGCGTCACCCGCTCCTGCTACGCCCGGCACAATTGCGGCCGTTGGGCGGACCCTGTCTCCCGCTGCCGGGAGTTGAAAGCCGGCGATCCCATAAGCGAGGCCTACTTCCAGTTCGGAGAGCCGGATGGCGAAGAGGACGGCCGGTACTGGTGGTGGGCCACGAAAATGGAAGAAGAAAAAATCGTCGCCGAATTCGAAGGCGGCAAGCTCAAGGCGCTGAGCTGCCCGCAGGTCCGGAAGTTCGCCCGCCGGCAGTAGCGTTCTCGCTCGCGGAGCCGGCGTCAGGAGAATACGCCTTGAGTGGCAGTTGCGGCGAACGTTTATGCCCGCGATGGCGACAGGCGGAACTCCTTCACCTCCGTCGCCCCCGCCAGATCGCCAACCAGGTCGTGCGAGCGGGAAGGACCGAAGGATTGCAGCACGAGGCCGTACTGGAACTGCTGCTTCTCCTCGTGGTATTGAAACGACCAGTCGATCACCTCGAAGCCGTGAGCGCGCAGGCGCTCGCGCACCTCGTCCGTCGAGGCCATCCGCTCGCAGGGATAGACTAGCGTCAGATGCAGCACGGTTAGATGCGGCAGGATCTTCTCAAGCCGCCCCAGCGCCGTCATGGCGATCAGCGCAATCCCGGTGGCGCTGATCGCGGCACCATAGAAACCCACGCCAATGATGACGCCGATCCCGGCCGTCGCCCAGATCGACGCCGCCGAGGAGAGTCCGCGGATGGTGAACCCTTCCTTCATGATAACGCCGGCGCCCAGAAAGCCGATGCCGGTCATAATCCCCTGGATGACGCGGGTCGGATCGCCAGCACCTGCGGGCTGCGCTCCCAGCATGCCGCCGTACCAATGGGCGGGGTAGCCGTTGATGACGGTCAGCATGGTCGAGGTGACGCAAACGAGCGCATAGGTCCGCATGCCCGCCGCCCGGCCGTGATAGGAGCGCTCGTAGCCGAGCAGCAGCCCAACCGCCGTCGCGCCGATCAAATGGAACAGCAGCAGCATGTTGGTGAACAGCAGCGCGGGCGACCAATAGGAATAAAGCGTCCCAGTCATTACACAACCCCGCCGCGGCAACTCCCGGCCGCAATCGGCCGCTGCCCGTTATAGCTTTGCTTGGGTTGAGAACTCCGTAACAGTTTCAGTACATTGCGAGGTTCCACCACAGCTTGGGTGCTTTGGACGCCATGGCGGCAGGCCGCGATCTTTTGCCGCCCGCGCCAGTGTTATGGTACAATGTTTCTATGACGGCAGCCCCGAAACGCGAAACCATGTCCGCCGAAGCCTTCCTGGAATGGGCGGAGGCCCAAGACGAAGGGCGGTATCAGCTCATCGGCGGCCAGATCGTGGCGATGGCGCCCGAGCGCGCAGAACATGGCCACGTGAAGTTTCAGGTTGCCAAAGCTCTGGAAGCGGCCGTCTCCGAGGCCAGGCTTCCGTGCCGGGCATTCGTCGATAGCCTCGCGGTTAAGGTCGACGATGCGACTATCTTCGAGCCCGATGCGCTCGTCAATTGCGGCGCGCGCATCCCGCGAGGCAGCCTGATCGCGCCCAACCCGGTCATCGTGGTGGAGGTCATCTCGCCCACCAGCACGCGGCGGGATTTGGCGGTGAAGTTCACCAATTATTTCCGCCACCCGGGCGTGCAGCACTACCTGGTCGTGGTCATGGAAAACCGGACCGTCATCCAGCACAGCCGCTCCGAGGGCGATACGCTGAAAACCCGGATTGCGGGAATGAGCGACAGGCTTACGTTCGATCCTCCAGGCATCGCGGTTTCGGTTTCCGATCTGTTCAAGGATCTCGACAGCGCCTTCTCGGATTAGCGCGGCTTTACAAAACTTTACAAACGGCGCGGCGGGCGGAAACACAGCCCTGCCAGATTATGCTCATCGCCGCATCGGCAAAGCTGAACGAGGAGCATAAGACGATGTCAGAAACACCCCCCAACCAAGGCACGCAACCCGCCCCCTGCTGCCACCCGCCGCGCCGGCACCGCTGGCTTCTGGCACTCATGATCGGCATGGCGGGCCTCTTCGGCTTCGCGGCCGGCAAGGTCCACAGCTCGCCCTGGTTCCATTGGGCGCATCACCAGCCGTTCGATGCGGAGGAGATCGCCTGGTTCGTGCAGCACCGCATCGGCCATGCCCTGTCGCGGGTGGATGCCACGCAGGAGCAGCGCGACAAGATCGGCGCCATCGTCAAGGCTGCCGTCAATGACGTCGTGGCCCTGCGCAAAGACCATGCCGCCCAGCGGGAGAAAGCGCTCGCGATTTTCAAGGCCGATAGCATAGACCGGCCCGCGCTGGAATCCATGAGAGCGGAAAAGCTCGCTCTGGGCGAAACGGCCTCGAAGCGCATCGTGCAGGCGGTCGCCGATGCGGCCGAGGTGCTGAAGCCCGAGCAGCGGCGCCAGCTTGCGGCGGACTGGGAGCGGTGGCATATGCTGCCATAGAGGTTTGGGTAGCGAGCAAATGGCTGGTTAAAAAGTCCCCCCTCACCCCCTGCCCCTCTCCCGCGAGGGGAGAGGGGAGTCCGGCTGTGCCCGCTGAGAGGGCGTTCCCCTCTTCCCTCGCGGGAGAGGGGACAGGGGTGAGGGGGGCTTTGCAGCACAGCAAACCAATGGATTCACGCCTTCCCATGCCCCTTATTCTCATGATCGAGGACGATGTCCGCCTCGCCAGGATGGTCGCGGATTACCTGCGCCAGAACCAGTTCGAGGTTCAGCATGCGGCGGACGGTGCGTCCGGCCTGGCTGCGCTCAGGCGCCATCGGCCCGATCTTGTCATCCTCGACCTGATGCTGCCAGATGCGAACGGCCTCGACCTCTTCCGCGAGATCCGCGCCTTGCACCCATCCGCGCCGGTGCCGGTCATCATGCTGACCGCGCGCGGCGATCCGGTGGACCGCGTGGTGGGGCTCGAAATGGGCGCGGAAGATTATATTCCGAAGCCTTTCGAGCCTCGCGAGCTTTTGGCGCGCATCCGCGTCGTGCTGCGCCGGGCGCATTCTCCCCTGGGCGCCGATGTCTTGCGGTTCGGGCTCCTGGAGATCGACCGTGGCGCCCGCCAAATCCGGGTAGACGGTGAGGAGAAAAGCCTTACGAGCTACCAGTTCGATCTCCTGGCGGCGATGGCGGAGCGGGCGGGGCGCGTGCTGTCGCGCGAGCAGCTCGCCGATCTCGCCGGCCGTCAGGACCAGCCCTACGATCCCGCCCTCGACCGCTCGGTCGACGTTCATATCGCCCGCATCCGCGCGAGTATAGAGGAAGACCCGAAGCATCCGCGGCACATCATTACGGTCAGGGGCGCTGGCTACGTTTTCGCAAAGGGACCCGGCTAATGCGGCGGCTTTATTTTCGCATCTACCTCGCGGTGCTGGGGAGCCTCGCGCTGTTCGCGGTGCTCGTGGGGTTAAGCGGCTGGGTATTCCACGAGTTGAGAGAGCCCGACGCGGCCGGCCCGCACTCTCCCTTCCTGTCGGACGTTGCCGAACATCTTTTGCCCCTCGGCGCAAACCCGGCGGCACTCGGCCAGGAGCTTGAGTTCTGGCGCAACCGCACGAAATTCGATCTGGCGCTACTTTCCGCGCGCGGCGAGATCATCGTACAGGCTGGCTCCATCCCGGAAAGCGCGCTCGCCCGCTTTGCCCGCTCAACCGCATCGAAGGGCGTTCGCTGGCGCCCGCACGGCGAACTGCTAATCCGGCTCGATGACGGCAGGCTGCTCGCCGCCACCCCGCCGCCCAGCTCCCGCCTCTTGTTCCCCTTGCGCTGGCTGGGCCTCGTGTTCGCGATTGGCCTTGCGGTTGCCGTCGCCGCATACCCGGTTATCCGGAGGCTGACGCGAAACCTTGAAGAATTGCAGCGGGGCGTGGCAGCCTTCGGCCAGGGCGACCTGAAGACCCGCGTGGCGGTGCGCGGCCGCGACGAGGTTGGCAAGCTGGCTCACACCTTCAACGCGTCGGCGGATCGGATCGAGGCGCTGGTGACCGCGCAAAAGCGGCTCCTTGCCAACGCTTCGCACGAGCTGCGCTCTCCGCTAGCCCGCCTCCGCATGGCGGCCGAGGCTGCCCACGGCTCCATGCACGAAGAGCACCAGGAGGAAATCGCGCGCGATATCGCCGAGCTTGACGCGCTGGTGGACGAAATTCTGCTTGCCAGCCGCCTCGACGCCGGCGCGGCCAGAACGATGGACCGCGAGCGCATCGACCTTACAGGCCTGCTCGCCGAGGAATGCGCTCCGTCCGGCGCGGATCTCTCCGTTGTTCCGGGCAATCCGTTATTCGTCGAGGGCGATCCCAGGCTTCTACACCGGCTCTTCCGCAACCTCCTCGAAAACGCGCGGCGCCACGGCGGTGGCGGCCTTATCGAGGTCTTCGCGGAATGCCGCGCCCCAGAGGCCATCGTCCTGGTTTGCGACCGGGGACCCGGCATTCCAGAGCCGGACCGTGCCCGGATTTTCGAGCCCTTTTACCGGCTGCCGGGGCACGGCGAACATGCCGGCGGCACGGGCCTGGGCCTGGCGCTGGTCCGTCAGATCGCGGAGAAGCATCGCGGCGCTGTCCGGTACCTGCCGCGCGAAGGCGGCGGCGCCTGCTTCGAGGTGCGCTTGCCGCTCGCAATTCCGGAAGACGGCCGCGCATCCTGAACCTTCGAGCAGCGATTCCCGCGCCGGGCATGTATTGCTCAGGCGCCTTCCGGACCCGTGCGGCCGGCACCCCGGCGCTTCAATTGACATCCTTCGAACTAAAACGTAAAAATTAATATAGGTTTTTCCCGGTACAAGAGCAGGGGGTTGGAATGGGCGGAACAAGTCTGCGCTTCACAGGCGCTTTAGTGGCATTGGCGCTTCTAAGCGCTTCGCCTGCGGGCGCACAATCCAGCGACGGTTCCAACACCGGCACGCAAGCCGGTGGCAACGCCCCGTCCACGGACGCGGCAGCCGGTGGAAGCGTTTTTGACCCCGCCACGCTGACCGTCGGCGGGACACCGGCGGAACAGCAGAAGATAAAGGACGATCAGGCCCAGCTTCAGAAGGACCAAAAAGCCGAGCGGGATCAAATCGCAGCCGACGTAAAAGCCGCACAGCCGCAAATCGACGCCGACAAGAAGCAGCTTCAAGCGGACATGCAGGCTAAATGGGCGGATTTCCTGCATCATAAGCCAGGGACGACCGCCGCGGACCTTGAGCAGAAGATAAAGGACGATCAAACGAAGCTTCAGCAGGATCTGAAGGCCGAGCGGGATCAGATCGCGGCCGACGTAAAGGCCGCGCAGCCGAAGATCGAACAGGACAAAGCGCAGCTTCTGACGGACATAAAGGCTACGGAAACGCCCGCTCAGCAGAAGGTGACCGACGACTGGAGCAAGCTTCAGCAGGACGTAAAGGCCGAGCGCGATCAGATCGCGGCGGACAGAAAGGCCGCGCAGCCGAAGATCGAGGCGGACGAGAAGCAGCTTCAGGCGGACCAGGCGGCCTTGTTGCAGGACAGGCTGCATAATTCGTCCAATGTGGCGGCGGACGAGCAGAAGATGAAGGACGACCAAGCCCAGCTTCAGAAGGATCGGAAGGCCGAGCGGGATCAGATCGCGGCCGACATAAAGGCCGCTCAGCCGCAGATTCAGGCGGACGTAAAGCAGCTTCAGACGGACTCGAAGGCAGCGGGACTGCCTTGGTGGCAGAATTTCCTGCATCGTACGCCGGGCCAAGTCTACTGGGGCTTGCCGATCGGACTAAAGGTGCCTGGCGATCCTCTCAAGCTCGTCACCTTGGGAAGCCCCTATACCCTGGGGGAACCAGCCTGGGTACGCTTGAAGCATGTATTCAAGTATGGCGAACCCTTCCTTGTCAATTCGCCCGTGGTGACAGCGAAACCGGCGGGCTTGATCGACAATCCGGCGGCCCTGACTGCCGGAGCGGGTACAAACAATCCGGCGAATGGGCAGACCCTGGTGGCCGGCGAAGCATCGAAAGGTGCATCGATTGGCCTGACGCCAGGGGCTGGCGAGACATCCCACAACATATCCACCGTGGTGCTGACCCCACTCGGCGATGCGCCCAAGGGTGGGTCGAATATGCCGGTCCCAGCGATTGGCGACGCATGGAAGGGTACATCGAATACACAGACCCCGGCGATTGGCGACGCATCGAAGGGTACATCGAATACGATGATCCTGCCGCGCCTGGAACTGCCGAAAGATACGATCAAAATGCCGGGGTTCACGCAAACCGGATTCAACGACTTAGCTAAAAGGCCGCCCACAGGGCCGCTGAAGCCCCAGGATCTTAGCCAGAAACCCATCAATGCCAGCCCGCTGCTCCCTGCCGGCAAGCACTGAGTCCAGGAAGATCGCGAACAAGCTGGAGCCCTCCTTTTTGGAGGGTTTCTTTTTTGCCGGAAAGCCATCGCCTCGAACAGCCGGGGCTGGCTCGCCAGCTTCGCCGCGCCCTTTGGCGGGCACGGAACACGCCTGCGATGCAGACCCGGCGCTCTTGCGGCGCCATCCCGTCGCTCGCGGCCAGCCGGATTGGGCATCCAGACACCGGCGCTAGAACCCGAACATGTGGTCGAGGCTAAACGAGGCTTCGCCGCAAACGAGCCCGTGATAGCCAAACAGCCGGCAGGTGGTGTCACGGATAATGACATAAGCGCCCTCCCCTGCCGCTTCGAGCGCCTTGGCCTCGAAGGTCTCGCTCACCCGCCAGTGACAGGAGCCGCCGCAGGGGATCGCTACGTGCGCCCTCGCGATTTCCTCGCCCCTGTTCGAGGTGAGGATCAGCGCCGTTTCCGACTTCGCGTGCCAGGGCGTGGACGCCGGATAGATCAGGTGGCACAGCGTGCCGTAAGGCTTCTGGCCGATACGCAGGAACAGCCGCGTGGTAAGCCCCGGTGCCCGGCCGGAATAGCTTTGCGGCTCGTTCCCGTAGACCAGCACGGAGTTGAACATGTGGCTGCCGAAAGAGCTTTCGGCGGTGTGGCCGCTTACCCGGTCGCGGTAGCGGAACAGCCCGTGCATCCAGCCATCTGCCTCGCAGCCCGCCTCGAAATCGTAGGTAAGCTCGGCGTGACCATGACCGCACGGCAGTCCCCCGCCGTTCCCGGCCAGCAGGGCGCTTACATCGAGCAGGCTCGCATGATCGCGGCGCAAGTTGCCGAAACGATGCTCCGCCACCGGCTCGCCGCTCGCATCGTAGATCGTGGCCTTCAGCGGGAAGCGCTCGATGCCGCGCGCCATCGGCGTTGGCAGGATGAAAGTGTCGAACCGCGCCAACGGCAGGACCGGCGCGGGCAGGATATGCCCCTTGCCCATCGCCGCGCCAAGCTCCGCCAGCTTCGGATCGGGTTTGAGGTCCGTGCGCTCTACATTGACATGCGCGATGCGCCGCCGGCCGTTGCTTGCAAACACCTCGTAGCGCGGGCGTACCACATATTTCCCCGCCGCAATCTCCACCTGCCGCGGCCAGCGCGCTTCCGGCAGAAGCTCGGAAACGCTCAAGCGCCGCGTCGCGAAGGGGCCAAGCGGCCCGGCAAGCGGCACTGCCTCGGGCCGGCCCATGACGTTCATCTCGATCTCGCCCGCCGGGATCTCGAAGGGCTGGCTGTTTTGCAGCCACAACACCACCTCCTCGCCTTCGTCAGGCGCGGGCAGGCCGGCATAGAAATCTGCGGGCCACGAATTGGCGTCGTGGGTACAGGAGAGCACGTCCCCGCCATCGCCATAGGTGTCGAGCGCGTACTTCACCACATCGTGTCCGGCGATGCCCGTGACGTGGACGAAAAGCTGCCCGGCGAACTCCGGCAAGTCGAAGCGCGCGCGGATTTCCCCGCTGTCGAGCACGATGGCGGCGTTGGGCGGCCCCGCCTGCTCCTCCCATTGGGCAAGCCGCTTGCCCGCGCCATCGTAGAGCCGGCACCAAAGCCGCACAGCCTTCCCGCCATATGCGCCCCAGTAATTCGCGGTAACGAGCCGCGTGTGGTGCCCGCCGCCGTCGCGGAAGAAGGCGAAGTTGGTCGCGAAATTGAGCGGCGAGAGATAGCGCGCGGGGTCGCTCAGCATCGCGTCCGGCAGCCGCAGCGCATCGAGGCTGTGCACTTCCATGCCCGCCGGCAGCAGATGCTCGATCTGGCTGGCGAGGCGCGTGGCCTCGAACGCTATTATGAGCAGCGAGGAGGCCTTGGCCCCTGGCAGCGCCATGGCGAGTTCCGCCGCATGTGCCGCAAATGTGCGGCCCTGGCTTTCCACGTCCTGCACAAAGTAGCCTGCAAGAGGCAGGAGTGCGATGGGCAGTGCCTGCGCAACAGCTTCCGCCGCGTCCAGCGGATCGTAAATCGCAACTGGGCCTTTGGCCGCTAGGACGCTGAGCAGTTCCTGCGCCTTCTCCGCGGCAATCGGGTGCGTGAGCGCTTTGAAAAAGGCGTTGCCGCCCGATATGTTGCTGAATGTCTCGATCTTGAGCGGCATGTATTGTGAAAGCCCTTCTTTTGTCCGTCGCAAGGAGGCGCCGCGCAAGGGTTCGAAGACCCCCTCATCCCGCCTTCTCCCCGCAAGCTCGACTTGGCGAGCTTGCGTCTCAGCGTGGCCGCATCCGCAAGCGGATGCGGCTGGGAGAGAGAAACCTGAACTGGCCGCAGCCTTCCCCCTTGAGGAGAGGGCTGGGGTGAGGGGGCCTTGGCCGCCCGCAACACGCTAGTACGCCCCGCAGGAAGTCCTCACCCGCATGCTACACACACCGAAAGGACTTCCTGCGGATCAGGCGTACTAGCAACTTATTGAATCTAGTACAGCTTATCCGCCGGAAGTTCGCTTGCCAGCGCGCCGCCAATGGGGTGCGAACTTCCGGCGGGCTGTACTAGCCATTGAGTTTCTTGACGAAGGCCGAAAGGCTGTGGCGCGTCTTCTCGCGCCAGACCACCCAGTTATCGCGCACCCAGTTGAGCTGGATCACGCGGCGCTCGCCGTCGAACGGCTTGTGCCCGTGCCAGGCGTTCCGCGTATTGAGAAAAGCGAGCAGCGTGCCGCGCGCGGGCGGTACTTCCATGACCATGTCGTCGAGGTTGCTGGGCGAATTGAGCAGGCGCAGGCGGCCGCCATCCGCCTCCCACTTCCCGTTCATGTAGATCAGGACGGTCACGAGCTTGGTCCGGCTATCGAGGTGGATTTGCCCGTCCCGCTCGCGCGCACGCCCGCGCACTGTGACGGTGGCTGGGCGGCCCGCAAGATCGATGCCGAGCTTTTTCCCCATGATATCCCGGAACGCCGGTTGGCGAAGCTCCGCCATGAAGCTTGCAAAACCGGGGCCGAAGCGGAGTGTCTCCAAAGGAAAACTGCCTGGTTTGGAAACCGCCGGATAGTCTTTCTCGATCGCCTCCAGCGCATTCCCGGCGATGAAATTCGGAACGGCAATAAAAGGGAACGGATTTAAATGGACAGATGCCTGTTCCAGTGCCGCTAAATTCAGCATGTCTTCTCCGCGCTCAGCGCCCAAGTCCGCTTGTTGCTTGGGCGCCGTTGATAACGCACGGCGGCCTCAACCGCAATCGCCTCACGCAGAAGTTAGCGGATGGAGGAATCCGGGAGGCCCCAGGGGAAGGGGGGGCCGGGGGCGCTCCCGGATTCGAGACTGCGCTTCTCGATGGGCTATTCGAGTGGCGAGCGCAGGTCGTTCAAATTGTAGTTCAGGCCAAGCCTGAATGTGTTTGCGGTGATATTATTATCTATGTTGTTTACCGGCAGCGATAAGCAGCAACTAAAATTCGAATTGTCCAGATCGAAGTAGAGGTATTCTCCCTTGACCGACAGCGTGCGCGTAATCTTGTATTCCACGCCTCCACCCACAGTCCAGCCGGTGAACACGCCGCTGTTCTGGCTTATATCGTTGTAGGTTATGCGCACATTGCCGGTGAAGTACGCGAAGCCTCCCTTCGCGTAAAGCAGCGCGTTGCCTACGGTAAGGCCTGCCCTGCCGGTGATGTCGCCATAAAAGCCGGCGCTGCTGTTTACGGTGAAAACCCCATGCGTGTTGGGGTCTGTTTTGGTGGCGCTTGCGCCGATATCCAATCCGCCAAAATCCAGCTCGATGCCGTAGACGAAATTGCTCGCTTGCACATTGTAGCCGATCTGGCCACCACCGATCCAGCCGTTGGTCCCCGGCTGCGCGAACGGCACGCTTTGCAGATTGCTGTAGACGAGGTTGTTGGCGGCGTTAATTGTGCTCCAGGACCAGCCGAAGGATGGGCCGATATAGAACCCCGACCAGAGAGCGATAGGCAGCGGGATTGGGGGTTCCTTGTAGCCGCCGCCATAGCCGCCAGAGTTGCCGTAGTCGGCAGCAAGACCTGGGCTAGCGGCAATCAGCGCGCCGAACGCAGCGGCGCACGAACGGACACTCTTACTGACTAACATAACTTCCCCACTTACTACCTTCCGGCGCACCACCGAGACTTGCGGGCTATATACCAGTGCAACCTTCGCGTGCTTTCGGCTCTATTTAGCGCGGAGATGGTTAAGGAAGTGTTAATACAGCAGCAGCAAAAAAGCCAAACTCGCCGCCGGACGCAAAAAAAGAGTCACGCGCCCGAAAGCCGGAAAGCCCTGGCCCGTTTCGGGGAGCGCCGGTTCATCGCGAGGCAGCCTTCGGCCGCCGTAACGGAGGCAAGGCTCTGGGCAAGGTAACGATCTCCCGGCCTGGCCTTCGCGCGGCTAGACTCCGGCGGAAATCCATGCGGGCAAAAAACGCGGGACTCACCTGTGCCCGCCATAAGCTCCCGTTTTCGCGGGAGCGACGCTGGAGGCGTATGCAGCCGCATACGGAAAGACACCTGCCCCGCGTTGTCCCTTTTTACCGGCCGCTCACGGATAGTCCTGGCGCGTCGGCCGGACCACGATATCGCTGACATGCACATGCGGCGGCTGGGCGACCACGAAGTGGATCGCATCGGCGATCTCCGCGCCGTAAAGAAGCGGCCCGAAGCGGTCGTTGAACAGCTTCGTGGTTTCCTCGCCATAGCCGGCCGCAGCCTGAAAGCCGCTGACCACGATGCCCGGCTCGACCAGCGAGACGCGCACACCCTTCGGGCCGATTTCGCGGCGCAGGGCTTCGGTCAGCCCATGCACCGCGAATTTGCTGGCGCTATAGACCGCGCCGAACGGCGATATATTCCGCCCCACCACTGAGCCAAGAACCACGATATCGGCGGCAGAGCCGGGGAAGGCTTTTTCCTGGAGGGGAACCAGCTCGCGTGCTGCGCGCTGAAGAAGGAGCGTGACACCTGTGACATTGGTCCGCAGCATTTCTTCGAGCTGCGAAAGATCGGCATCCTTGACCGAGCCGTTAAGGCCACGCCCGGCGTTCGCGACCACGATGGTGGCCGGCTCCTCGAAATGCCTCAGCGATGCGGCGAAAAGCTCATCCACCACCGCGGCGCTGCCCGCGTCGCCGGCAACGCCACGGAAAGCGGAGCCCAGTTCGCATTCCAACTCAACGAGCCTGGCGGCGTTGCGGCCGTTGCCTATGACGCCGAAGCCTGCGGCGATGAATTTGCGGGCCGTGGCCTCGCCGATGCCCGAAGTGGCGCCAGTGACGATGGCGATGCGGGAATAGCCGGACATTGCGGGCCTCCTCTTACCGTTTGTGTCACCCCGTGCGTGCGGCTCGCAGCACGAACTGCTGCTGCCCAGGCACGGGATTNNGATTTAAGTGGAGACGGCGCGATCAGTCCTTCAGGTCGTCTTCCAGGATTGCCATCTGAAACTGGTAGGTAACCTCGTTATCCTCGTCGTCCTTATAGATAACGCCGATAAATTCCTCTTTTACGAATACCTCAACCGAATCCTGCTTTTTATGTCTTTTTCGCACCACGATTGCATCGAGTGCGAATTTTTTTCTCAAGTAAGTTTCGAGACTCTTTATCTCTTCTGGAGTCATGACCTGCCTTTTTTCTCAACTTGCTGCTCCGAGCCGCCAAGCTCCGTGCCCGCGAGGAGCTGATCCATCGCCCGCGACGGCGCGCTGCACCCCGCTTCGCCTATCACCCGGGCGGGCACGCCGGCAACCGTTGTCTTTGGCGGCACATCCTTCAAGACAACACTACCCGCGGCAATGCGTGCGCAATCGCCAACATGGATATTCCCCAGAATTTTAGAGCCCGCCCCGATCATGACGCAGCGTCCGACCTTCGGATGCCGGTCGCCCATCTCCTTGCCGCTGCCGCCAAGCGTCACGCTGTGCAGGAGCGAGGTGTGGTCGCCAATCTCCGCCGTCTCGCCGATCACGATGCCCGAGCCGTGGTCGAGCATGATGCCGCGCCCGATCTTCGCCGCCGGGTGAATGTCGATGTTGAAGACCATGGACGACTGGCTTTGCAGGTAGAGCGCGAAATCCCTGCGCCCCGCGAGCCAGAGCGAATGGGCGAAACGATAGGTCTCCAGCGCATGGAAGCCCTTGAAATAGAGCAGCGGATCGATCAGCCGGCTGCAGGCCGGGTCGCGGTCATGCACCGCCGACAGATCCGCCCTGATGACAGCGCCGTGCTCCGGCTCACTGTCGACCATCGCAAGAAAGGTCTGGCGGATGAGATCGGCGTTGACATTGCCGTGATCCAGCCGCTGGGCGAGGCGATGGCAGACGGCGTGTTCCAGCTTGCCGTGGTTGAGGATGTTCGCGAACATGAGCGCGGCCAGCTCCGGCTCGGCCCTCGCCGCAGCCTCGGCATCGCGCCGGACCCGGTCCCAGACGGGATCGTAGGCCGTTACTTTGGCGGCTTTGCCCCGCCGTCTCGTCTCAAGCATCCGCAAACCTCACATCCCCCGATGACTCATAAAACCTAGCGAGTTTAGCCGATTGGAGCCCCGCCGCAAAGGCTGGCATTACGGCCGCCCTTTCAGAAATTCGAGAACGCCCTCTTTGAAGGCGATGTCGCCCACGGCCTTCATGTGGTCGCGCCCAGGGATATCGAGCGCCCTGGCGCCTGGGATCGCGTCCGCCAGCGGCCGTGCAGGCCCCGCGATGGCATCGTCCGTACCCACCGCGACCAGCACCGGCGCATTCAGCGTACTGAGTTCCCGCGCCAGGATGCGGCCGCGCGTCGCCATGATGCAGGCGGCAAGTGCGCGCCGGTCGCTTTGGGTCCGATCTGCGAAGGCACGGAAAGCGCGGGAATGCGAATCGGCGGCCGCGGAAGCGTCTTCCGCCAGAAGCGCCGCCGCGATGGGCCTGGGATCGCCCACGCCGTGGATCATGTTCGCGCCAAGCCCCCCGAAGACGGCACTGCGCACGCGCTCCGGATTGGCCAGCGCAAGAAATGCCGCAATGCGCGCGCCCATGGAATAGCCGATAACATCGGCCCTGGCGATTTCGAGGTGGTCCAGCAGCCGGAGCGCATCCTCCGCCATGGCTTGGCCGGAATAGGCTTCCGGGCCGTAGAATTTATCGCTGGCGCCGTGGCCGCGGTTGTCGAGCGCGATGGCGCGGTAACCGTGACCGCTCAGGAACCGCAGCCAGCCGGTGTCGCGCCAGTTGGTCCGTGCGTTGGAGGCGAAGCCATGAATGAGCAGCACCGGCTCGCCTTCGCCCTCGGCGATATAGGCGATGCGGACGCCGTTTCCCAAGAACGAATCCATGCCTTGCCTCCCGTCCGGCCGCCTGCTCCATCCCGCGCACCCGTCAGGGAACATCGTGGCAGGCGCCCGCCTTTGCAACCGTTCTGGGTGCCTTCCGCCGTCTCGCCAGGAACGCGGTGGCGAACCTCGATGTTAACGCTCCCGGCGGCTTCGCCGTTGGCTCTGTCCCACACTCGCGTAGGTTTCAGCAAAGTGCCGCGGCGAGGGCGTTTTCAGGGGTCATGGCATCCGCGGCTTTTTCCAGCCAGCGGCGCCAACCCAGCTAGCTTTGTAGATACTTGGTTGCGGCGCCGTTGAAGCGGCGGAGCCACTGCCGAAAGCTTCGGCGCCCTTTCCCCCTGCGGAGCCCGTCCTTCCGCCGCCCGATGTGAAGACGGCGGAAACGGTTGAAAAGGAGCATGGCCGCCTGGAGATCCGCAAAATCGCGGCCGGCGCCGAGGTGGTTTCTTACCTTGGCTGGCAGCAAGCGAACGTTTATCGTGAGCGGCAAGCGCTCACCTTCCGCCGCCCAAGTTGCCAGGATCGAACGCACCCGCGAGACCGGCGGAAAGGCCGGCACGGAGACGGCCTATGCCATCACCAGCTTGACCGCCGCCGAGGCCGGTCCAGAGCGTCTCCTCGACCTGACGCGCACTCATTGGGTAGGGGGGCCAAAATCGCGTTGGGAATTGCCGGCGCCCGCACTACCTCCGCATACGGAAATTACCTTCATCCCGCAAAGGCAGGCTCGACGCTCCTATTCAGTGTGGCACATCCAAGATCGCTCCCGGCCCTAAGCAGCTCTCCGGCCATAGCCAGAGTCTGTCCGCTCATGTTAGACGATAGCGGAAGCAAATTATCTTCCCGTCCCGCCCTCGCCCACGACGGCGAACGGCGCCCAGAAGGCAAAGTGTGCCTCATCGGGTTCGCCACTATGAGCCCCGTAACCGCAACTGTCGCAACTGGTGTCTGTCCTCTTCTCCGCTCTTAGTCCTGGGGGCGGGTTCGATCGAGTTCGCGCTTGAGCCGGCCGGAATCGGAAATCGCGATTGCCGGCGCGTCGAGACGCCGGACGATGCCATCGCGAATTAAACCCGCGATGACAGTGGAGACGGACTGGCGGGTTGCTCCGATCTGCATAGCGAATTCCTCGGCACTGGGCGGCTTATCAAGGACGATGCCCTGGCTGCTCTGCCGGCCATCGCGGTCCGCGGCTTCGCAAAGCGCGCGAATGACGCGGTATTTTACACCCCGGAACACCATGTCCTCGATCATTTGTGCCGATTTCTGCAGCATCCGGTCGATGGCGGGCATTGCAGAAAGCGCCAGATCGGGGTCTTGCCGCGCCAGATTGCGGAACGCCTTCGCGCCAATGATAACGATCTCGCCGTCCCTCTTGACCTCGAACATCGAGCTGGCGTGCAGCGGCATGGCGTCGCCCGCATCGAGTGTGAACAGCGTAAGCTCCTTCCCCTCGTACGACGCGAAGCAGCGGAGCCGGCCGCTGCGAACCATGAGCAGTCCCTGCGACACAGCTTTTTCCTCGTCCGCCCCGTATATGAGCTGGCCGGCCTTCACACGCCGCAAATCGAGCTGGCGTGCCAAAGGCCCGCTCAAGATCCGGGCAACGATCTGCCGCAGCGGCAATTCGTCCCCCGTTTCCTGCGAACTCGCATGGGAGCCGGCGGCGAGAGCCCCCGCGGGCGGCCAGCCTGAATGCACGCGGCCCCGCGGGCGCATGCGGGCGAAAAGAGTCTTGCCTTCTGTCGTCCGCAGGACGCAGTCGCCGGACGCCGCATTGCAGCTTACGCTGCCCTGCTCAAGGGTAAACAATTCATCGAAGTCCGCCCCCAATAATGGGCGGCCTAGCCCCAAAAGGGTAACGCCCTTGCGGTTGGCTCCGGCGATGCGCCCCCCATCGAAGGCGAGCATGCCTTCGTGCGAGCTGCCGATCAGATAGGGGTCGGAGTGGAAGTGGATCTGTTCGTACCCCCGGAACCTGTCTTGGAACATGCGGTTCTCGATCTGCTCCACGGCGCGGTTCACCAGGGCAAGCGTATAAGTCTGCGGCACATCGGATGGCTGCGTCAGATCCAATATGCCAGCGATTCCGCCGCTGGGCCCGAAAAGAGGCACTGCCGAGCAACTGAGAATGCGATGCATGTCGAAGAAATGCTCCCCGCCGGACACCGAGATCGCCTGCCGCTCGGCGAGAGCCGTTCCGATGGCATTGGTGCCCGCCGCTCCTTCGCTCCACGCGGCACCGGGCCTCAGGGCCACGCGCGCAGCCTTGCCGGCAAATCTGCCGCTACCGAGGGAGTAGAGAACCACCCCTTGCGGGTCCGTCAGGATGACCATGCCGCCAGTCGTGCCGGCATCCTTAAACAACTCCTCCAACTCCCCGCGCGCCGATCGCACCAGCATCTCGTTGCGCTCTTGCACCTCGCGCAATTCCTGGTCCGCCAGAACGCATATGTCTGGCTTGGCCTCCATGTCGAGGCCCAGCTCCGCACTGCGCTGCCACGATCGCAGAATGGAGAGGGGAATCTCCGCTCCTGGGAGGGCGCCTTCATTCAAGAACCGGCGCCGCGCCGCAATCGCCAACTCCCGAACCCGACGCCTTACCATAATCGCTCCCGATCCGTGCTCAGCCTTGACGGCGGAAGAAGCTTCGCTTCCGCCTCGCCCTCGCTTGAATACCCTCGCTACGGCCGGCCTTCCTCATTTTTAGCGGCGGCGCGAATACGGCTGGTTGCTATCGCGGGTCAGCCGATAAACTTTCTGCAAAATTGTGCTTTTCCCGGTAGGGGCAATGCGCCAACCATAAAATGAGCCCCCGCGATCAACCGTATGCCTCGTCCAAGCCACCGCATTTTACAGATTTCCTTGCCGTTCGCCTACCGGATTCGCCCGACATCCGCGAAACGGCACCCGCTAGACGAAGGACAGAGGGGTCAAATGCTGGCAGCTGCCGGTCCCACTCGATGATGTTCAAGCAGCCGGGACGCTGGGCGATCCGGAAAAGATCGCGCAGCGGCATGCCAAGCACGTGGCAGAGGATTACGCGGTTCACTCCGGCATGCGCGGCGATACCGATGGTGCCTTCTGTGTGTTCGGCGATAAGGCTTTGCCAAAAGTCGAGAATGCGTATTGCGAGGTCTGCGAAACTCTCTCCTCCTGGCGGGCGGAAGTTTTCTATGTCGCAACCGCGCTGCTCATACTCCGCGGGCTGCTGCTCCGCGACATCGCAACGGGATCGCCCCTCCCACGCGCCAAGGTTGATCTCGCGCAGCTCAGGCTGAATCCGGAGCGGGATTGCGCGTCCACCTAGCAGCAGCTCCGCGGTTCGCCGCGAGCGGACGAGATCGCTGCAATAGAAGACATCCGGCGTCATGCGCTCCCCGAGGCGGGGGGCAAGCCTGCGAATCTGGGCTTCGCCCTCCGCGCTCATCGGCAGATCGGTGTGGCCGATGAAACAGTGCGCGGCATCCCCGGCGACCGCGCCGTGGCGGATCAGCAGCACGGTGCGCATGGCGCGCTCTCCGATATTAGCAATTGCCGCTTACCGCCATGCACGAAGACAATGGCATCGCGGAGCGCTACCTTAACACACAGCGCCCCACTACGAAGCCCGTCGCCTGTGACTGGCGCGCCGGCAAGGCTTGCGTGGACGGCATCGAGCACGGCGGGTAAGCGCAGGGCCGCTGGGGCAGCGATGGAAAGCCGGAGCGTCGCGGGCGCTCCCTTCCGAACCGTGGCCCCGAAATCGGTAACGCCCTCGATTGCGAACAGCGCCTCGTCGAGGATCGGCAGCGTCAGCTCTCCGCCTCCGGGCAGCGTCAGGCCCGCGCCAACCCGCCCCGCGAAGCCCCCAAGCCGTCGCAGCACGGAACCGCATGGGCACGGCTCTTCGATCAGCCGGACAAGATCGCCGGTGCGATAACGCAGCANNGTTTCCGTCATGCCCCAGTGCTCGAAGATTTCCGCGCCGCAGGCCGCCGCAATTGCGCGCGCGAGGCTCCCCGCCACGTAATCGGAACTCAAGAGCATGGCGCGGACCCGCAGCGGCGTCCCCCCATCGCTTAGGGCGAGGCGAGCGGCGGCGAGCAGCGGCACGGGCGGCCCGGCGACGACATCGGGCTTTTCGGCTCGCAGCCATGCAACGAGGTTGTCCGGACCGGAGAAATGGGGCGCAAGCAGCGGCTCGGCGCCGAGGCGGCGGAGAGCGGTTGCGAGCCCATCGCTAATGCCGCCGGGCCGGCCGGCCGGAAAGGCGATTGCCGCACGGTCGCCCGGCCGCGTAAGCATGGCCATGCCGTGATGGAAGAAATCGACGGTCGCTTCCAGGTCTTCCGCCGTAAAATGAAGCCGTTTCGGCGGCCCGCTCGTGCCGGAGGTGTCGAGCGTCACGGCGCGCGCGATGGCGCTTTGCGACAGCGCCAGAAGCGGCGGATCGTTGCGGATGAGATGGGCTTGCTCCGTGAAAGGAAGCCGCGCCATGTCCTTGAGCCCGCCGATTTCGATATCCGGCCAATCGCGGCGCGAGCGGTAGAATGGGCTGGCGTCCCTGACATAGGCAATTGTCTCGCGGAGACGCTCAAGCTGCCAAGCGTCCAGTGCCTCACGCGTCAGCGGTGTGGGCAAGCCAGCTCGCGCGGCCACCCAGGCGTCGAGGGTTGGGATGGTCATGTCTCTTCACTGCCGGTAGAGGCTTGCGGCCGGTACAGCGCGCCACCGGCGCAGTCCGTGAGATTATAGGCGCAGAACGGGATAACGCGCCGGTCTGGGGCGACAACATGGACGTGGCATTGGCGCAGGCGTTCAATGTCCAGCGTCCAGGCATCCTGAAACGCCATGCCCGAAAGGCCAAGCGTGCCGGTTCTCGAAGCCAGGAAGGCGTCGAAAGCATCGAGCCCGGCCGGATCCTGGATAGGCCGGTCAGGGCGCGTCCACTGGCCGGCCACATAACGCCGTTCGCGAGCCACCTCCAAGCTAGGGCGGGCGGAGCCGCGGCATTCTGCGCTCTCCTGTTTGGCAGGGACGCCGCGGCAGGATTGCGGTTTTTCGCCTGTTGCCCGCAGCCGGCCACCCTCACCGATAACGAAGCGTCCGCTGAACGAGCAATAGGGGTTCTCGGCGGCGCCGGGATGAAAATCGCCGAACCGGATCGTTCCGCCGCTATAGCCTATCAGCGCCTCCATAACCTCAGGCAAAGTGATGCGGGAAGCGTCATCTGGCGATGTCGGGCAACGCCCGAAATAGCTCACCGGCTGGAAGTGCACGGCGCGGACGGCGGGCGTCTCCGCAATAGCGAAATCCACGATAGCGCCGATCTGGTCCACATTCACGCCTGGAACGAGCGTGGGCGTCAGCACAACGCCTATCCCGGCCTCCCCGCAATTTCGGATGGCAAGCGTCTTCAGCCGCAGGAGCTTTGCGCCGCGCAGGCGCTGGTAGACATCGTCCGAGACACCGTCGAACTGCAGGAAAACGCAGTCGAGCCCGGCTTTGGCGAGCGCGGCCAGATAATTGGGCTCGCGCGCAATGCGCACGCCGTTGGAGTTCAGTTGCACGAAGTCAAAACCTCGCGAGCGGATCAGCTCAACGATTTCGGGCAGATCGTCGCGCACCGTAGGCTCGCCGCCCGAAAGCTGGAGGTGAACGCGCCCGCCGGACGCTGCCAGCGTATCGAGCCAGCCGCCGATTTCGGCCAGGCTGGCATCGGCGCCATGCCGGCTGGCGGAGGCGTAGCACACTGGGCAGGCAAGATCGCAGCGCGAGGTCACCTCAAGCAGCACGCAGCAGCTTTGCTGCAGGTGATCCGGGCACAGGCCGCAATCGCGGGGGCAGCCGCGTTTCACCTCCGTCGCACAGACCGGCGGCTGGGAAAAGTTCCGCGCGGCTTGCCCCCAGCGCAGATAAGAGTCGAGCCCGCGCCAGACTGGCGTCGAGGTAGTACCGTGCTCCGGGCATGTCTTTTTCAGGTAGACCGTTTCGCCTTCGGCGCACCGCTCGGCGGGAATCGTGGCAAGACATACCGGGCATACGCTCTCGGTCAGGCCAAGATGCAGATGGCGGTCGCAGCAGGTCATGCAAGGGCTCCCATTTTCGTAAGAGGTGCCCGGCCGGTTTGCGATTCCAGCGGACCGATCCAGGATTCGACCGCGCTCAGGATCGCTTCCGCGTCGGCGTATCGCCGCCTGGCGGCGGCAAGCGCCCCGGCATCGCCGGCAAAGCGCTCAAGCGCCGGAGCGAAGCGCGTCTCCAGCCGGACGAGCGCCTCTCCCTGAATAAGCTTGTCGGCAAGATAGACCACGGCGCTCTCATCGATTCGGCCATCGAAGTCTATGCTCATGTGCCGGGCAACCACGTCCGCGACGCCCGGAAAACCGAATTCGCGTACCAGCACCGCTCCTGCTTCGGCGTGATCCGGAAGCCCCTTGGCGATGTCGTGGACCAGCGCCGCCGCCCGCACCAAATGTACGTCAAGCGGCACGCCCGCTTCGTTCAATTGGCGGGCGAGGCGCGCTGCGAGCGCGGCAACCGCGCGGCAATGACTTCGGACGGGTTCGGGCGCCGCCGCCACATCGAGTATGGCTTCGCATTCCTCCGCATCGGGCACCCGATTGTGTGCCAACGCCGCCACGAGCCGGCGGTAGTCGCCGGGGCGGTCCATGTCCATCAGGCATCCCCGGTCGAAGACGGCAACGCTGGCCGCTTCGCGCTCGTGCCGGGCGAGGACAGCCCGCAATCCGCCTTCCCCATCGCTCTCGAGAATTTCGCCGAAAAGCGCGCGGCCGATGAATGGCGGATGCCCCCGCTCGCCGCGAAAGACTGGGTGTACGATGGGCGCGCGCGTCGCAGCGGCTTTGTCCAGCACGCGGCGGACCGTGGAGGCACGGATCAGCGGCACGTCCACTGGCAAAAGCAGGAAACCTTCTATTCCGGCCGGCAGGGACGCAACCCCCGCCTGCACGCTCGTGAACATTCCTTCAGCAAACTTCTCGTTGTGTACGGGCGTTACTTCAAGAACCGCCAGTTCCAGCGCCAGCAGCTCCGCCTGGCAGCCCGTTACCACATGGATATGCCGCACCCCGGCCTCGCGCAGGACCGCCGCCGCATGGCCGGTAACGGTCCGCTGGCCGAAGGCCAGCAGCGGCTTGAAGACGCCCATGCGCGACGAGAAGCCGGCAGCCAGCACAATCGCGGCCACGGCATCCACGGGATCGCCTTTTGCAGTGAGCGCCATGGTCTAGTCTTCCTCCCAGGCGGTTTGCGCCGGCTGCTCGACGTCCACCTTGTGCTTGGCGAGGATCTCATCGACCTTCAGCCAGCAATCGAGAATGATGCCAGGGCAGCGCTCCTGCTTGAGGGCCGGGTCGAAATGGATGATCTGTTCGCAATCGATCCCGCCGAATTTCTCCTTCATTTCGCTCTCGAACCAGCCCGAGAATTCTTCGAGCATGATGTCGAAGCGCGGGTGTCCGGGCTGGTTCTCATCGCTCTGGCCGCCGTAAAGCCCGAGAACGCAGCAGCCGCCCGTGAGCGAGCCGCAGTTGAAGCCCTGGCCCATGCCCAGGGCGAGGCCCGACATGGCGCGCACGAGATCGGGATTGTCGCGTCCCTGCGCCTCAAGCGCCAGTTTCACGAGAATATGCCCGCATGTACAGCCATCGAGAAGCAACTCGGCGATCCGGAAGGATTCGTCGGCCATGGTTATCCCCCTGACGGCGGTTTCCCGCCCGGCTTGAGCGCGATCATCAGGTAGTAGCCAGGCATGGCCTTGCGGGCGGTCCCGGCGTCAAGCTCGCTAGCGCCGCCCCACAGCGCGTCGAGCGAGCCGTATTTGAAAATGAACTGCGCCGCCCAGCTCTTCAGCACGCTCGAGCGGTCCCCGAACCCCTCGATGTGGAATCCGGCGGCCACAACAGCGTGAAGCAGCGCCGCCTGCGTCTTCAGCTGCCCCGTGTACCCGTCAGCGCTGACGCGGGCGTAGACGTCGCTCACCGCGAGCCGCCCGCCGCGCCGGAGCACGCGGAACCATTCGCCAAGCGCTTGCTGGTGATCGGGCATCGCCGACAGGCTGCATTCGGAGAGAATGCCGTCGAGGCTTCCGCTGGCAAACGGCAGCCGGGCGCCATCCGCGGCAACGAATTTGGGCGCAACCCCGTCTGTGCTCGCGGCTCCCAGAACCAGCCGGTCGACGCCGATGGCCTCGATGCCGCGCCGGCTCATCAGCCTGATGGATGCCCCCAGGCCGCAACCGATGTCGGCCACGGTGTCGCCAGGCCGGAAGCCCGCAAAATCCAGGAGCGTTTCCGTGAGCGCCAGTCCGCCAGGACGCAGCGGCGCGCCCTCGGCGTCCCGGATGCATCCGCAGCCATAAAGCCCCTCCGTATGTCCGGCTTGCGAGCAAGTCATTTGTCCTCCAGCGCCTGCTCGA
>PMBZ01000100.1:0-67627 GCA_003153975.1 Hyphomicrobiales bacterium
GTCTTCCAGTTGGTGAGCATGCCGCCGAGCCAGCGGTGGTTCACATAGTATTGCGCGCAGCGCTTGGCCGCGTCGGCGATGGGGTCGGAGGCCTGCCGCTTGGTGCCGACGAACAGGATGCGCCCGCCCTGGGCCACCACGTCGCTCGCCGTGACCACCGCCTGGTGCAGGAGCGGCACCGTCTGCGACAGGTCGATGATGTGGATCTTGTTGCGCGTTCCGAAGAGATAGCGCTGCATCTTCGGGTTCCAGCGGTGCGTTTGGTGGCCGAAATGGACGCCAGCCTCAAGGAGCTGGCGCATCGTGAATTGTGGCAGCATGTTGTAGTCCTTTTTCCGGTTCGTTCCTCCGCGGGGGGTCAATGGCGGCGCCATCACCGGAATGTCAAAAAGGGCCGTGACCGGCCCATTCAACACAATCCCGCGTGTGAGATGAGGCGTGTATAGTGGCAAATGCCTAAATTTGCAAGAGCCGGTCGCAAGCGTGGCGCCTTGCTTAATGCCCTGCCCGTGCTAAACCGTAAATATTTAGATAGGGTGCTGAAGGAAAGGGCCTGACCATGCCTGAAGATGCGCCGGAAACCATCGATGCCAAAGCGGATGTGGCGCGGCGCTGGGGCGGGCGCGTGCCAATCGTCATCGGCGGAATCGGCCACCGCGACATCCATCCCGCCGACGGAAAACTTGCCGCCGCTGTCCGGGGAGAGTGCAGGAAGCTCAGGACACAGTATAAGTCATCGCCTTTCGTTGTCCTGTCCGCTCTTGCGGAAGGCGCCGACCGCCTGATCGCCAAGACCGCGATGGAGGAACTCGGCGCGGACTTGGTCGCCGTGCTGCCGATGCCCGCGGCGGACTACGAGCGCGACTTCCTCACGGAGGACTCCAAGGCGGAGTTCCGCGCCTTTCTGGACCACGCGGTTTGCGTAAAGACCGCCGCCCTGCCGGCGGGGCCCCCCTGGAAGGCGGATGGCGAGCCGCGCAACGAGCAATATGCGCGCGCGGGCGCCATGATCGTCGACCATGCCCAGATCCTGTTTGCGATCTGGGATGGGCAGCCCGCACGCGGCACTGGCGGCACCGCGCAACAGGTGGAGTGGTTTTTCAAAGGCTCCTCGCCTGAGCAATACGCCCTGCACAAGACCACGCTCTCGCCGCTCACCCCTCCAGAGTCCGGCTTGCTCATCCGCATCGACCCAGCCAATGCGCAGGTCATTGCCGATGAGGCCGGGAAGCCCGCCGGCAAAAACGAAATCCGCTCGATCTTGAAGCGTACCAATACGTACAACCATGACATAGCACGCAATCCGAATGCAATCGCCAAGTCATTTCCGCTCCTTCCCGCAGAGGAGAAGATCGAAGCGCTTGGGCTTGCCGAAGCCGTGTACAACGCCGCAGACGGGGTATCCATCTATTTCTCGAACAAGGTGCGCAACTCGGAAACCTGCATCTACTATCTGGCGTTCGGCTCGATCCTGTCGCTGAATTTCATCAATTTCCGGCCTGTCGCGTCCTGGTTCTTTTTCGCCATCACAATTGTGATGGCGGCGCTGGCCGGCCGCATCCAAAGCCTGTCCGTCAACAATCGCTACATCGAATACCGGGGGCTCGCGGAAGCGATGCGGACGCTTTACTTCTGGCGTGCCGCGGGTGTGAGCCGCTGGGCCTGGGTTTCCTGCCTGCCCCGGCAGATGGGCGCGGTGCATTGGATCGCCCAAGCTGTCCGCTCCATCGAATTCTGCCAGGGATGCAATCTGCCCCAACCGCCTGCCGGCGGCGTCCTAACCGCAAAGAAACATTGGGTAAACGGTCAAAAAAAATGGCTCTTTGACAAAGAGGTTTACCATTTCAACCTGTTTAAGCGCGGGAACTTAATCTCCCGTTGGTCCATCTCAGGCTCCTTTGTTACGGCAGGCATTCTCGTTCTTCTGACCGTTATATCGGACGGGCATGGCGTATTACTATGGGAGGACTGGGTAAAGCCGGGCCATTTGGGCGTACTTTGGCAACTGCTGCTTGGCCTTTTCGCAATTTTCGAGCTTTCCGGTCGCGATAACCGTGTCCATCTTGAGCTGACGAAGCAATGTGCGTCACAAAGGGACGTCTTCGAAAATGCGTACTTCCAGCTCGACGCCATCGAAAAGGGTGCAAAATCCAACTGGACCGAGACCGAGGTCCTTGAACAGCTCGGCAGGGAAACGTTGCAGGCCCAGGCGGATTGGTTGTCGCGCGGACATACCGAGCCGTTCGAGCAGCCCATACCGGGACCGGTGGCTTAAGGAAGAGGCGTTGGCCGCGGCGGGGCAGCCATGAGCGGCGGAGAGCGTACCGATCCTGCGGAGGAGGCGAGCGCGTCCGCACTTGCGGAAGCCCTGGACAGCAGCGGCCAACGCTACCGCAAGGTGGCGAAGGTTCGAGCCCGCCAGGCCACTGAGCCAACCCCCGTGCAGACGGTCCTCGCGGACGGCACCAGGGAGACCTCGAACATTGCGGAACCGGGCGATTACATCGTCACCGCCGGGAGCGGCGAGCGCTGGGTGGTGAAGCCTGAAACGTTCGAGGCCCGTTACGCGCCGAAATCCGGCACAAGCACGGTTTACCTCGCGCGCGGCGAGGTGATCGCGGTTGAAAACCCGTTCCGCCGGCCGGTCTTCATCATGGCGCCCTGGGGCGAGCGGCAGCACGGCGCGGCCGATTGCATGATTGCCGATGTGTTCGATCCAGCCAAGGGGCAGCGCGCGGGCGAGCCATACA
The DNA here is from genome assembly GCA_003153975.1 of Hyphomicrobiales bacterium. GTDB lineage: Bacteria > Pseudomonadota > Alphaproteobacteria > Rhizobiales > Rhodomicrobiaceae > Rhodomicrobium. The sequence continues at coordinate 2,751 of PMBZ01000100.1, forward strand.
TCATCGCCCGCGCCGAGTTTCTGCGCACCTATCGCTTGGTTCGGGAGCGGCGAGGGAAAATGTTGCCTCCGAAGCGGAAATGAACAGGCGGTTGATCCCCGTGAGTATCGCGGCATGGTAAATGCCGGCATCGTTAACGGCCGTGCCTCACAGTTTTTTCAGCCCCATTTCCGCGAATTTTTCCGCGCTTCGGGCCGATTTTCGCGTCTCAAAGATCCCGTTAAATATACGCACAACTTCCCGGTTAACCATGAAACGGCGTTTCATCCCGCCGCGAGGCGCAAAAATATTCCCGCATTTTCCGGCACTTACGCAAACGCCACCGCCCTTAATAAAACTGTAACGCGCATGCGCTATATTGTTTCAATCTGAAGAGGCGACTCCAAACCGGCGAAATTGCGGGGGAAATAGGTTAACAGATGCTGACCTGCGCTCATCCTTCCCCTTTACTTTGCGCTCCGCCTGGCCAAACTGCGCGCATGAGCATAGAGAAACGCGCTGTCAGGGCGGACGACGACGGGCTCCGTCTCGACCGCTGGCTGAAGAAATACTATCCGTCGCTGCCGCATACGCTGGTTCAGAAGCTCGTGCGCACGGGCCAAGTCCGCGTCGATGGCGGACGCATGAAGGCCGACACGCGGCTGTCCACGGGCCAGGAAGTCCGCGTCCCCACGCATTTCGCGGACCCAGCATCCGCGCCCGCGCCGTCGCTTAAAGCCCCGCCGGGCCTCTCCAAGGCCGACCGAGATTTCATCGAGCGCATGATCGTGTTCGAGAACGACTATATCGCCGTGCTCAACAAGCCTTTCGGCATCGCGGTGCAGGGCGGAACGAATACCAAGCGCCATATCGACGGCCTGCTTGCAGGCATGGCCGACCGCTTCGGCGGCGAGCGCCCGCGCCTCGTGCACCGGCTCGACCGCGACACGACCGGCATCCTCGTCGTCGCCAAGGACCGCCAGACCGCGGCGCGGCTGGGCCGGCTGTTCCAGACGCGCTCGGTGCAGAAAATCTACTGGGCTATCGTTTGCGGCGTGCCCAAGCCTCCGCAAGGCAAGGTTGAGGCGCCGCTCGTGAAGGCGGCGGGGCCGGAGGGCGACCGCGTGCGCAAGGCAAGGCCCGGCGAGCAGGAACTGGCCCAGCACGCCACCACCTATTACTCGGTCGTCGACCGGGCGGCACAGGCGGTCGCCTGGGTGTCGCTCAAGCCCGTGACGGGCCGCCAGCATCAGCTCCGCGCCCACATGGATATTCTGGGTACGCCCATTTTAGGCGATCAGAAATATGGTCAAATAGCCGAAATGCCAATGGACGGGATTGAGCACAAATTGCACCTTCACGCCCGGCGCCTGACGCTGAAGGACGAGAAAATCGGGGAACTCGACATCTCCGCTCCGCTCCCCGCGCATATGGCGAGAACGTTCGAGCTTCTGGGCTTCGATGCACAGCGCTACGAAAGCTGGGAGGCGGAACGTTAGCCTGGGCTTAATCCAAGGTTGCAATTCCGATGCGGTCAGCGTGGCGTAACCAGGTGGGTTCAACATTACTGGCGTTGCCCGGAGAGACAATGCGCTAGCCGATTTAGACGATGGTTCGAAATGACATTAGCACCCAATCTCATTGTTTTCGACTGCGACGGGACCCTCGCCGATAGCCAGCATCCGATCATGCAGGCCATGCGCCTGACCTTCCAGGGCGCGGGCCTTCCCATGCCGGAGCGCCCCGAAATTTTGCGCACCGTGGGCCTTTCCATTCCCGAAGCGCTGACGATGCTTGCGCCGGACCTCTATCCGGACGCCAGAAACGAGCTTGCCCGCTCCTATCGCGAAAAGTACGTGAACCTGCGCCGCCAGCCGGACTGGGAGGAGCCCATGTTCGAGGGTGCGGCCTCTCTGCTCTTCAGCCTCGCGGCGAAAAACAACGTCTTGCTCGGCCTCGCCACCGGAAAATCCCGTCGCGGCGTCGACCGCTTCATCGAGCAGAACGGCTTGCGCGGCCTCTTCGTGACGCTGCAAACCGCGGACAACGCGCCGTCGAAGCCGCATCCGGCGATGCTTTTGCAGGCGATGGAGGAGACGGGCGCCATCCCCGAGACCACCGTGATGATCGGCGACACCTCCTACGACATGATCATGGCCACATGCGCGAACGTGCCCGGCATCGGCGTGAGCTGGGGCTACCACACGGCGGCCGATCTCAAGCGGAGCGGGGCGAAATCGGTGGCCGGCAGCTTCCCAGCCTTGGGGGCGATCCTCGCCGGCCGCGAGCCTGTGCAGCGATACGGGGCAGTCGCCTAAGCCGGGTTCCTTGGCGCACCCGCTGCTTCCAGGCTTTCGCATTCTCACGATCTGGCGCGTTGCCGGTATTTTCCGCGACGGATTTGAGACTATATAGGCTGTATTCACCCCTCATTCCCGAAGGACCGGACATGCCGCCAGCCGACACTCCATTTACGATCACCGTTTGCGGACTGGAGGAACTTGCCGGGCACGCGGAGCGCGAGGTCAGCCACGTACTATCGATCCTCGATCCGAGCGAGCCTGAGCCGGAGGCCTTCGGCGCCTATGGCGAGCACGCGCGCCTTGAACTCAAGTTCCACGACATCATCGAGGAAGCCCCCGGTTTCATCGCGCCGCAGCATGAGCATGTCGGCAAAATGCTCGAATTCGGGCAGGAACTCTTGTGCGATCCGGAGAATGTCCGCCATCTCCTCGTGCACTGCCACGCCGGCATCTCCCGCTCGACCGCGTCGATGACGCTTCTGCTCGCACAGGCCCAGCCGGACTTAAGCGCGGCCCAGGTTCTGGCCCAGGTCGTTCACATCCGCGAGAAAGCCTGGCCCAATTTGCGCATCCTGACGCTGGGCGAGGAACTGCTTGGCCGGCAAGGCGAATTCACCAAAGCGGCCGGTGCCGTCTACCGGCTTCAGCTTGAGCGCCGGCCCGAAATACAGCGCTTCTTCATCGATAGCGGCCGGGCGCGCGAGATCGAAGTTGCGCTCGCAGGGAACCTGTGACGTGCAAATCGTGACGCGGGGCGAAGCTTTGCCTTGCAAATGCCCCGAAAGGCCGCGTAGAAGATGCGTGGCTCGCGCGGTTGCGCGGCCGCTTAGTTAGTTCGATTATCAGTATATGGTCACGCTCAGAGGCAGCCCATGGCGACACCGTTCCCGCACGCTCAACCATCCAACCTCTCGCCCATTGCAGCCGGCCGCAGCGTTCATTCCACCGGCGACTCCAATATTAGCAACGACCTGACCATTATCGGCGACGTGTCCTCGAAAGGCAGCGTGACGCTCGACGGCACGATCGAGGGCAATATCTATTGCACGTCGCTCGTGGTGACGGCGAACGGCCGCATCAATGGCGGCATCGTCGCCAATCAGGAAGTGACCGTGCAGGGCCAGGTGAAGGGCACGATCCGCGGCCGCCGCGTGATGCTGCAATCCTCCGCCAAGGTCGAGGGCGACATATTTCACCAGGGCATCGGCATCGAGATGGGCACCCGCTACGACGGCACGCTTCGCTGGACCGAGGACGAGCACGCCTTCAACGAGCCGCTGAGCCCATCGAGCAAGCACGGTCTCTAAGGTATAGGGCGCGCCCTTGCGCCCTTTGCCGGCCGCGTGATTTTGGGAAGCCCGCCGCCCGGCGTGCTGAACGCCGGGGCAGGGCTTATATCATCGCCTGTGTGTGGAGCGCCTCGATAAGGAAGCCCTGGACATGCGAACGCTCAATTCCGAAACCACGGCCCTGCTCGTCATCGACTTTCAACTCCGCCTCATGCGCGTCATCGACGGCGCGGACGACGTTATCGCCAACGCCAAACGCCTTCTCGATGCCGCGGCACTGCTCGGCGTGCCCGCCCTGTTTACGGAGCAAAATCCGAAAGGCCTCGGCACCACGATTGAAGCGCTGGCGGCACCGGCCGATGCTACAATCGCCAAAATGAGCTTCGATGCTTGCGCTGCTGACGGCTTCATGGCGCGGCTCGGAGGCAAGCCCGATATCCTTGTCACCGGCTGCGAAGCTCATGTCTGCGTGCTGCAAACGGTATTGAACCTCATCGATGCGGGCCGGCGCGTATTCGTGGCGCGCGATGCGATCGGCTCCCGGCGGCCCGAGAGCAAGGAAACCGCGATCCGCCGCATGGAGCGGCACGGCGCGGAGATCGTGACCACCGAAATGGCGATTTTCGAATGGCTTCGCACCGCCGCTCATCCGCGCTTCCGCGAAACTTCGGCGCTGGTGAAATGAGGCAGGCCGCAAAGCGCGGGTGGACGCGGCGCGCCATATCGCTTAGAACATCGAGGAAATGAAGAGGCGGGTAGGCTAACGCATGGGCTTGATCAGCGATATTTTCACTTGGTGGAACGGTCCGACGTTGTCGACGCGGCTCTACACGAAGAAGTACGGCAAATTCGCCGGCGAGGACGAACGCGGCAACCGCTATTATGAGGACTCGCGCGGGATTGGCCCGGCAGGCAAGCCGCGCCGCTGGGTGATCTACAACGGCTACGCCGAGGCGAGCACGGTGCCGCCGGATTGGTTCGGCTGGCTGCACTACACAACCGATACGCCGCCCGAAGAGGAAGCCTATCACGTGAGGCCCTGGCAGAAGCCGCATACCGGGAACATGACGGGCACGGGGCAAGCCTACCACCCGCCCGGCAGCCTCATGGGCGAGACGCGCCGCCCCAAATCCGACGGCGATTACCAGCCCTGGAACGCGGAATAGTTTCCGGTACTGGAGGATGTCTCCCATACATTGGGCATCCCTCACCCTGTTCCTCCCTTTGGAACAAAATGAGGAGTTGAACGCCAGGAGATAGCCACCTCATGCGCCGCTTGGGTGAAATCGCGCTGATCGCGGATTATCTGGCGCCGCTCGCGGCTCATCCCGCCGCTCTTGGTTTGAAAGACGACGCAGCGCTCCTGACCGGGCTTCCGCCGCATGGGCTCGTTGTCACGGCGGATGGGCTCGTGGCAGGCGTTCATTTCTTCGAGGACGACGATCCGGGCGACGCCGCTTACAAGGCGCTCGCGGTCAATATCTCCGACCTCGCCGCGAAGGCCGCGCGTCCTCTTGCGTACACCATGACGCTCGCGCTCGCCGAAGCGCCCACGGAGGAATGGGCTCAGCGCTTCACCGCGGGGCTGACCCGCGCGCAAGCCAAGTTCGGAATTGCGCTCATCGGCGGCGATACCGTCACCGCTCGCGGCGCCTGGTGGATTTCCATTACGGCTTTCGGCGAAGCCTGCCCTCGCGGCCTCGTTCCGCGCGGAGGCGCCAAGGCCGGAGACCTCCTCTATGTGAGCGGCACACTGGGCGACGCGGCGCTTGGCCTCAAGTTGCGATTAAGCGAAGCCGCATTTGGCCCCCATGTCCCACCTGAGCACCGGAAGTTCCTGCGCGGCCGCTATCTCTATCCGGAGCCCCGGCTCCCGCTGGCGCCAGCGCTGGCGAGCGAGGCTTCGGCCGCGATGGACATATCCGACGGGCTGGCGCTCGATCTCTCCCGCATGTGCCAGGCATCGCAGGTTTCGGCCGAGGTTTGGACCCCCGCAATCCCGCTTTCGGAGGCAGCCCGCGCCATTGTGGCAAATCACTGCGACGCCCTGAAAACAATTCTGACGGGCGGCGACGACTATGAGATTTTGGCGGCTGTTCCGCCGGATCGCGCAAGCGCGTTCGAAGCCGCGAGTCTTGCGGCGGGTGTGCCGGTGGCGCGTGTTGGAGCGGCGATCGCCGGAGCCGGTGCTCCCAGTTTCAAAGCCGCCGATGGATCGGAGATCGATCTCCCAGCCAAAGGCTTCGAACATTTTAAGGTTTAGTGGCGCGTTCACTCATTATAGAGAACGCCACGCACGCCATCATGATGGCGTGCCAATTTGCGGGATGCCGCGCCGCCCCGATCACGGATTGGCTGGGGTAAGCGGACGGCTGGGAGGCCCCGTGCGCCCGATTAATAGCCTCCGAGCTTCAGGTTTTGCATGCCAGCAAGGAGGCTCGATGAAAAGCTGGTAACGCCAGGAAGGCCGGAGCCGGAAATCATAGCATTAGGCACATTCGCACTTTGCGATGTGGCGCCACCATTGCTGACATCGTACAAAGTCGAAAACTTTTGTAGGAAGCTCTGGAGCTTTTTCGGATTCTGGAAATCCTTGATATTCACGGCGCTACTAATCATCTTGGCCTGCGTATCGATATTCGCGTAGGACATGTACTGCGAAATCCCAAGCGCTGTCTGTACGACCGTCAGCAGCTTCTTGTCTGCCAGAATGTTGTAGGCTGTCTTGATGTTCGGCGCATTCCGCTCAAAATATAGGGCTAGCTGGACACCAGGATTCTGCCGTCCCTGATCGTCCTCCATGGTCTGCTGAATAAACTTGTTAACGACGTCGGTTTTGACCTCCTTCGTCCCGGTGGCGGCATCGCCCCAGGCTGCGAAATCGAAGGTTTTGGCCAGTGCCAGAATGTTCGGCTTGTTCAACTTATAGGCGAGGGCCTTGGGGTCGTCGGTCCCTTGCTCCAGGACTTTCTGGATGAGCCCCTTGGCGTACATCATGTCGCTCAGCCCGAAGGCGTTCATCACATAAGAAAAAAGCCGGTAGTTGTTTACCAATTCCTTGGGTGTTTTGATATTGCCAATATTTTTTTGATAATACTCGGTTTGCGCTTTAGTGATCGGTTCCGCTGTCGTGATCTTCTGCCACTTAGCCATGCTGTTCGATATCTGAAGGTATGTGCTGAGTGTCGAAGTCATCGTTGCCACCTCGGCTAAGCGACCAGCCTGAGCCTATCATACTTCGCGTTAACAACTCGGAAACGCGCGTCTGGAATTCTACTACTGGTTGCAGCTCAGGCAACCAGTCCACGCACAAGCCTGGCTGGACCGGCCGGTGCGGAATTTCCTGCTTGCACACATAGCGCAACTTCTGCGGGAAACAAGTGAAGACATATGGCGCCGCGTGCGCGAATCGTGGACAAAATCGGCTTATGGCAATTAACCCCGGCTCCGATCTTCTCACCGAAGCGCTCCTGGCCGCCGAACCTCAGCAGGCAAAGGCGGCAGCGGAAAGGCTTGCCGAGCTGGCCCCTGTCGACAGTTCAGCAGCCGCCGCGTTCGAGAAAACGCTGGCGGCTGAAGCCGCCGGCCCGCAATTCGCAACTCCCAAAATGCCGCTTTCCGTGAGCATTGGGAGCCAGGCAACTGTTATTCCCAAGCCCGCCCACCCATATCAGTTATTTGAAGCGACGATGCTGAAATCCTTCTTCGAGATGATGCTGCCCACCAAGGCGAAGGCGGTATTTGGCTCAGGCCTCGCGGGCGATTGCTGGAGGTCGATGCTCGCCCAAGCGCTTGGAACGGCGGCTAGCCAAGGCCAGGGCATCGGCATTGCGCGGGAGCTTGAAGCCAGAGCGCGGCGCACAAAATCTTAGGAATGGAAAAGCCTTCCGAAAAGGCCGAAACGATGGAGCCCCCCCTGTCAACATCGCCGGAACTTGGCAAAGCCGCGCTGGCCAGGCTGGAAAAGGCGCTGGATGAAGAAAACGAGGCGCTGGCCAATTTCAACGCCAGCAGCATTAACGAGTTCAGCCGTATCAAGACGCAATGCCTGCTGGAACTGCAACGGCCGGCCGGACTGAACCCCGCGCAGGACCCCGGGCTGCAAACGCGCTTGCAGGCGTTGCAACAGAAGCTCGAATTGAATCGCTGGCTGCTGCATCTCCATCTCGAAGCCGCCAAGGAAGTCTCAGCGGTGATAACCGCCGCGATCCGCGACTCAGAGTCCGACGGAACCTATTCGCGGTACTCGGGCGCCGCCAAGGTGTACGGGTGATACGCAGCGTCGCCCTTTCGATCTGGATCGCGGGCGTGACACTGGCAGCCGCCTATTTTGGCGCAACTCTCTCTTTTCACTCTATCCCTCCCGCGCCTCCGGCGGAGGAAGGGCCCGCGCAGATAACGCTCAAGTCCATGACCGTGCCAATCATTGCGAATGGCGTCATGCAAGGTTATGTGCTGGCCCAGGTCACGCTTACCATGAAGCGCGACTTACTCAAGACAATGCCGCAGCCCCCAGATCTTGCCGTGGCCGATGCGGTATTCAAAGCACTCTACGCGGAGGAGCAAGTCGATTTCAAAAACTTGAAAAAGCAAGATTTGGACAAATTGTCGAAAGTTATTCTTGAGAGTGTCAACGCGAGGGCCGGGGGGCCTGCCGTGGAGAATGTTTTTATCCAAGAGTTGCATTATCTTAGCAAGCAAGAAGCTGGCGCTGGCCTCACCATTGGCCCGGCTGCTGGCGCCGGAGGTACCCGTCATTGATGCCCGCCAGCCTGTGAGAGCGGCGGTCATTCAAGTTCCCGATTACCCCGATATTCCCGCCGCACCGTTTGGTCATGCCCCAGACGCCGCGGCAATATGTGCCACCGGGAATACAACCAGCGGAAGCGCCAGGGCAATCGGCTTCAAATTTGCCCGCCACGCACAACTGTAGGCTGCAACGAAACATACCGTTAAGGTCTTGCACGCTAAATGGGTATCCGATTGTTGTTGTGAGGTGGAAAACTGTGTACCCGGCTAGCCATGTCATCGAAAAGCGCAGCGGCTTCGAGTTCCCATTCACGCAGGCGGACTTTCAGACCATCGTGCGGATCGTTTACGAGCGCAGCGGCATCGTGCTTGCGGCCAGCAAGCGCGACATGGCCTACGCCCGCCTCGTTCAGCGCCTGCGCGCCCTGGGGCTGAACTCCTTCCGCGAATATTGCGAGATCTTGAGCAGCGGCAAGAGCGTCGATGAAATCGGCTTCTTGATCAATGCCATCACCACAAACCTGACCAAGTTCTTCCGCGAAGCTCACCACTTCGAGCATTTCCGGAGCCAGGTGCTGCCGGAGCTTGTCAAATCCGCAGGTGCCGGAGTACCTCGCATCAGGGTATGGTCGGCGGGCTGCTCTTCCGGGGAGGAGCCGTATTCCATCGCCATGACGGCGCTTGCCGCGCGCACCCAAACCGGCCGGGATTGGGACCTCCAAATCCTTGCGACGGACCTCGACACGGCGACGCTCGAACAGGCCAAGGCCGCCGTTTATCCGAAGGCTTCGCTGGAATCCGTGCCCGCGCCCATGCGCGAGCGCTTCTTCGATGTCCACGCACATGCAAAACCCGGCGGCATCCGTGTCTCCAAGCAGGTTCAGGCGCTCGTGACTTTCAAGCATTTGAACCTGATCAAGCCGTGGCCCTCCAGCACGAACTTCGACGTCATCTTTTGCCGTAACGTCGCGATCTATTTCGACGCAAAAACCAAGGCCGCGCTGATCGACCGCTTCCATTCGCTTCTGAGGGAGGGCGGCTGGCTCTATGTCGGGCATTCGGAGTCGCTTCACGAGCATCAGCACAAATTCAAGCTGACTGGCCGCACCGTTTATCAGAAGATCAAGACCTGACAGCACTTCAGGCGGTTTTTCAACGAGGCCTGAGCTGCGGGCCAGCGTATGCGCCCATGCGGGCGGGCTAGATTTGCTTGACGCGCGGCTCTTCGGTAATCGGCGCATCGATCGTGATCGTAAAATATCCCTGCGCCTGCCCCAGATGGCCGCGAAAGAGTTTGTCGCCCTCGCATTCGAGCACGATATTGTGCCCGCTGCCATCAAGCTCGATGGTTGCGCCTGGCTTGAGCTTGACAAGCTCGCTGAGCTGCAGCTCCTTGCCCTCAAGCAAGGCACTCACCTTGACCTCCGTGGTTGAAATCCGGTTTTGCAGAGCGCTTGTCCACCGCGGATCGGAGGAAACGGGCATGGCCTTGCGTTCCCGCTCCAGTTTTTGCCGGATCGGGGTCAAGCTGTTCTGCGGAATGAGAACGTGCATCAGACCGCCCTGGTCCAGTACCTGAAAGAGTACCGCCGCATGGACCATCATCATGCTGGTCTGGCCCAGGGTCGTGAATTCCAGCGCGGTTTCGAACCTTTCCGGATCGAGCGTAATCTCGGAGATGCCAGAGAACGCCTTTTCCAAGGATTTTGCCGCGAATTCGCAGACGGCCTTTCCAATCCGGGTTTCCAGCGAGGAGAACGGGCGCGTCGATTCGAAAGGCGGCTCGGTGCCTTCTCCTCCGAACATGGCTTCCATGATCGCGAACACCAGCCGCCTTTCCAGGCCAATCACAATTCGAGCATCCCATTCCCGGCAATAAAAGATGCCTGCGACGCTGTCCGACAAAGCCTCCAGCAAATCCCAGGAATCGCCGGTCACGATCTGGTTGACGAATGCACCGAATACGGGCGAACAGTACTCCCGGAAATTGTCGACACAGCCGCCTGCCATCCGCTCTATCACTTGGTTGAGCACTGGCAGCTTGTCGATGGAAAGTTTCGACATGGCTCTTAGCCGCTCGCCAACGGAGGCGCTGTCCGGCTGGTTCGGCGCGGTGGTCATGATGCCTCCCAATTACTCCTCTCCGAAAGACAGATCGACGACACCCTGGTCGGCCAATTGCAGCGCCATATCCGCCACAACCCTCCGTGCCTTCTCCATCTCCTTCTCGCTCATCGGGGCCGCCGCCGCCAGCTCCGTTTCGATCACCCGTCGCGTCCGCGACGGCACCGTCGAAAGAATAAGGTCCCTCATGGCGGCATCCACGCCATTGAGCGCGGGGATAAGCACTTCGGCTTCCACGTTTTCGAAAAGGGTGGTCCGGGTCTTTACGGACAACTTGGCGATGTCCTCGAACGTGAACAAGAGGTTGCGGACGATCTCCGCCTCCTTGGGCCGGGTTGCCGCGAGGCTTGAGAGTACCTCCTCCATCTCCTTGCGGCTAAGCTTGTTTATGATCTTGGCGATCCGGGCATGAGCGTCCTGCCCGCTGGATCGAGCTACCTTGAGTAGCAGCTCGTCCCTAAGGACCGTTTCCAGAAGCCGCAAAGCCTCTTGCGTCATCAGCCGGTTTGTCAGCATCCGGCGCATTACCTCGTTGCGAAGCGCGGCAGGGAAGTGAGCTATGACGTCAGCCGAGGCCGTAGTCGATACTCGTGACAGGACGAAGGAAATGACTTGCGGATGCTCCTTGCCCAAAAATTGCGCGGTAATCTGCGGGGGCGTTTCCGCGAGCCTCGGCCAGACAGCCTCGTTCATCCGGGAACGCACGTCGGACATGATCTGACGGACCTGCTCGGTGGGGAGGATCTTCTCAAGCAGGCCCTTGACCTGCTCCGACGAAGCCCTGATGCCACCGTCGGCGCCGACAAGGGACACAAACTCGTCGGCGATGTTTTCGAGCATGGGGCCGGGGATTGCGCCGAGGTCCGATGCGGAGCGCGCGATCGCCCGGATTTCCTCCTCGCTGAGATGCGACAGAATCTTCGAAGCGTTTTCAGCGCCCACGGCCAGAAGCAAGGCGGCAGCCTTCTCGGTGCCGGTCAACTTCCTCAGTGGATGGGGCAGGGCCGGATGGGCCTGCGGAGGCTGAGGCGGAACAGGCGGGGGAACATTGGTGTCGGGCATATTGCAACCAGAGGTAGCTACTGTACTATAATCTCGCTCTCTTTACGATTCGACTTACGCCGGCCTCGCCGGCCCATGCCTGCCCGAGCGCCTACGTCGAGCTTTTTCGAAGGCATTCAACCAAGATTGATTGTAGGTGGTAAGCCTCACAAAAGCATTTTCAAGAAAGAGTTGTTCTCGGCATCTTCGATCCAATGGAGTCGCATTTTGGCTGATCTCATCCGGGTACTCGTGGTCGACGACTCGTCCTTCATGCGAAAGGCTCTTTCGAAGGAGATAACTGCCGATCCGCGTTTCACCGTCGTAGGCACGGCCTGCAACGGGGAGGAGGGCGTCCGCATGGCGCTGGAACTGCAGCCGGACGTCATTACGCTGGACGTGGAGATGCCGGTCCAGGACGGCTTGGTGACCTTGCGGCAGCTCTCGCCCAAGTGCTCCGCCGGGGTGATCATGGTGAGTGCCGCGACCGAGGCCGGTGCCCAGATCACGCTGGACGCCCTGGCCCTGGGCGCCATCGATTTCATCCCGAAATCGCGCGGCATGGCGCATCTTCACGAGAAGCTCTACGCGGCGGCACAAGTCCGCCAGAAGCGCGGCGGAGCGCCGGTTACCGCGGCAAAGCCCGCCCCTCAGCCGTTCCGGCCCGCCAACCTGTCCAACCTGCCAAGGGATTTCCGTGCAAAAGCCGTGGTCATCGGCAGCAGCACGGGCGGCCCCCAGGCGCTAACCGAGCTGTTCATGAACATGGCGCCGCCCTTGCCGGTGCCCGTGTTCATAGCCCAGCATATGCCTTCGCCCTTCACCAACGCACTCGCCAAGCGGCTTTCAGCGCAAAGCCGGCACGACGTCACCGAGGCGAAGGACGGCGAGCCGATTGTTAACGGAAGGGTTTATATCGGACAGGGCGGCCTGCATTTGAGGATGGGAGAAGGCGTTGTACATGTCTGCCCGGATACCGGCGAAAGCCTGTACCAGCCGAGCGCGGACGTTCTGGCCTCCAGCGCCTTCGAAACCTACGGCAAGAACATCCTGGCCATCATGCTCACCGGGCTTGGCCGCGACGGCACCAAGGAATTCACCAAAATCCGGAAAGCCGGCGGCTGGACGATTGCGCAGGACAGCGCAAGCTGCACGGTATTCGGAATGCCGAAATCCCTTATTGAGGCTGGCGGCGCCTGCGAGACCCTGCCCCCAAAATCGATTGCACACCGGGTTGAGGAAATCCTGGTGAACAGACGCTGAGCGGCGAGCGCGGTAGTGCACGCCGCAGTGTCATTCCCGCGCAAGCTGGAGTCTATTTCTCNNTGAATAAGCCTCAGTATCCGCCCTTGCGGCGGCTTTCAGGCAGGCCGGCGATGCGACCGCCTTGCTTCGACGGGTCGCGCGGGAACAGGTCGTAGAGCGCCTTCTGATCGACCTTCTCGCCCCATTTTTCGGACATCGCCTTCGCTATTGCGCGCGTGTTCGGAATGTTTTCATTATTATTGAGAAATTCGTCGCGAAGATAATCGATAAGATCCCAGTGCCGCTGCGTAAGGGCAGTCTCTTCGAGGCTGGCGATATGCACCGCTAGCTCTTTGCTCCAATCGTTTTGATCGACGAGAAAGCCGTTCGCCGTCGTCTCGATCGTCTTACCCCCGAATTCGTATGCCATGGGTGTTTTCTCTCCTGCTCTCTGCTTCGTTTCTGACGCACATTGCGGCGCGGCATATTGCCGCCCAGCAAAAGACCCTATATCTTACTCAAGAAGTTGGAAAAGGGTAGATACAGGGGAGCGGCAAATCGTCAGGGTCCAACGTTCCAGGCCAGGATGGGCCAAGCCGTGAAGGCTCAGGAACTCAAGGTGGCTGCCGTGCTGCTCGCGGCCGGCTTATCGCGCCGGATGGGCGAGCGCAATAAGCTTTTGATTGAAATCGACGGAGAGCCGCTGGTGCGCCGCACCGCGAAGGTCTATCTCGCGGCGGGCNNAACCCCCATTATGAGGAAGGCCAACAGTCCTCGGTCCGGACCGGCGTCGAAAGCCTGGCTCCGGGCTACGATACCATTCTCGTGGCCCTGGCCGATCAGGCCGCGCTCACCCCCGGCGATATTGCAGGCATCTTGGACGCCTTCGCCTCCTGTGGCGGTGAACGCATCATCGTTCCCTTTTTCCAGGGGCTTCGCGGCAACCCCGTGGCGTTCCCGGCCAGTCTCGCCGCCGGCATGCGCACCTCCGGGAAAAACGCGGTGTCGCGCGCCTTCATCGACAGCAACCCTCAGCTTATCGAACAATATCAAGCGGGCCATGAACGCTTCATAATCGACATCGACACACCGGAGGACCTTGCGTCTTTCGGCAAAAAAACAGGGCCAAGCGCCAGTTTACAAGACCGGAGGAAAACGACATGAAGATTACCGGGGAGCAGACCATTCCTGCCGCGCAGGACAGGGTGTGGCATGCGCTGAACGACCCGGACGTGCTGCGCCAGGCCATTCCCGGCTGCATTAGCCTCGAACGCATGGGCGAGCACGCCTTCAAGGCAACGGTCGAGACCAAGATCGGGCCGATCAAGGCGACGTTCGACGGCGACGTTCAACTCTCCGAACTCAATCCGCCGCATGGCTACACCCTTTCCGGCCGCGGCTCGGCGGGCGGCATGGGCAGTGCGAAGGGAAGCGCACGCGTGCGGCTTGCCCCCAACGGGCACGGCACCGTCCTTACCTACGACGTGGATGCGGACGTGACCGGCAAGTTCGCCCAGCTCGGCTCGCGGCTCATTCAGGGCACCGCCAACATGCTCGCGGGCCAGTTCTTCACCCGGTTCAACGAGGTCGTCTCAAGCCCCGACCTTGTCCGGCCATCGCAGGCAGCGAAGGCTGGCATCCCCTGGTGGGTCTTCGCAGCGGGCGCAGCCGTAATCGCCGCCGCAGCAGCCTATTTCCTGCTCACAAGGGGCGCTTAGCAAGCGCCCCTTGTGCCATCCTCCGCCGTGAGGCCAGCCCCCGTGCCACGGCCCGGCCGCAAGTCCAGTACAAGGTGGGACTGCTATGTCCCGGAACATGAATAAGATGAATTTCACCGTCTCCGGCCGCCCGCGCCTTAAGGATGTTACCGAACATCCCGTCATGGATTTCGCGGACTACGAGCGCCGCTTGACCTCGCTTCAGGGCGTGCTTCAGCTCATTCAGCAGGCCTACCTTTCCAGCGGCCAGCGGGCGCTGATCGTCCTGGAAGGATGGGACACCGCCGGCAAAGGCGGCATCGTCCGGCGCCTCGGCTGGGCGCTCGACCCGCGCAGTTTCAAAGTGCACCCCATCTCCGCCCCCGACGAGCACGAGCGCGCCCAGCACTATCTGCAGCGCTTCTGGAACCGCCTGCCCGCCAAGAGGCAAATCACCGCCTTCGACCGCTCCTGGTATGGCCGCGTGCTGGTGGAGCGCGTGGAGGGAATCGCGACCAAACGCGAGTGGCGGCGTGCTTACCACGAGATTAACGATTTCGAGCTTCTGCTCATCGACTCTGGCGTCCGCCTCGTAAAGCTGTTCTTGCACATTACGCCGGAGGAGCAGGAGCGCCGCTTCCGTGACCGTCTGTTCGATCCCGTGAAGCGCTGGAAGCTCTCCTACGAGGATTTCCGCAACCGCGCCCACTGGTCCGACTACGAGGCGGCCATTGAGGACATGATGGAGGAAACCTCGACCGGGCATTCACCCTGGCATCTGATCCCAGCGAACAACAAGCCTTACGGCCGGATCGCGGTGTTCCGCGTCCTCGCCGACCGGCTGGGCGAGGGGGTCAAGCTGGAACCGCCTGGCATCGACGCCGATCTCCTGCGCGAGGCGAAGACGGCGCTCAGGCTCTCTTCCGCCGAGGTTGAGCGCGCCTCTCAGGCGGGCAAAGCGAAGGCCAAGGTGAAGCACGTCTGACCAGTTGATCGTTCCCTAATATATTGGAATCAAACAACTAAATCGCGCCACCCCTCTTGAAATTCTCCTCCTCGTTTCTATCTGTTTTGGTGAAGCACAGCATTTGGCGCGCATGACGCCGGACCAAGCCTGAAATGGGTTTTGTGCGGAAGGAGCTTCGCGCCAAAGGCTGGCATTTCCCACCTTCCACAGCGTTCAAGCGCTATGGGGGCAACTGCGGAAAGGAGACTAGCCATGGCAATGCGAGAGCTTAAGCCTTGGAACCGCGGCCGGGAACTCAGCGCTCCCTTTGGGGCCGCATTCAGCCCGTTGATGAACCTGCGCCAGGAGATGGACCGTGTCTTCGACGACACCTTCCGCGGGTTCGGCCTTGCTCCACTCGGGCTTACAGACCGCATCTTTGAAGGGGCTACAGCTTGGCCCAGCGTCGAAATAACCGAGACCGATAAGCAGATGAAAGTCATGGCGGAGCTGCCAGGGCTCGACGAAAAGGACGTCGAGGTCAAGCTCGCCGATGGCATGCTCTGCATCCGCGGAGAGAAAAAGGAAGAAGCCGGGGACAAGGAGCGGCAGTACAGCGAACGCATTTATGGACGGTTCGAGCGGCTCATCGCCGTTGGCGACGTGGACGAGAGCAAGATATCCGCCACGTTCAAGAACGGCGTCCTTGCCGTGACGCTGGAGAAGATGCCCGCTGCGGCCGCGAAGGAAAAGCGCATCCCAATCAAGCATTAGGTTCGGGGGGCCGTCCCGGAACCGGCTTGCCTGACATCTGGGGTTGCCATAGATCCGGCGTCTGTGACAATCCGGGATAGCGGGCCAAGCGGGCTTCCGGGATGATGCCCTTTAACTCGTATTTCTCACAAGATGGTGCGGCGATTGCGCGGGGATTCGCTCCTGCAGGGCTTTTGAGACCCGATGGGACAAGGATCGCGCAAGTGCACACACGAATCGTGAGAAATACGGGTTAAGGCTGGTCCCATTCTTGGAAACGCCATGGGAAGCGCTCTCGCTTCCGATGCATTGCACGGGGGCAGACGTTGGGGCGGCCGGCAAGCGATCAGCGCTTTCGCGGCATCTGGCTTTGGGCGATGACGGCCAGCACCTTGAGGTCTTCCTCGTTCTTCTCGGCCGTCAACAGGAAGCGGACGCGGTCCGAAACCCAGCTCACCGCCTTGTAGGAGCCGAACGCCTGGGCGTGTATGGGGCTATCCGAGTATCCGTCCGCGGGCAGCACGTAGAGCGTCAGCGGCGCCTCGGTCTTGGACGAATAGGTGAGCTGCATCATGTTATCTTGGTTATATTTCAGCGTCTGCCCGCGATAGAGCGTGAAGCCCTGATGCGAGAAATCGGGCGGGGTCAGCGCCTTGGCGGTGATCTTCGAAAGCTGGAAGCGGATGAATTCCGGGTTCGCGATGGCGTCCGGGTGCGGCGTCAGCATCTCCTTTGGGAAAAAGCTGTGAAACTTCGCGATATCCGCGGACCAGGAGGCAGGCGTGAACATCGCGCCGGGCGGCCGGTCCACGATCTTGGGCGGCAGGGCAGCGCGCTGCGGAGCAAGCAGCGTCGCGCCATAACCGCCGGCAAGACCGCTCGCGAAAACCGCGCAGAGAAAAAAGAGCTGCCTCGCAGCGCTCGACCGCTTGGGTTCCGTTCTGGCGGAGGCGGGGGTCAGAGTGGGGGCGGGCCGCACCGGGCTTGCGGGTTTCGCCACGGGGGGAGCCTCGGCTGCGCCATCCATCTGCAACGCGCTACGTGGAACCTCGATCTCCTCGCGGGCGAAACTGCCCAGCGCTTCGACAAGCTGCGCCTGAGTCCGCTTCAGGCGCGCGACGCGCCGGGAGACCTCGGGGTTCGAGCCGGCAAGCTGCGAAACCTCCGAGGTTTGTCCCTTCTCAAGTTGGCCATCGAGATAGGCGAGCAGGAACTCATCGCTGAGGTGTGTCATGCGGCACGCTCCCGATGCGAATAGGAATCGCCACTAACGGTGCCCCGCTCATCGAGCCACTGCGTGAGCGCCGCATGCCCCTGTGCGAGCAGCTTCATGAGCGCGAGCATATTGAGCGCGGTGACTTCCGCCGCTTCATCGTAGGAGGCGCCTTCGCCGTATACGAGATAAAGCACGCCCCGCTGTTCGGCCGGCAGGCTCGCGATGAAGCGCGCGAATTGTGCATTGCTGGCCAGCGGTCCCTTGGCGAAGGCGGCCACGAAAAGCCGCGGATCGGGAGGGCATTTCTTCTGGAGGCCGGGGTCTTCGTTGAGCTTCGCCGTCCATAGCACATACATGCGGCGAAAACCGGAGGTCAGCCGCCTCGCGTCCTCATCCTGCCATTCGTTGCGAATATGCATCGCCCTGACCGTTCCGCGTAAGAGCCCGCGTGCCAGCTCTTCATTTGCAGTCAACACCAGCGCAAACTTGTAAAGACGTGGCATTGCCTTGTGAATTGTGCCGGCTTGCTGGCTGAAAATGTTACCGTAAGCTGCCATAATACGCGGACTCCCCGTACAACATTGAATTGCGCCTGCAGCGGGAAACATTGGCACGGAAAGGTTGACGCGACGTAAAATAGCCACAACGGATTGCGGCAAATCGCCAGTCCCGGCAAATGCCGAAGCTTAACGTCCGACATTTTTGAAGGCAGCATGAACAACAATAGCGCCGCACAAGACAGGTCTTATTTGCCGTCGCGGGAAAATCTTGCCAGTTTGATCGAACAAGCCATTAAAGCGCCCGCCGGAATTGCCGGCCATTCTGCGGATGTTCCGCAGCAGGTCTCCAAAGGGGGAGGCGTGTCCGCGGAGGCGCCGGATCGCCTGATCGAGGAGCTGAGCGCCGCTCAGGAGCACCTGCGCACGGAGCCGGTGTCCGCACAAGCCGCCGCCGCCAGGGGCGCCGCTTCGCGAGAAGCGCACAACCCCGCCGGGCTGGCCGTCGTTCCCGCGCATGGCCTTTTGGACATGCTCCGCGATTGGCGGAACCGTTACCGGGTTCTGCTCGGCTTCGTCCACCGGCACATTTTCGACCGGCGGATCGAGCAGCTGCTCTTCTTCAAGACAGCTGGTCCGGTTTCCTCGCTCGAAACCGGGGCTGACGGGCAGATGCGGTTCCATTACAGAGGACCCATTCCAGAAATGGTCCTGGGCTGGGCGCTCTCGGTGTTGCCCGCCGATCTGAAACGTTACGCTTTCGTCGATTTCGAAGCAGGCAACGGCCGCACGCTGCTGCTTGCTGCACGCCGGAATTTCGAACACGCCATCGGCTACACGCTCGATGCCGAAACCTGCGCGGCGCTCGAAATGAACCTCGCGCAATATTCCCGCTCCTATATGAGCTGCCGGGATGCGCGCGCACTGCGCGGCGATCGCGACAGCTTTCCCATCCCCATGCAGCCCGCGGTCCTGTATTTCCCCTGCAGCATGGATGCGGTCTATCTCAGCGTGGCGCTGAGCCGCCTCTCAGCCTCGCTCAAACACAATCCGCAGCCGGTCTACCTGATTTTCGAGAATTCGGGACCCGAGCGCCGGCTTGAGCAGATGGAGCTGTTCCACAAGGTGCCGTTGCCTGTCCTGAACCGCATCAAGGTACAGATGTTTTCTCCAGCGGACGTCGCGGTGTACAAGTCCATCGACGGCGGTCGCGAGAGCTAGTACAACCCGAGGCAAGTTCGCAACCCATTAGCCGCGAGTTCGCAAATGAACTTGCCTCTGATAAGTTGTACTAGATTCAATATCTTGCTAGCACGCCTGATCCGCTGGAAATACCGTGAGCGCTCGCGGCAAATGGGGCGGAATTTCCCACGGGGCGTACTAGCGTCCAGGCCAGTGGTCCGCATGGCGCGATTCTCCCCTCATAGGATCTGTCCTGGTGGGAGAGGGAACGCCTTCTCGACGGGCACAGCGGGACTCCCTCTCCCATGGAGACAGGAGACAGGGGGAGGGGAGATTCCCTCTGTGCAAGGCACCTTCGAGCGTTATGTTCGCGCCGTTCATGTTGCGTTTTGGATGCGCGAGTGCCTCGCAGCGATGCTTCCGCGAGGCGCTCTACTTAGGTGTCTTGCTTAGAAGCTCAGCCGCGAGGCGAGCACAACATGCGGCAGCGCGCGCACCTTGGCGATCGTGCTGTCGTTCACGCGCTCATCCACGCTCACCAGCGCGATGGCCTTGCCGCCCAGCGCCTCGCGCCCGAGGTTGAAGGTCGCGATGTTCACGCCCTCAACGCCCAGCAGCGTGCCAAGCGCGCCGATATGGCCCGGCTTGTCCGCGTTCTCGGTGTAGAGCATGTTGGGCGAGAACTCCGCGTCCATGGAGATTTTGTTCACCTGGATGAGGCGCGGCTTGCCGTCGGAGAACACAGTGCCGCCCACGGCGCGTTCACCGCTCGCGGTCTTGATCGTCACGCGCATATAGGTTTCGAAGGCGCCTTCCTGGCCGCGCCGCACCTCCTCGACCTGGATGCCGCGGTCTTTGGCGATGGCTGGCGCGGACACCATGTTGATGTCCTCAAGGAAAGGCTTGAGCACGCCGGAGATCGCCGCCGAAGTCAGCGCGCGCGTATTCATGTCGGCAACCTCACCGGCATATTCGAGCCGGATCAGGCTGGGCGCGCCGTCGACGAGCTGGCCCGCGAAGGAACCGAGCATTTCGGCGAGCTTCACGAAAGGCTTGAGCTTCGGTGCTTCCTCGGCGCTGATCGACGGAAAGTTGACCGCGTTCGAGATTGCGCCGGTTAGAAGGTAGTCGGCCATCTGCTCGGCGACCTGAAGTGCCACATTTTCCTGCGCCTCGCCGGTGCTGGCGCCCAGATGCGGCGTGCAGATCACGTTCGGCAGGCCGAACAGCGGGTTTTCCTTAGCCGGCTCGACCTCGAACACGTCGATGGCCGCGCCCGCGACATGGCCGGCCTTGATCGCGTCGGCCAGCGCCGCTTCCACGATCAGCCCGCCGCGCGCGCAGTTGATAATGCGCACGCCCTTCTTCATCGTGGCAATCGACTCCGCATTGACGATGTTGCGGGTCTTCTCGGTCATCGGCGTGTGCAGCGTGATGAAGTCGGCGCGGCGGAACAGCTCGGGCAGATCGACCTTCTCGACGCCCAGATCGAGCGCGCGCTCCGCCGTCAGGTACGGATCGAAGGCGATGACCTTCATCTTAAGCCCCTGCGCGCGGTCGGCAACGATGGAGCCGATATTGCCGCAGCCGATGATGCCGAGCGTCTTCGCCGTCACCTCGACGCCCATGAATTTCGACTTCTCCCACTTGCCGGCATGGGTCGAACGGTCGGCCTCCGGGAGCTGGCGGGCGAGCGCCATCATCATGCCTATGGCGTGCTCGGCGGTGGTGATGGAGTTGCCGAACGGCGTGTTCATCACGATGATGCCGCGCGCGGTGGCTGCGGGAATGTCGACGTTATCGACGCCGATGCCTGCGCGGCCGACAACCTTGAGGTTGCCCGCCTTGGCGAGAACCTTCTCCGTGACCTTGGTGGCGGAGCGGATGGCGAGGCCGTCATACTGGCCGATGATCTCGGCGAGTTGATCCTTCTCGAGGCCGGTCTTGGTGTCGGTCTGGATGCCGCGGTCGGTGAAGATTTGGGCGGCGGCGGGCGAAAGCTTGTCCGCGATAAGGACGCGTGGAGCTGTCATGACAGTATTCCTATTTCGAGCGTGGTGAAGATTTGGCCCCCTCACCCCTTCCCCTCTCCCGCGAGGGGAAGTGCCCCTTTCCTCGGGCGAGAGCGTATTCCGGGCGTTCCTTCTCCCCTCGCGGGAGAAGGACAGGATGAGGGGGCGTTCTAATTTAAGCGGCCTTCGCGAGGCCGGCCTTGGCGGCGGCGAATGCCCAGTCGAGCCAGGGCAGCAGGCCTTCGAGGTCGTAATGCTCGACCGTGGCGCCGGCCCAGATGCGCAAGCCGGCGGGTGCATCGCGGTAGGCGCCGATGTCGAACGCCACGCCTTCCTTGTCGAGGATGGACACGATCTGCTTGGCAACCGCCGCCTGCGCCTCAGGCGTGGCGATCTCGGGGTCCACGATCTTGAGGCAGACGGAGGTGTTCGAGCGCGTGGCGGGATCGGCGGCCAGGAAATCGACCCAAGGCGTGCGCGCGACCCACTCGGCGATGACCTTGAAGTTCGCGTTGGACCGCGCCAGCAACGCCTGGAGGCCCCCTAAGTCTTTCGCCCAGCGCAGCGCGTCGAGATAGTCTTCCACGCAGAGCATGGACGGCGTGTTGATGGTCGAGCCCTCGAAGATGTCGCGGTTGAGCTTGCCGCCCTTCGTCATGCGGAAGATCTTGGGCATCGGCCAGGACGGCGTGTAGCTCTCAAGCCGGGCCACCGCGCGCGGCGACAGAATGAGAATGCCGTGCTGCGCCTCGCCGCCCAGCACCTTCTGCCAGGAGAACGTCACAACGTCGAGCTTGGCCCAGTCGAGTTCCTGAGCGAAGGCGGCGGAGGTGGCATCGCAGAAGGTCAGGCCCTCGCGGTCCGCGGCGATCCAGTCCGCGTTCGGCACGCGGACGCCGGAGGTCGTGCCGTTCCAGGCGAAAACCACGTCGTTCTTGAAATCGGCCTTGGAAAGATCGGGCAGCGAGCCATAGGGCGCTTCGACGATGCGCGCGTTCTGGATCTTGAGCTGCTTGGTAATGTCGGTGGCCCAGTCCTTGGAGAAGCTCTCCCAGACGAGCACGTCGACGCCGCGCGCGCCCAGCATGGACCACATGGCCATCTCGAAGGCGCCGGTATCGGAGCCGGCGACGATGCCGATGAGATAATCGGCGGGGATGCCCAGAACCTCGCGCGTCTCGTCAATCGCGAGCTTGAGGCGCGCCTTGCCGGGCTTCGCGCGGTGCGAGCGGCCCAAGAATGCGGTTTTGAGGTTTTCTACGGAATAGCCGGGGCGCTTTGCGCAGGGGCCGGAAGAAAAATGCGCCACGTGGGGGCGCACGGCAGGCTTTGGAGCCGTCATAGCAGTCTACCCTCTCAGATAGTTGCCTCCCGTTGGGGGGAGGTGTCCCGCCGCCGCGTATAGAAGCGTGCCAGCCACGAGTCAACAAGAAACGCTGCGACACAAGGGCTTATAGCGGAACTTCCGAACTAAACCTTTGCGGCATCGTGCGGCTTTTGGCGGTACTTTGCGGAACGAAGCGGCAAGAAGCGGTAAACTATGTTCGCGCTGCGTTCCGCTCATGCTGGCTTCAGGGACGCGCGCATTCTCGCGCACGAAATAGGCGCCTGCACCCATTGGAGGACAGCCAGCCGGTCCGGCCACGTTCAGTCAACCATGATCGAAGCTCGCTCCCCTCATCCTGCCCTTCTCCCCATGGGAGAAGGGACGCTAGAAGTTCCGCAGCGGACAGTTCAAGGGTCCCCTCTCCCATGGGGAGGGACAGATGAGGGGAGATTCCCTCCGCTCAAGGCACCATCGAGCGGTATGCCGTTTCCAGATTTATGCGCCCGAAGCGCCCGACTGCGCGTGAACCTGGTCGCGCTTGATGGCGAGCTTGTTCAGCGCCGAGACATAGGCCCGCGCCGAAGCCACCAGCGTGTCGGTATCGGCGCCGCGGCCCGTGACGGCCTTGCCGTTCTCCTCCAGCCTGACACTCACCTCGGCCTGCGCGTCCGTGCCCTCGGTCACAGCATGCACCTGATAGAGCGGCAGCCGCGCCTCATGCGGCACAATGGCCTTGATCGCGTTGAAGGTGGCATCGACCGGCCCGTCGCCCTTGGCCTCGGCGGTGTAGTGCTTGCCATCCACCTCAAGCGTAATGGTGGCCTTTTGCGGCCCGCCCGTGCCCGCGATCACTGTGAGAGACAACACCTTGATGCGGTCCTTCGCGGAGGCGATCTCCTGGTCGACCAGCGTCTCGATGTCCTCGTCGAACACATGCTTCTTGCGGTCGGCCAGGTCCTTGAAGCGGTTGAACGCATCCTCGAAGGCGTTGTCGCCCAAGTCGTAGCCCATCTCCTTCAACTTCTCGCGGAAGGCGTGCCGGCCGGAATGCTTGCCCATGACCAGCGAGCTTGCGCGCACGCCAACACTTTCCGGCGTCATGATTTCGTAGGTCTGCGCGTTCTTGAGAACGCCATCCTGATGGATGCCGGACTCGTGCGCGAAGGCGTTCTGGCCGACGATGGCCTTGTTGTACTGGACCGGGAAGGCGCTCACGTTGGAAACCAGCCGCGAGGCGCGGGTGATCATCGTGGTGTCGATGTTGGTCCAGTAGGGCAGCCGGTCGCCGCGGGTCTTGATCGCCATCACGACCTCTTCCAGCGCCGCGTTGCCCGCACGCTCGCCCAAGCCATTGATGGTGCACTCGATCTGCCGGGCGCCCGCCCTCAAGCCCGCCAAGCTGTTGGCGACCGCCAGGCCCAGGTCGTTGTGGCAATGCATCGAGAAGATCGCCTTGTCCGCGTCCGGCACGCGCTCGCGCAGCATCTTGATCGTCTCGTACATCTCTTCCGGCACGCTGTAGCCCACGGTGTCGGGCACGTTGATCGTGGTGGCGCCGGCCTTGATCGCGGCCTCGACCACGCGGCACAGGAAGTCCGGCTCGGTGCGCGTCGCGTCCATCGCCGACCATTCCACGTCGTCCGTGTGCGTGCGGGCACGCGTCACCGAGGCGATCACGTTCTCGTAGACCTGATCGGCGCTCATCTGGAGCTGAAACTGGCGGTGGATCGGCGAGGTGCCGATGAAGGTGTGAATGCGGCCCCGCCTGGCGTGGCGCACGGCCT
The DNA here is from genome assembly GCA_003153975.1 of Hyphomicrobiales bacterium. Taxonomy (GTDB): domain Bacteria; phylum Pseudomonadota; class Alphaproteobacteria; order Rhizobiales; family Rhodomicrobiaceae; genus Rhodomicrobium. The sequence goes on from PMBZ01000100.1 coordinate 26,895, forward strand.
CGCCCGCGCGGTCGATGTCCTTCGGATTGCCGCGCGCCAGCCCCGCCACCACGGCGTTCTTCACCAGCTTGGAGATTTCCACCACGGCCTCGAAATCGCCGTTCGACGCGGCCGGGAAGCCCGCCTCGATGACATCGACGCCCATCTGGTCCAACAGGGCTGCGACTTCGAGCTTCTCGTCATGTGTCATGGTGGCGCCGGGCGATTGCTCGCCGTCGCGCAGCGTGGTGTCGAAGATGATTACGCGGTCTTTTTCAGATCGCCCGGCGGGTGCGTTTGCAGCTTCGGAATGCGGAAAACCGGTCATGCTCTAAAGTTCCTTGCTCGATGTGCGGAAGATATCACAAACCGGGCAAGACCTCTATGGAGCGCCCGGGTTTTAACCCCCAAGCGCTCGCCCGCGAACTGGGCAGCCAGCGCTCAGGGGCGAATAAGGAGAAGAAGCAGGCCGCGCGCGTTCGCCGCCGCGGGAGCGCGGGCGGGAATGGCGATGATTGTGGCTCGGGCGATGGTCATGGATGGTTCCGTTTGCTTCAGGGTTGTTAGAACACATTTTTGCGCCCCGCACAAGACGCGCAAAGCTTACAAAATGCCTCAAATATCCGCTGGCAGTCCCGTGAATGGGTCATGCGCCGCCACTCCCAGCCTGCCAAACTCGCCCATGTTCCGGGTCAGCACGATCAGCCCATGCCTCGCGGCGGTTGCGGCGATGATCAAGTCCGGCAAAGCCACCGGCTGCTGGTATGTGGTGGCGGCAAGCCTCGCCATATGGCGGGCAGTCTCAATGTCCATCGGCAAAACGCGGTCGCCGAAATCGCTCAAGATCGCCGTGACAAGACCTGCGATCTCATCGGCTCGCTGGTTCTTGCCCTCGCGCCGCAGTTTCAAAACGCCTGCGTCCATTTCCGCGATGGTCATGACCGAAAGGAAGAGGCTCGCGCCATTCCGCTCCAACCATTCAAGCAGGCCAGGGGCGTATTCGCGCCGCCTTGGATCGAGCATCGAGACGATATTCGTATCGAGAAGATACATCGCTAGCCGGCCTCCGGGCCAAGCTCGCGATCCGTCCACGGTCTGTCCGCGATATCCTCCTGGAACGCCCCGGCCCTTGCGTACTGTGCCAGCAGAGCGCCAAGCGTCGGCGCAGAGCGCGGCCGGGCGTGCCATGCCTGCTCAGAGACGATTACGACCGCCTCCTTGCCATAACGCGTTACGCGTTGTGGCTCGCCCGCCAAGGCACGCTCGACGAGCTTCGAGAATTCCGCACGCGCTTCATTAATGGGGTAGGTCTTCATCGTCACCTCTATCCTGCGATATTGTACAACAATGCTCTATGTTGTACAATCCCAGAAGGCGGCATGAACGCCGGGCAACGGCCCTGCCGGCGGTGCGCCTGTTCAAACGCATCTCAAAAATAATTGTTTCCGCGTGGACGGCCAATCCATCGCATAATGCCAATGGCGGCCTTCCCTTGGAGGGGCACGGCTATTATCAGTGTGTTCGGGTGCCGTAGGCTGAGCATCCGCTTAAAATTTTGCTGTATCTCTACAGATACATCATTTATGTTATAATATAACATTTGACACGCGGCCGTTTCTTGTTTTTCAAATGTGATATGGGTGTGAGGCTGGAGGACCGATGGAGCTGCCGTTTTTCGATTTGATCGCCAATTCCGGCCCGGTGGTGAAGGGCGTACTGTTCCTGCTCGCCGCCGCCTCGGTTGCCTCCTGGGCAATCGCGTTTGAGAAGCTCTTCCGCATCCTCGCATTTTCGAGGCATTTGTCCGGACTTGCAGCGGGAGCGCACACGGCGGAGGACGAGAACTGGCTTGCCGGGCGCCTTCAGGCCGTGGCCGATGCCGAGCCCGCGCCGCATGGCGAGACACGCGCCGAATTCAGCGCGCGCCTTGAGCGCAGCCTGCAAGGCGAGGCCGATGCGCAGCTCCAGAGGTTGCAAACCGGGCTTCCGTTCCTCGCCACCGTAGGTTCGACGGCCCCGTTCATCGGACTGTTCGGCACGGTCTGGGGTATCATGCACAGTTTCAGCGGCATCGCGGCAGCGAGGGACACGAGCCTTGCCACGGTCGCGCCCGGCATCGCGGAGGCGCTTTTCGCAACCGCCATCGGCCTTGCCGCCGCGATCCCCGCAGTTCTCTTCTACAATCAGGCGAATGTGTCGCTGAGCCGCCTCGCCGCGCGGCTCTCGGCGGCAATTGCGGCCATCGTCAAGCAGCGCACCTACGCCCCGGTTGCCGCGGCCGGTTTCGTGAATGGACATCCAGCGAGCCAAGCTGAGCAAGGAGCGGCCTATGGCAGTATCCACGCCCGGTAACGGCTCCGGCCCCCTGCAAGGCAAGCTGATGGCGGATATCAACGTCACGCCCATGGTGGACGTGATGCTGGTACTGCTGGTCATCTTCATGGTGACGGCGCCGCTCCTGGTCGCGGGCATGCCGGTCGAGCTGCCGAAAACCACCGCCCAGCCGATCGCGCAGACCAAAAAGCCCGTGGTGGTGACGTTCGCCGCCGATAAAAGCCTCTCCATCCGCGACGAGCGCGTCGATGCGGGTTCGCTCGTGCCCCGCTTGGCGGCGCTCAGGGCCTCGCAGGGGGATGCCGTTCTCTACGTCCGCGCCGACAAGAAAATCCCATACGGGGACGTGATGGAACTCTTGAGCCGCATCAGCGCCTCGGGCTATCAGCGCATCTCTCTTTTGGCGCAGACCCCCGGCGCCGAGGCTGGCAATCCTGCTACTCCAGCCGTGGCCCCAAACGTTCCGGAAGAAAAATGAGCTGGGTCCGGGGAAGCGCTATTCTAGCTGCGTTGGGGGTACATACCGCCGCCGTTGTGACGCTCATGAGCTTCGGCGCGCATGAGGACGCGTTGCAAACGGGTGCCGGCCAGGACGATTTGAGCGTCGTGGCCAGCGTTACGATGCAGTCCGAGGAGAGCCTGGGCCTCGACGCGCAGACGCTGGAGCGCCAGGATGCGTCCGCCGCCGCGCCCCCGGTGCCGGAAACCAAGCAGGAGGCAAAGCGCGAGGACGCCATCGAGATGGAGCCGCCTCCGCTCGACGAAACCGCGCCGCCTCAAGCGCCGATCCAGGCAAAGACCGTCGAAAATCCGGTTGAGAAGCAGGATGCCCAGCCTGCGGCGCCTTCCCTTTCGGCCGCAGCCCAGCAGGAGCAGCGTGCCATAAGCCGCGATCTGGAAGCGCGGCGCAGCCAAGCCTTCTCGCTCTATAACGCGGAGATCTACAGGGCCATCGCGACCCACGCGCTCAGGCCCAAGGAAGTGCTGAAAGGCCGGGTCGGGGTCGAGTTGACGCTGTCGCCCGCGGGCAAGCTCCTCGCGCGCCGCGTGGTGAAAAGCTCCGGCGTCCATGTCCTGGACGAGACCGCCATGGCCAATCTGGAGAACGTTCCGTTCCCAACCCCGCCGGATGGCTTGGTCAGGGAGCCGTACACCGTGACCTTTTCGTTCGATTATTCAGTGAAATAGCGGGTGCCGGCCGTTGCCGGGGCAGGTGCCGCGAACATAGGGCGTTACCCCTCACCCTGTCCCTCTCCCCCTGGGAAAGGGGACGCCTTCTCGACGCCTGCGAGCACCCCCCTCTCCCACTGGGAGAGGGCTGGAGTGAGGGGTAACGTGCGTTGTGTAGAGCACTACCTTTGGGCTCCGGTTCCATCGGTAAGCGATTGCTTGCCTGGAACGCCGCGCCCGGATTAGTCTTTAGGCGGATTTTTTCCCCGCCCTCGCATCAACTATTTGTGCTTTGACCGCCGCTTGGAACTTAGCCCTTGCCAAAATGTCGCAGGGCGGTCAGGCTGGAAATCCAACCAAGCAAAAGCCTTGGGGCAAATGGGAGGAAACTAATGAAAGTTTGGACAAAACCGGCCGTAGGCTGCGTCGACGCAGGTTTCGAGGTAACGCGCTACTTGCCGTCCACGCTCGACGTGGCGGCCAAGCGCACCTGTAAGAAATAAATTAGCGGAAAATACTGGCTTTGCTCGTCAAGGTTCTTGGCGCGGGCGCTGGTGGCGGCTTTCCTCAGTGGAACTGCAACACCAGGCTATCGCGCATGGCGTGGGATGGCGACGAACGCGTCATTCCGCGCACTCAGTCCAGCATCGCGGTCTCGGCGGACGGCAAAAGCTGGGTGATCGTCAACGCCTCGCCGGATATCCGCCAGCAAATCCGCAATACCCCGGAATTGCAGCCGGTCCGCGGCGGGGGCCTGCGCAACTCGCCGATCGCGGCCGTTGTGCTTACAAACGGCGACATAGACCACATCGCGGGGCTTCTGTCGCTCCGGGAGAGGCAACCGTTCAGCGTCTATGCAACGGAGCGCGTCCACTCGGTGCTTACGGAAAACAGCGTTTTCCGTATCCTGGCGCCCGATGTGGTAAACAAGCTGCCGTTGCCGCTGAATAAGCCTTTCGAGGTCGCGGGCACTGGCGTCATCGCAGAGGCCTTCCCGGTGCACGGCAAGATCGCGCTCTACCTGGAAGACCCCACGAAAGAGGGCTTCGGCACCGAGACCGGCGACACTGTCGGAATCAAGCTGACGTCGCCCGGCTCCGGCTCGCTGTTCTACATACCGGGCTGCTCCAAGATCGACGAGGAACTGCTGGGCCGCCTGCAGGCCGCCTCCGCCCTCCTCTTCGACGGGACGCTGTTCACCAACAACGAGGCGGTCGACCTCGGCGTGCTGGACAAGACGAGCCTGCGCATGGGGCATGTGCCGGTCACGGGCGAAGGCAGTTCGCTGCACGCCTTCGACGGCGCGGACATCTCCAGGAAAGCCTTCATTCATATCAATACCACCAACCCCATGCTCGAACGGGGGTCGGAGGCCGAGAAGACAGTGCAAGCGGCCGGCTGGGAAGTCTCCCATGACGGCATGACCTTCAGCGTTTGAACCAATAACCATCGGCAGGTGGCAAAATGACTTTCATGAATCATGCGGATGCAACAACCGATCCCGTCGTTCCGCCGGAAGGCTTCACCCCGGACCAGCTCGAATCGGCCCTGCGCTCGGTCGGCGTGAACCGCTATCACAACCTGCACCCCTTCCATAAGATGCTGCATGGCGGCAAGCTCGATAAAACCCAGGTACAGGCCTGGGCGCTGAACCGCTACTATTATCAGGCCATCATCCCGCAAAAAGACACCGCGCTCATGTCCAAGATGACGGACCGGGAGATGCGGCGCGAATGGCGGCAGCGCTATTTCGATCATGATGGCATCGGCGAGGACCTGGGCGGCATCGAGCGCTGGCTCGTGCTCACGGACGCGCTGGGCCTTACGCGCGAATACGTCCAATCCACGCGCGGGCTCCTGCCGGGCACGCGCTTCGCGGTGGAAGCCTATCTGACCTTCGTCCGCGAACGGCCGCTGCTCGAAGGTATCGCCTCCTCGCTCACCGAACTGTTCGCGCCGGCCATCCACTCCGAACGCATCGCCGGCATGCTCGCGAACTATAATTTCGTCGAAGACAGCATGATGGGCTACTTCCGCAAGCGCTTGACGCAGGCGCCGCGCGACGTGACCTTCGCGCTCCGGTACGTCAGGGAGAAAGCGCGCACGCCGGACACCCAGCAGGCCGTGATCGACGCCCTGATCTTCAAGACCGAGGTTCTGTGGGCGCAGCTCGATGCGCTTTACATGGCCTATGTCGAGCCGGGCCTGGTCCCGCCGGGGGCGTTCAAGCCGTGACTCGCACGCGGGTACTGGTAAGCGCCGGTAGCAGGCCCTATTTCCCTAGAGGAGTGCGCATGCGGTACGACACCGTGCGCGAGCGCTTCGCGGTTCTAGGGCCTGAGCGGGTCTATTGGCCCGACTCCGTATCGGTCGACATTCTAAACCTTTGCGACGGGCAGCGAAGCATCTCCTCGATTGCGGGGCAGCTCGCGCAAGGCTACACGGCGCCGGTAGAGACCATTCAAGTTGACGTGCTGGAGTTCATACAATCATGGACGGATCTACACCTCTTGAAGCTGCAGGAGAGCTAGTCAGCGTTGGCCCTCCGCTGGGTATGCTGGCGGAGCTTACGCATCGCTGCCCGCTGCAATGCCCCTATTGTTCGAACCCGCTTAAGCTGCTGAAGGCGGCGGACGAGCTGGACACCAAGACTTGGCTCTCGGCCTTCTCGCAGGCCGCCGATCTCGGCGTGCTGCAAATCCACCTGTCGGGCGGCGAGCCAACGCTGCGGCAGGACTTGGAAGAGCTGGTCGAACTGCTCGCCTCAAGGGGTGTTTATACCAACCTGATTACCTCTGGCGTCACACTGACCAGGGAGCGCTTGAAGGCGCTTGCCGGCTGCGGCCTCGATCACGTGCAGCTCAGCATCCAGTCTGTGGACCCCGAGACTGCGGACAAAGTTGGGAACTACAAGAATAGCCTCGCAAAGAAGCTTGAGGTTGCCCGGTGGGTCCGCGAGGAAGGTCTGCCGCTCACCATCAACGCGCCCACGCACCGGCACAATATCATGGAAACGCCGGCGCTTATCGATCTGGCCGTCGAGCTGGGCGCGGGCAGGCTCGAAATCGCGCATATCCAGTACTACGGCTGGGCTGCGCAAAACGAGGCCGCGCTCTTGCCGCCCTACGAGCTGGTGCTTGAGGAGGCCGCCGCCGTGGCGGACGCCAAGGAGCGGCTCCAGGGGATCATGGCCATCGACTACGTCACGCCGGACTATTACGCGCAGTTCCCGAAGCCCTGCATGGGCGGCTGGGCCAAGGACATCCTGAACATAACGCCAGAGGGCAAGGTGCTGCCCTGCCATGCCGCCGAGACACTGCCGCTCCGCTTCGACAACGTGAGGGACCGGCCGCTGCACGAGATTTGGTACGATGGCGAGGCCTTCAACCGCTTCCGCGGTTACCGCTGGATGAAGGAGCCGTGCGCCTCCTGCGAGCGCAAGGAGATCGACTTCGGCGGCTGCCGCTGCCAGGCTTTCGCTGTGACAGGCGATGCTGCCAACGCCGACCCGGCTTGCAGCCTGTCGCCGCACCATGAAAAGCTTCAGAGCCGCGCCACCGCTTCCGCAAGCGGCACGCCGCCGGAGTTCGTGTACCGGCGCATAGGTCAGGCGTGAGGGAGGCGCCGGCGCGCGCACAATCGTCGATGGGGCGGGCGCTCAATTCGCTCCGCTTCCGGCTTGTGGCGTTTCCGATTGCGCTCCTGATCCTCTGGCTCGTCCTGGCCTTGCTGGGGGCTATTTACGATGCGCGCGGACGCATCGCCGCCGAGGTCAAGGCCAGTTCGGCCCTTGCCCGCGCGCTGATCGGCGCGGCCTCCTCGGGCGGTAGGGATTCGGCCGCGACGCTGATGGAGGTGGAAAAGCATTTGCCGCCCACCCGGCACGTTTTGCTCGGCATCGCGGCCTCTTCCGATCCTGCGGAGATCAATGACACGGGCGCCGATGCGTCCATGGAGCGGGCGGCTCCCGCTTGGTTTGTGCGCCTCATCGCGCCAAAACGGCACACCGAATTGGTGAGCGTGCCGCCAGGAAACGCTGGCGAATGGATTTATATCGTCGCCAACCCTGCAGATGAGATCCGCGAGGTTTGGCAGGACTTCTGCTATTTCGCCGCGATCTGCTCCGCGCTCGTCACCGTCATCGCCGGTTCGAGCCATTGGCTGGCCTCGACAGCCCTGCGCCCGATCCGCACCCTTGGCGACGGTCTGGAACGGCTTGAGCGGCACGACTTTAAGAGCCTCGAACCCGTCCGCTTTTCCGAGCTTGAGCGGATCGGAGCCCAATTCAATAGCCTTGCCCTTTCCCTCAAGGAAAAGACGGAGGAGAACCGCCAGCTTTACGGCAAGCTCGTCTCCGCGCAGGAAAACGAGCGCAAGCATGTCGCGCGCGAGCTTCACGACGAGTTGGGGCCTTGCCTGTTCGGGATAAGAGCGGAAGCCGCCTCCATATTGCAGAGCTTGCCGCAATCAGAGGCCGCAGGCTTCATCGCGGGGCGGGCGAAAGCCATCGAGGCGCTGACCGGCACGGTTCAGCAGATCAACCGGCGCGTTCTGCACACGCTTCAGCCCGCCGCGCTTTCCGAAAGGGGACTGGCGGCGGCGCTTCGCGATCTCGCCGACGGCTGGCAGGAAGCATATCCCGCCATCGCGTGGTCCCTGGACATTCAGGAAAGCAACCTGGGCCATTTATCCGATGAGGCCGCGCTTGCGATCTACCGGATGGTGCAAGAGGGGCTGACCAACATCGCCCGTCACTCTGGATGCAGCGAGGCCGGGATCGTCATATCGAAACGGAAGGCCGGCACGGGCGAGAAGCTCGACATTCTGGTTAAGGACGATGGACGGGGATTTGACGCTCCGCCTGCCCTTGGAGGCGGGCTTCAGGGCATGGAGGAGCGCATTCGCAAGCTCGGGGGCGAGTTCAGCGTTTGGGGAGAGAACGGCTCGGGCGTCGCCGTCAGTGCCTCCATACCGCTTTCCGCGTGCGTAAGATCATGAACGCCGAACCTTACATCTTGATCGTCGACGATCATGCCGTTGTACGGGCGGGCTGCCGTCTGCTGCTCCAGCAAGGCGGGCACACCGCTGTCATCGAGGCGGAAAGCGGCGAGGAAGGGCTGAAGCTGAATGCAGAGCGGCAGCCGCGGCTTGTCATCCTGGATTTGGGACTGAAGGATGCGAGCGGGCTTGAGCTTATAAGGCACCTCCGGGCCGCCAACCCCGCCGGATGCGTGGTCATTTTTACCATGCACGAAGACCCGGCGATGGCGGCGCGCGCCATGGAGAACGGCGCCAACGGCTATGTATCCAAGAATGAAGGTCCAAACGTTTTCCTGGACGCCGTGGGAAAAGTCCTCGATGGAGGCATCTATCTCAGCCACGCCATGGCACAGAAAATCGCACTCCTGAATATCCGCGCGCCCAGCCATCCCTTGCGCGATCTCACCGCGCGCGAGATCGACGTGCTGCGCCTGCTCGGCCAGGGCAAGAGCGCGAACGAGATTGCAGCCGCTTTGAACATCGGCTACCGCACAGCCGCCAACGCGATCTCGCTCATCAAGCGCAAGCTGAACGCGCCGACCACCGGCCGGCTCATCCATATCGCAATCGAGCACATGAATTCCGGGCTGTGATGTTTCCGCCACCCGCCGGCGAGCGGCGCCATTTGCGCCTGAGTGCCTGCGGCACGGGCCTTGTTGAGCGGCACCGTGAATTTTTGCATGCCATTCGTGAAAAATCGCAGCCCCACTGGCATTAAGTCAGATTTCAGATTTTCCGTACACATGATACCTCTGAATAAACTTCGCGGTACTATGTAGACGGCGGTATTCCTGGTGCTTTCGATTTCTGGGGCCAAGCGTTCAAGAAACGAAAGCCGGAATGGAGTTGGGGGGAGAGATGGCGAAAAGGGCGCTTGCGCGCATCGTTCTTGCTGCTGCGGCATTGGGCACGCCAACTGTTGTTGCCCAGGCGCAAACGGCGCCGGAAATCGGAAAACAATCGCCTCAAGCAGTGCCTGCGCAAGGCGAGCAGCAGCCAGGTGCCGCCGCCTCTTCGCCCGGCGCGGTAGAACTACCGGCGGTTCCGATCATCCAAGCGCAGCCTGAGCGTCCGAAGCCTGCGAAGAAAGCGGCTCCGCCAGCGCGCCGCAAAGAGCGGGCGGCTTCGGCCGCACCCGCCGCGCCGTCGCCGGAAAGCGCGGAGCAGGCGGTGGCCATGACCCCGGTCAAGGGCAGCGAAATCCCGCTGGACAAGGTGCCGGGCGCCGTATCCCAGGTTTCAAGCACGCAAATTCAGAGCGGCGGCTCGCCCGCACTTCAGGATGCGCTCCAACAGTACGTGCCGGGCGCTATCATCAGCGATGTCACCGGCAACGGCTTCTCGGTGAACGTCCAATATCGCGGCTTCTCGGCGTCGCCGGTCGAAGGCACGCCGCAGGGGCTTGCCGTTTACCAAAATGGCGTGCGCATTAATGAGGTATTCGGCGACACGGTGAACTGGGACCTGATCCCGTCCAACGCGATCAAGAGCGTCACGGTGGTCAGCGGCAACCCGCTCTATGGCCTCAACGCGCTGGGCGGCGCACTCAACATCGGCATGAAGGACGGCTTCAGCTTCCAGGGCGTCGAGTCCGATACGCGTGCCGGCTCCTGGGGCCGCCTCCAGGAGATGGTCCAGGCCGGCAAGCAGGCCGGCAATTTCGCTGCCTACGTTGCCATCGAGGGCATCCGCGACAACGGCTGGCGCGCGCTTTCGCCCTCGGACGTGAAGCGCATGTATGTGGACCTTGGTGCCAAGGATAAGAACACCGAGTTCCACATCAACTTCACCGGCGCGGAAAGCAAGCTCGGCGCGGTGGGGCCAACGCCAGTGGATCTGCTCGCGCAGAACTACGGCGCAGTCTTTACCAATCCGCAGACCACGGAAAACCAGCTTGCGATGCTGTCGGCCAACGGCAGCACGAAGCTTTCTAGCGCCTGGACCGTATCCGGTTCCGCTTACTTGCGCAGCTTCCATCAGCATCGCGTGGACGGGAACGTTTCGGAAGTTGCCCCCTGCAACATTCTCAACGATCCCAACTCGGGCTATGACGCTACTAGTCCGCTTTGCCTGCAAACAGCCGATGGTTCGATTGTCCCAGTAACCGATCGATCAGGCAATCAGATCGCCACCGGCAAGCTCTACCCGAGCCAGGGCGCGACGCTTGGCGAGATCGACTACACCGCCAACAACACGAACAGCTACGGCACCACGCTGCAGGCGACGGACAAGGAGAAGCTCCTCGGACTCAACAACATCTTCATTGCCGGCGCGAGCGTCGACCACGGTGAGGTGAAGTCTACGAGCGTCGCGGAGCTTGGCACGCTGGACACGCAGAACTTCACCGTCACAGGCAGTGGCACCTATCTGAGCGGCCCAATCGATATCGCGCCGGTCAGTCTCAAGACCACGACGAACTATTACGGGCTGTTCTTCACAGACACGCTGGACCTTACCAAGTCGCTCTCGGCGACGGTTGGCGGCCGCTACAATTACGAGGAACTCGATCTCGTGGACCCTACGGGGATGCTCACGGGCAATCACATCTACACCCGCTTCAACCCTATGGCGGGCCTCACCTATAAGCTGATGCCGAACCTCTCGGCCTATGGCGGCTATTCCGAGGCGAACCGCGCGCCCACGCCAGCCGAGCTTGGTTGCGCCGATCCCGCCCAGCCCTGCCTTATGCAGAACTTCCTCGTCAGCGATCCGCACCTCAAGCAGGTGGTTTCGAAGACTTGGCAGGCCGGCTTCCGCGGTAATCTCAGCCCATTCGGCTACGGCCGGCTGGACTGGAGTGCCGGCGTGTTCCACACCGAGAACTTCGACGACATCCTGAACGTCACCGATCCCATTATCACCACACGCGGCTACTTCTTGAACGCGGGCAATAGTCTGCGGCAAGGTGTGGAGGCGAGCCTCCGCTATCAGTGGGAGCGGCTAACCTTTAACGCCAACTACGCCTATGTCGATGCGACGTTCCTGAGCAATCTCACGCTTCCCTCGCCGAACAATCCTTTCGCCGATCAGGATACCGGCACGATCCAGGTACACCCCGGCGACAAGATACCTACGATCCCCGCCCACCGCCTGAAGGCAAGCTTCGACTACGGCTTGACCGATAAGTGGAAGGTTGGCGCGGATGTGGTGCTGGCGAGCAGCCAATATTTCTTCGGCGACGAGAGCAACCAGAACCCGCAATTGCCCGGATACGGCGTGGTCAACCTGCGCACCTCGTATGAGATCGCCGAAGGTGTCACGGTTTACGGTCTGGTCAACAATGTGTTCGACCACAAATACGCAACCTACGGCACGTTCTACGATACGCAAATCCAGAACGTCTCGGGCCAGGCTTCGACCAGTCTCTCGAACCCGGATATGGTCACGCCGGGCCAGCCCCTCTCCGTCTATGGCGGCCTCCGGATCAAATTCTAGGCGCGGCCGCACCGCTCGAACAAAAGCCGGTGTGAACCGGGATATCTTTCTCCGGCCGGGTGAAAAAATCATTCCCCGTCATGACCTCCCTAGCTTGATGGGGGATAACTTCCTGGCCGGAGAAGCCTCCTATTTACAAGATGATATCTTACCAGATATTGCCGCTCTCACATCAAGGGAGAAACAGATGTTACATTTTCGCTCACAATTGTGCGCCGTCGCACTGCTGGCAGGTTTCGGCCTCGCCTGCGATTACACCGCCGCCGCCGCCAAAGGAACATGCGCGGCGTTCGCGGCCCTCGATCCGGATAATGACGGCACCCTCGATTTGAACGAGGCTAGCCAAGCTGCCTCGGCGCTTTTCGATAAGCTTGACAAAGACAAGGAGGGCACTCTCTCCGTTGGAGAACTGCAAGGCCGGCTGTCGAAAAAGGAGCTTGCGGCAGGCGATCCGGATAAGGACAAGACGCTGACCAAGGATGAATACCTCGCCATCGTTGCCGCGCGGTTCAAAGCCTCTGACCCTGACGGCGAAGGTACGGTTGATTGCCGCGAGGCCAAAAGCCAAGCCGGGCGTGCCCTGATGCGCTTGCTGAAATAGTCCTTCTCAAGCGCTCCCGTCCAGCTACAGATCACCCCGCGAACGTTGCGGCGGCCGTGCGCCGTTCGCCGCGGCTCCGGCCGCACCCCCTGTGGCCCGATTGCGACCTTCCAGGAAGCCCCCTCGCCATGGGTCAGGCTGGCGGGCGCTTGGGCTGGCGTTCGCCCGGCCAGAGCCAGATCAGGGCCAGAAACAGGATGGTCAGCCCCATCCCCGCGAGCTGCCACCAAGCGAGACGGTCCGCCGCTGCGAAGTACCATGACACTGCCGTTCCGAGGGCGATCAACACCGCCAGAATAGGCAAGGCGATTTGCAACGATCCACGCATCAGAGCAGTCCTCCGCGCCAGAAACCCCGCATCATTATAGCGCTTGGGCCGCTGGTCCGTTCCATCAATTCGCCGAGCCTGGCTAAGAAGGAGTTGCGGCTTGGATGGGCTGGAATCTACGGCCCAGGCGCGGACGGGAGGGGAACGCCGGCAGCGGCGAAAGCCGCGGCTTGCCGGTCCGCGGTGTCCGAAAGCTTGAAGTCCTCGATTACCTCATTGAAAAGGCGGTAGAAATTGAGTTCCGCCGCCAGGTGCAGAAACACCCCGCCCAAGCCCACCGCCGCGCGATCCATGAACACGAATTCGCGCGGCACCTTAACCGGGCCTTTCTCGCGCAGGCCCTGGTGCACGCGGTACACCTCGCGGCGGCCGTATTCGCCAGGTGCAATGCCCTCGGCAATGGGCCGGACCCGGTCTTCCAGGAGCGGGCCATAGACGAAGCTTGCCCAGATGTTCAGGATATCGATCAGATCGTTCGAGAGCCCGCAGAAACCCCAGGTTTCGTAAGCGTGCACGATCAAATCGCGGTTCTTGGTTTGCAGGCCGTTATAAAGATCGATCACGCCGCCAACGAATTTCGGCTCGAAGGTGCGAATGCAGCCGTAGTCGAGCAGATTGATGCCCGCCGCGCTCCCGCCTTCCTCGAAGATGGTGTAATTGCCCAGATGCGGATCGCCGTGGATCACCGCGTAATGGCTGAAGGGATACCACCAGGCGCGGAACAGCGCGCGGGCGATGGCGTTGCGCTCCTCTAGCGGGCGGGTCTTGTAAGCGAGGAGCTTCTGACCCTCCACCCAAGTCATGGTCAAGAGCCGCTTCGTCGACAGCTCCGGCAGGACTTCCGGCACGCGGATCGCCTTATCGCCCTTAAATATCAGGCCGTAGAGCGCCATGTGCCGCGCTTCGAGGCCGTAATCCAGCTCCTCGCGCAGGCGCGCGGCGATCTCCTGCACCACCTCGGACGTATCGACGGCCGTATCCATGCGTTTGTAGATGCTCATGACGGCGCGGAGCTGGTTGAGGTCGGCCTCCACCGCGGACTGCATCTCCGGATATTGCAGCTTCACCGCCAGTGTGCGCCCATCGTGGCTCTGCGCTTTGTGCACCTGGCCGAGCGAGGCGGCCGCGGCCGCCTGCTCGCCGAAGGTCAGGAATTTCGCGCGCCAGTCCGCACCCAACTCGGCGGCCATGCGGCGGCGCACGAAGGGCCAGCCCATGGCGGGCGCCTCGTTCTGAAGCGCCGCCAGCTCGGTGGCGTATTCGGCCGGGACCGCGTCCGGGATGGTCGCGAGAAGCTGCGCCACCTTCATCAGCGGCCCCTTGAGACCGCCCAGCGCCGCGGCGAGCTGCGCCGCCTGCTTCCGATGGTCCTTGCCGCCGAACAGGTAGCTGGCGCCGATCCGCGCGGCCACGCCGCCGACATTGCTGCCGATGCTCGCATAGCGCTGCACGCGGCGCGAGAACCGGTTGCCCTCGCGGTCAGGGCCTTCGAACTGGTCATCCCGGCCGGAACTATCTGTCAAAACGTCCACTCCGCTTAAATGTTACGCCGGCTACCGAAGCGCTTGAGGTGGCGCCCGCATAGCCTATAAATAAGATCGCTTTGCGGATTCCCCTCATATTCCGGCAAGCAGACCCCTGATGCAGCGGACCGGAAGTTCCGGCTCAAAGGCCAGCCAGTATCTGCATATCTAATATGCCGATTCTGGGAAGCTGATAGGCGCCAGCGTTGAAGACCACGAGGCCGCGAACCCTGCAAGGCTTTGAGACTGCGCAAGAACTGGACGCGGCTGGTGCCGTGGTCCGTGTGCGCAAGATTACATCCGCAGGCCGGAAGAGGCCAATCTGCCGCATTGACCCCTCTGGCCGGCCTGCCCTACCACTGGTTGTGAGGCTTCGACTTTTGTCTAAGTTCGCAGCACTATACACTCACACCCATGGAGGGCCGGATGAAAACATTTTTCAATGCGGTGAAATATCTCGTTATTCTGCGCTGGCACGTGTGGCGCCACCAGCACCAGGTCAAGGCGGCACATTAAGTCCAGCTGCGAATAAGCCGATACCGGCACCGGCGAGTCCTGGCTCGCCGGTTCGATCCTGCCCGGACGCATCGGTGGGTGCGCCTTGGGCACATGCGATGCAGGCCTTACGCCCGCACTACGCCTCCAGCGTCTCCAGCTCCGCGATCATGTCCTCGATCACCTTGAGACCCATGGCCCAGAAGCCAGGGTCGGTGGCGTCGAGGCCGAACGGAGCCAAGAGTTCCTTATGGTGCTTCGTGCCGCCCGCGCGCAGCATATCGAGATAGCGGCCCTCGAACCCCTCCGGCGCGCGTTCGTAAGCCGCATAGAGCGAGTTCACGAGGCAATCGCCNNTAGGCGTAGACGTAGAACGGCGAATGCACGAAGTGCGAGACATAGGTCCAGTAATTCTCGTAGCCGTCGTTCAAGATGATCGCCGGGCCCAGGCTCTCGCCCTGTACCGAAAGCCAGTATTCCGCGATCTTGTCCGAGGTTAGTTCGCCATCGCGGCGTGCCTCATGCACCAGCCGCTCGAATTGATAGAACGCGATCTGGCGCACGACCGTGTTGATCTTGTCCTCGACCTTCTGCGCGAGCAGCGCCTTCTTCTCGCGCGGGCTAAGCGTCTGCGCGAGCAGCGCCTTGAACGTCAGCATCTCGCCAAACACGCTCGCGGTCTCCGCCAGCGTCAGCGGCGTGTAGGCCATCAGCGCCCCATGCGTGTTGGCCAGCACTTGGTGAACGCCGTGGCCCAGCTCATGGGCAAGGGTCATGATGTCGCGCGGTTTGCCCAGGTAGTTCAGCATGATGTAGGGATGCGCCGAAGGCACCGTCGGATGCGAGAACGCGCCCGGCGACTTGCCCTCGCGCACCGGCGCATCGATCCAATGCTTGGAGAAGAACCCGTCCGCGATCTCTGCCATGCGCGGCGAGAAGCGACGGTAGGCCTGGATCACGGTGCGGCGCGCATCGTACCATTCGGTGATGGGCTCGGGATCGCGGGTGATGGGCGCGTTACGGTCCCAATAGTTAAGCCGGTCCGTGCCGAGCCACCTAGCCTTGAGCGCATAATAGCGGTGCGAGAGGCGCGGATAGCTATCTCGCACGGCCCGCACCAGCGCGTCCACCACCTCGGGCTCGACCCGGTTGGCGAGATGGCGCGAGGAGGCCACATCCGGAAAGCCGCGCCAGCGGTCGGAGATTTCCTTGTCCTTGGCCAGGGTGTTCATCACGAGCGTGAACAGCCGCACGTTGGAGCGGAAGACCTTCGCGAGGCCATCCGCCGCCGCGGCGCGCTTCTCCGCATTGGCATCGCTTAGAAAATTCAGCGCAACTTCAAGCGTATAGGTCTCGCCCTCGATGTCGAAGCGAAGGCCCGTCAGCGTCTCGTTGAACAGGCGGCTCCACGCGGCTGGCCCTGTCATGCTCTTCTCGTGGAAGAGCTTCTCAAGATCGTCGGAAAGCTGGTAGGGCCGCTCTTTCCGGAGATCCGTCAGCCACGGCCGGTAATGGGCAAGCTCATGGTTTTTGAGCGCCTCGTCCATCACCTCGTCGCTGATACGGTTCAATTCCAGTTCGAAGAACAGAAGCTGCGTGCTGATGGTGGTGAGCTTGTCCTGGGCGTCGCCGAAAAGCTTGGCGCGCGCCGCGTCGGCGGTGTTGGTGACGTAGTTGAGATATGCGAAGGAGCCCACGCGGCCCATGCGGTCGGACTGCGCCTCGTAGGCCGCGATGGCTTTTGCGAGCGCCGGCGGGTCTTCGCGCGCCAAACCTTCGAGCTTGCCCATATAGGTCTCGCGGAATTGCGCCGCGGCCCGCGCCGCCTTGTCGACGTCCCCTTCAAGCTGCGGGCGCCCGCCCGGATAAAGGTCGCTCAGGTTCCAGCCGGGCATCTCTCCGATAGGCTCTGGCGCCACGTCCAGAAATCCGCCGCTGGGCATGGCGGCGTGGACAGGCAGGGCGCGATCGATCGGGAAATGCCTGGTCATGAGCGCTGTTCTCCTTTTCGCATATGCTTCGCAAGAATGGCATTTGGCGATTAAGCTCCGGCGGTCAACCGCATGGCCTGGAATAAAACTTTCCCCTGCCGGCCGCCGCGAGGGCGAGGCAAAAACAGTGTCCGGTTTTGTGGCTATCGTGCCCTGAGGGTATCGCGGCAAGCAAGCAGAGCCTTCACCAATTCGATGGTCCCATTGGAGCCGGATTCCGCGCCGCGCACAAGCAACCGGCTTGCGTGCCGCGAGCCGCCCGTGGGCACATGCCGCAAGGATACCGGATGTAGCCAAACAGTTTTGTGAATTGTGAAAAGCTGCAGACGGCTGATGATCCGTGGGCCATCAAACAGGCTGGAAATGCACAACCGCCGGTTGACTTTAGCTGGCGCTAATTGCGCAATAACGGTGGAAAACCTGCAAGGACGTAGTGAACGTTCGCTTCGAGCTAGCCGGCAGCGCCGGGGGCCGCGATTGGTGGCTTCATTTTTGGAACGCGCGCATCGATTCGCACTCCGCGGCAGGAATTGGAGCGCAACAGCACCTTCGCGGGCAGCATGCCGCAGTTCCGGATAGGGCGTAAGCGGCGCCCTATCCGGAACGCCCCTGAAAACCGCTCAATCGACAATCCGGCAATTATTGTCCGCTTTCCAACCGCCCTTCGGGCCAGACACGCGCGGCGAAAGATGTAAAACCCCTGGCGGTGCGGGGGGCCGCCAGGGGAGCGGCGCAATAACCCATTGCGCAACCTGAACTATTCTCTAACGGCAATTGCCGGATGCTGGTGCCCGCGGCCTGGCAGGGCCATCTGTTCGTACCTGTCCGCAAGCGAACGGAGCAGGCGTCTGATTTCAGGGTCCCTCACCTCCTCGGCGTAGGCCCGCGTCAGCTCCGCGGTTTCGCGGTGCATGCGCGCTTGCGGCGTTTCTGGCTCCATTCCACTTTCATGGTGAAGGAGCCCGCCACCGGAAGACGCGCGGGTGGCAACGTGCCTGCCGATCAGCATCAGGCCTTCCTCGCAGAACGCGAGAATTGCCTGTGCCTCCTTCGCAAGGCCGAAAAGCTTTTGTGCAGGCATAGGTTGTTCCTACCCGATATACGCATGAACTCTTTCTTTTTACTGGCGATTGCGCCGCGGTGCGCGGCTTTGCGTCGGCGCTTAGCCGGCAAGGTCTTCGCAGCGCTTCAACTCCGCGGACATCAAGTCCGCCATCGCGGCAAGCGCGATGACCGAGCTAATGCCCTCTTCGAGCGCCCGCTCGTAGGCGATAATCACCGCGCTCTTGAATTCATCCAATGCGCCGGAGAGCGGATCGCTTTTTTCGAAATCTTGAAAGAAAGCTTGAGGGACCAATCGCTTGTCGTGGCCAAACATAATACGCGCCTATTTTACAAAACACATACGCAACGTTTACACTACGCTTATATCGCCCAAACCCGGCGCATCCCGATCACGTCTGGACCATTTCACCCCCCTGCATTATTGCCGTAACAGAAATAAAGCGTTTCAACTTGGTTAAATTTAATCAAAGCACATATTGTCGCAACCAATCTTAGGTTGTGTTTGTGTTGCTTGTTGTTGAAAGATTGTTTCTATAATTGCGAATATAGCCAGGCGCAAGGCGGCTGGCGCGAACCCAGGGCGGTCCGCAAGCCTAAACGGCCCAGCGCTGCCGCCGCCGGTCAAATCAATGCCCGGCATATCCGTCTCGCCGGCGGCGCGGAATATGTTCATCTTTACAAACGCTTGCAGAGCGAAGCCGCCAATAACCTCAAGGGCGCAGAGAGCGTTCCGGCGCACAGCGTTCCGCAAGCTCGCCGTCGCCCAGACTCCCCTGGTCTCCCATTTCGACGGCATAGCGCTTGGCGCATAGGCCGATCTTCGGCGGTGTACTGGAGACTTCGAAAAGATCGTAGGCCGGTTTCAGCTCGCGCCAGAACCCGTTCCACGGCCCGCCGCCGAGCATCGCGAATTGCGTCCCGGTCATCCGGAACGGAAAGATGTGCACGCCGAAACGCTTCTGGCTCCCGTCCAGGGCCGCGGTGACAAGCTCCCAGATTTCGTCGATCACCGGGTCGGTCATGGCGTAGCAGCCGGCCGACATGCAGGCGCCGTGCACCATGAGAAACGAGCCGGTGCGGCCATTGGCCTTGTCGTAGAGATTGGGGAAGCCGAGATTGAACGAGCGGCGATAGGCGCTGTTTGGATTAAGCTGCTCGGGTCCGACCGTGTAGAAGCCCTCGGGCGCCTGGAAATCGCCTTCCTGGCGCTTCGGCCCAAGCTCGCCCGAATAGCGGCAGACGGGGTAGGTGGCGAAAAGCACGAAGCCGTTTGCCTTTTTCATCCATAGCTCAAGTTCCTGCTCCCGCTTGAAGATCCGGATGAACACAGGGGTTCCGCGCGCCAATCCCTTTTCAGCCAGGCGCTCTTTCAGCCGGGTCAGGTCCGGCGTGCCCGGTAGCGGCCAGCCGGCTTGCGCGTAAAGGAGGCGCTGGGCATCGCGAAGGGCGAGCCGCATGCGGCTGGCGCCTTCGCCGCCGCGCCCCGTTAGCCCAAGCCACAGCACCGCAATCGCCGCAAGGCACAAGGCGCCGGCGATCGCTACCTTGAGAAGGATCCGGAGGATTGAAAGAGGTGTCCGCATCGGTATTTCGTCCGTCCAGGAATGCGCGGGAAACTGAGCGGATGAATTCGATCGGAAGCCGGCCTAATCGTGACATTGCCGGCCGCCGCTCATGGCGCCGGCCGGATGTTAAGAAAGAGCGAATCTGGTGGATTGAATTTATGGACCGCTGGAACGGCGCATCGAGCGTTCGCTCGCCGCCGTCCAGCCTTGCCGTTCACGGGCGCTTAAGCGCGACCGAAATTTTCGAGTTAGCGGAGAGGGTCCGGTAGATTTTACACGCCTCCACGTAGGACATCAGCGCGGCCTCCTTTTCGCGGCCCACGGAAGTATCCTTAAGGTCGATGTGGACGGCGATATCCGATACCCGCGACCCGTCTTCCGTCAATTGGGTCTCGGTCTTCACTGCGAAGCCATTCGAGACGATGTGCTGATCGCGGAAGAAATCGCGCAATTGGTTGCCGAGACACCCGGCAAAGCCTGCCAGGAGGGTGTCGATGGGATTCAACCCGCTGCCCGAGGTATCGATGACGAATGTGCCGTCTTCTGTGCTGGCGTAATGGCGTGCATCGCCACGGTTTTCTATGGACGCGCTAAACATGGCATGGGCTCCTTCGTTTGCTTGTGTTTTTACCACGGACATGCGGCTCGGGGCCGCATCGCCTGCCCGCGCCACAACCGGCAGGACGATTGCAGCGGCCAGGAGAAGGGTTGCGGGCATCCATCTCAGATGCATTTTGCGTATGCCTCCAGATCAAGCTGTTCCGTACGCCTTCGAGGTTAGGCCGGCAGGGGCATTTGCAAAAGACGCAGGTATCTATTTTCCGGAAGGCAGCAGTTGCGGATGACGCGGAACTGTACCTATGCCGGCGGAGCCGATGTGTAACTGCCACTGGACGCAAACTTGGGCCAAACTGGCATTATAGCAAAGACAGCTGGCCAGCACCGGATGGGACCATGGTTGAGACGCACGCAAGGCGCGCGGCGGCAAACGGACAGGCAAAATTTCATCTTTATGAAGACATTGCCGCGCGCCTCGCCCGCATGATCGAAAACGGCGCCTACCGGCACGGCAGCCGGCTTCCATCGATCCGGGAACTGAGCCGGCAGATGCGCGTTAGCATCAACACGGTGATGACCGCCTATGGGCTGCTCGAAAACATGCAGTTGATCGAAGCGCGCCCGCAGTCGGGCTATTTCGTAAGCTCGCCGCTTGCGGAGCCGGACAGCGCTCTGCGCGCTAACGGCCGGAGCCTTGAGGCAAAGCCGGTGGAAGTCGGCAGCAGGGCCTTGCAGATCATCCGCACCTTGAGCGATCCCGCGCTGGTGCCGCTTGGAGCCTCCGCGCCCAATTCCGCGCTGCTCCCCATCGNNGCGGCGGGGCACATGCGCTTGCGCGCGGAGATCGCAAAGAGGCTTGTCGCTTCCGGCTGCACGCTTTCGCCCGAGGAGGTTGTCATCACATCGGGATGCGTCGAAGCCGTTTCGCTGGCGCTTCAGGCTGTTTGCCAGCCGGGACAGACCGTGGCCGTCGCCTCGCCAGTCTACTGGACTTTTCTCAACTCGATTCAGTGGCTTGGACTTAACCTGCTGGAGATACCGGCTTGCCCGCGCACCGGCATAAGCCTGGACGTCCTGGCTTATGCGCTGCGCCGCAAGGCCATTCATGCCTGTATTATCATTTCCAACTTCAACAATCCGCTCGGGAGCGTGACCCCGGAGGAGAACAAGCACAAACTCGCCGAACTGTTCGCAAAGCACGAGGTTCCGCTCATCGAGGACGACGTCTATGGCGACCTGTCCTTCGCCCCGGAACGGCCGCCGTCGGTGAAGGCGTTCGACAAACACGGATGGGTCGTTTCCTGCTCATCCTTCTCGAAGACCCTGGCGCCCGGCTACAGGGTGGGCTGGATGGTGCCCGGCCGTTTCCGCTCCAAGGTCGAGGCATTAAAAAGGCTCTTCAATATCGCCACCGCTTCTCCCACGCAGCTTGCGGTTGCCGAGTTCCTTGCCAATGGCGGCTACGGCCGGCATCTGCGGAGCCTGAGGCGGATCTATGCCCGGCAAATGGTGCAGGTCCGCGATGCGGTGGCCCGCTCATTTCCGCAAGGCACACGCATCACCCGCCCGGAAGGCGGGACCGTGTTGTGGGTGGTGATGCCGGAAACCGTTGACGCTTACCGCCTTTACGATGCAGCGCTGGAGCACGGCATCGGGATTGCCCCTGGTCCTCTCTTCACGATTAGCGGCGATTTCCGCAATTGCATTCGCCTGAGCACGGCCTTCTGGTCTCCCGAGGTTGAGGCCGCGATCAAAACCGCCGGAGAATTGGCGGCCGGCCTCAATTCGGGCCACGCACCGGCTGCCGATAGCGTTCGCCAGCGGCTCCGCACTTAGCCAGCCCCCGATGGGACGCATTGGGCGTTGCCGCGCCAAGGCCCAGAATGGCTGTTTGCGCTGAGGCTGGCTCAACCGGCTTTCGCGTGCTGCGCCATCAGCCAGTACCCGGCCATGATGAGCTTTGCGTCCTCGAACTCGCCGGCCTCAAGCCTCGCGAAGAACTCTGCCACATCGAACTCGGCGATGGCGATATCCTCGCCCTCGTGCTCAAGCCCGCAGCCTTCCGACTGTTTGTCCGCCTCGCTGACCTCGGCGTAGAAAAGGAAGGTGCGCTCGGTGTTCCCACCCGGCGAGGAGAAGAAGGTGCAGAGGTGCTTCGCTTGCGCGATGTGGTAGCCGGTCTCTTCCTGCACCTCGCGGATGAGGCTTTCGAGCGGCGTTTCGGCGAAGCTGCCGTCGGGGTTGGCCGCGATCATCCCGGCCACCGTCTCCACTAGCCACCCGCCGCCCCGGCCTTTTCCGAGCGTCGGAATGCGGAATTGCTCGATCGCGATGACCTTCCGCCGCGCCGGATCGTAAAGCAGCGCCGCCACCGCGTCGCCGCGGTCCATGACGAGGTACGGCCGGGGCTCGTTCATTCCGCCCTGGAACCGCTCGTGGCTGACCGTAACCCGGTCCACCTTGAAGAATGCGTCGAGCAGCCGCTCCCGTTTCACGATCTCGACGCGCGATGGCTTCGCATTTCCCGCCATATGTCTTGCCTTCCGTTTCGATTAAGCCAATGGCTTCTTGCCGAGGCTTGGCCACGCCTCTCTGAGAGACAGCGAGCTTTTTCATCCTTTGAAGGTTCTTACCGGACAATCGGCTGGCGGCACAGTCGCTGGTAATGTCTGCCATCTCCCGGTAGCGGATCGCCGAAGTCCTTCGTCTTGCGTTACAGAGCGAAAGAACGGCGTCGAACTGCTTCGAAAGCTTCGAAAGATAACGCTCCATTTCGGTGCGCCCTTGGGATGACGCCGCAACACACTCCACCAAACCCAGGTCTTGGATTTCCGAGGCTTCGTGCCGCCGGCCGTCCAATCTAATTGCTTCGGCTTTTGACTGCCCTATTTTTCTGGAAAGGAAGGCGGCGGGTAAAAAATACATGGGTCCAGTGCTTACCATGCCGGAATTAACTATGATCGCACCCTACGCGGGCGGACAATTCGTTAAGAACTTCGGTTTGAGTTTGCATCGAATCTTGCGCACTTGACCTGGATACTGGGCGGCAAGCGGATCGGCGGCCGGAAGCAGCTTCATGGTTCGCCGAAGAGACGCTCGATTTCAGCCTCGCCCATCCGGTCGAAATCGTCCGGCACGGCGATCTGCCCGGACATGAAGCCCAGCCGGCGCGTGGCTCCCGCCTCCGGTGCGTCGATGGCCGTGACCTTCACCTGCTGAACTAACTGGACTTTGGTGCACCCGCCGAGATGTTACAAGTGAATGCGCTTATCCGGCGGCAATGAGGCCGGCCATGGTGCGCGCAAAACACGCTTGCACAGTCTTCATCGGGCGAATGGCTAAAGCGTGGCTTCTATGATGGCATGGTGCACTGAGTTGTCGTATGGCCTTCAACAAATTGCTCCCTAATGGGGCAAAGCTCATGGAAATACACGGGAGCCATTTGAGAACAGCTGTATTGCCCATCCTGCAAAGCATCGGCGCTTGAGTAATGGCGGGATGGGAGAAGGATATGAAAATGACCGGAAACTGGGACGAAGCCATGCCTACCGTCACGGCGGACGGCTCGCAATGCGGGCCAGAGGCAGATTATGTCATCCAGCGCTATTCGCCCGAGGTCCGCGTCTGGCGCGATTGGGACTGCGCCTATACGCGCGCCGAGGCGGACCATCTGCTTGCCGCCTACGAGCGGCGGTATAGGGCGCAGGGGCTCGATTGGCGGATCGCAAGGGTTGTCTACGATCCGCTGGGGAAATCCCTGCCAGAGCAGCCGGAACCAGAGCACTGCGAGGAACTGCCGGCAACGGCATAGCCGCTATCGCGAGGCGCATGGGCGGCCGCCGGTGCCTTGAACGGAGGGAATCTCCCCATGGGAGAGGGAGTCCCGGCGTGCCCGTTGAGAAGGCGTCCCCTCTTCCTTGGGGGGCTGGGGTGAGGGGAGATACCCCATGGCTATGCCTCGCCCTAACCGGATAGTAGACGATAGGGCTCAACTCAGCAGGTATCGAACATGAACGAAGCCAGCAACGAGATAATCATCGCCATGGAAGGCCGCGCCGCCATTGTGCGGCTGAACAGGCCGCAGTCGATGAACGCGGTGACTTTGGGCATGATCCACGAGCTTTCGGCCTTGTACCACCGCTGCGCCAAGGACCCGCGCATCTGTGGTGCCGTCGTGGAGGCGGAGGGCAAGGCTTTCAGCGCGGGCGGCGATATCCGCACCCTCCGCGACTGGATGGCGAACGATCTCGCGCAAGCCGATGCCTTCTACGCGGAGGAGTACCAGCACAACTGGCTGTTGCAATGCTTCCGGAAGCGGCATGTCGCGCTGCTGAACGGCGTCACCATGGGCGGCGGCGTGGGCATCAGCATTTTCGGCACGCATCGCGTCGCGGGCGAGGCCATGTCGTTCGCCATGCCCGAGACCGGCATCGGCTTCTTCCCCGATGTCGGCGGAAGCTGGTTCCTGCCGCGCATGCCGGGCATGATCGGCATGTATCTGGGCTTGACCGGGCACATCTGTAACCGGGCCGATGCCTATTATGCCGGCGCGGTGACGCATTGCATTCCCGCCGCGCAGTTCGGTACGGTGAAAGCGGCGATGATCGAGGCCGAGCCTATCGACGCCGTGCTCGACGGCCTGCACGCGCATCCGGGCGAGAGCCATCTCGAAAAGCACCGCGAGCCTATCGACCGGGTCTTCGGGGCACCTTCTGTGGAGGAGATCCTGCGGCAGCTCGAAAACGAGCAGGGCGAATGGCGCGAATGGGCGCGGAAGACGCTGGCCGTGCTCGCGACAAAGGCGCCACTGTCGCTCAAGGTGGCCCACGAGCAGTTGCGGCGTGGCAAGGCGTGCAAGACGCTCAAGGAAGCGCTGGTCATGGAATACCGGCTGGCAACACGGCTTATCCGCCTGCCGGACTTCCCCGAAGGTATCCGCGCCGTGATCGTCGATAAGGATCGGTCGCCCAAATGGCAGCCGGCCAGCCTGGGCGAGGTCAGCGACACTTACGTGCTGTCGCTGTTCGAGCCTCTGCCCCCGGGCGATCTCAAGCTCGTGGATTACTGGATGCCGCCCCTTCACGGCTAGTAGCTCGCGCCTTCGGCCTCCGCGACGAGGGATACCTCGCCCTCAAAATCCGGACCCTCGGACTGCCGGAACTCTGATTACTTCCACTTCCACTTCCACTTCCACTTCCACTTCCACTTCCACTTCCACTTCCACTTCCACCAAAAAACGCGAAGAGCCGACAATAGATACTATTCAAGTCGGAGCCACAGATTATAAACGTCTTGGCGGCGACCTAACCTATTTCGTGGACCTCGTGGAACAAGGCGACGTTACTCGCCTAAAAGCCGTAAGAGGAGGAAAAGTCCGGGCAAGCAGTTGCCGGTGAGACCCGCCACTGCCGTCATACCCACGAAAACGGGTATCCCCGAACTTTTACCTCTGTTACTGAAGAACGTATCGATTTAGCGTTTCAAGACGCTTTTTTTGGAGAGAA
Organism: Hyphomicrobiales bacterium; assembly: GCA_003153975.1. Lineage (GTDB taxonomy): Bacteria > Pseudomonadota > Alphaproteobacteria > Rhizobiales > Rhodomicrobiaceae > Rhodomicrobium. The sequence goes on from PMBZ01000100.1 coordinate 52,483, forward strand.
CCATGACTGAGTCACAGTCTTCTAAGATGCCACCGTTGAATTTTCCATCTTCACTTGGCTTCTTGAAGTGGATCGCGGTGGCGATCATCGCGATCTATTTCGCCACCGATAGCTACTTCGTCGTGCAGCCGACCGAGATGGCGGGTGTGCGCCGGTTTGGCATCCATTCGAAAGATCCGGTGCCGCCTGGGCTGCATCTCAAGGCGCCGTTCATCGACTCGGTAGACAAGCTCCAAGTTTCAATCGACAATTTTCGCATAGACAATCTTCGCGTCTATACTATCGACAATCAATCTGTGCAAATATCCGTCGGTATCACCTATCGCATTCCGCCAGATGCGGTCCTGAAGCTGCTTTACGAAGTTGGAAAGCCAGGCAGCGCGAGTATTATGCATAACATAGAGCAAGTTATCTCCGACCGGACGCTAAAGATATTCGCGAAGCGTAACACGATCAAAATTTCGGAGGAGCGCGAGGCGATTTCCTCCGAGGTGCGTCAGTCCGTAAGCCAGGCGATCCGCGAGCGGTTCGGGCTGGAGATCCTCGACCTGCAAATTCCGGCGATCAAATACTCGGATATTTTCGTGGCCTCCGTCGAAGCAGCCGTGAAGGCCAAGAACGACTCTATCGCCGCCGAGAATACGGTCAACCGCATCCGCTACGAAGGCGAGCAGAAGGTCGTGACCGCGAAAGCCGAAGCCGAGGCACAAGTGGCGCGCGCCCAAGCGCAGAAGCAGTCCAAGGTGCTGGAAGCCGAGGGCGAAGCGCGCGGCATCGAGCTTCGAGCGGCGGCGGAAGCGCAGGGCATCCGCGTGCGCGGCGAGGCGCTTCGGGACAACGCCCGCGTGATCGAACTGACGTTGGCGCAGCGCTGGACGGGCCAGCCGCCCCAGACCATCCTCGGCAACCACGGCGCCGTACCGTTCTTCAACCTCAACAATACCACGGAAGAGGCTCCCAAGACCGAGACGCCAGCCCGGTAGACGTCACTCTCATCGGCGCTGCTATAAGAGCCGCAAGATGCAAGGTTCCCGTATGCTCGAAGGGCGCAAGGGGTAATGCGCTTAGTTCAAGGCACTGCCTATGGCCCTACCCCCATGGACCTCTGGTCCAACCGGCATGCGCTCCGTCACTGACTGAACCGGGGCCGCCTTCCGGCAGGCCGCCCCGTTGCCGTATTTGCTCCTCGTCGCAAGTGCGGTCGGGCCGCCCCCAGCGCCAGAGCGGGATGAGCGCAAGCCCCGCCGCGAAGCCGCCGATATGCGCCCACCAGGCGATGCCGCTGCCCGCCGTGGGCGAGGCCAGATGCCAGAAGCCTTCGAGGAACTGAAAACCGAACCAGACCAGCGCATAGGCAAGCGCCGGAACCTTGAAGAAGAACGGTATGATAACGATCAGTATAAGGATGTTGATCTTCGCTCTCGGAAAGGTGGTTGCGTAGGCCCCGATCACGCCGGCGATCGCGCCGGAAGCGCCGAGTGCCGGCACGGCGGAGGTCATGTTGAAATAGGCGTGTGCGAAGCTCGCTATGAGCCCGCAGGCGAGATAGAAGCTCAAGAAACCGAGCCGGCCGATACGGCCTTCGAGCGAGGCGCCGAAGATGAACAGCGTCCACATGTTAAGGACGACGTGCAACCAGCCGCCGTGCATGAAGGTTCCCGCGATAAAGGGCAGGTAATTGTGCGGGTCGAGCCCCTGGATTTGCGCCCACTCAGGGTCGAAATAGCGCCTGGGAACCAAGCCATAATGAAGCGAAAACTCGTAGGCGGCACGGGTGTTGAGTAACTGTTGAACGAGAAAAACGGCGGCGTTTGCGAGGATGATAAAATATGTTGTGAGCGGCGCGAACGGTATTCTTATTGAGTCTTTAAGAGGAAACATGATCTTCGACTGGAGTTGCGGTGCCCAGATGCTCGCTCATTTTCTGCACAATCGCCTTCAGCACTTCCTCTATTTGCTCGAAGATCCAGTAGTGTCCCGCCCCCTCAACCGGGCGCAGCTCACAGCCGGGAATGATACGCGCCAGATGCAGCGACGCCGGCACCGGCACGTTCCGGTCGAGCATGCCTTGCCATAGCAGAACCGGCGCCTTCACCGCGTCGAACGGCAGGTTCCAAGGCCGGCAGAAAATCCGCATCTCCTGAATGATGCCATGGATGCCCGGCCGCAAGCCTTCCGACACGCTATCGACAAAATTCCTGCGGATTTCCGGCTGGTGCAAAATACGCTTGTCCTCGTCGCAGGCCCGTTTCTTGAGGAAGTCGTACATGCGATCCGGCGCATTCAGGAACAAGAACCGCCAAAGCCCGAAAAACCCCTGCATGGCGAGGTTTACGCGCGGCAAAACCCGGAACATCACAAACCGCGTCATGCCGATTTCCTCGGGGCCTTCCGGGGCGCATAGCGGCCCGACCGGGTTTATGAGGGCGGTGGCGGTAACGCGCGAGGGAAGCAGCGTCGCGCAAGCTGCGGCGTAAGGGCCGCCGCCCGAGATGCCCGCCACGCCGAAATGCTTGAGCCCCAGGTAATTGGCGAACTCCACCATGTCGCTCGCCCAGTCGGCCAGCGTGCGATTGCGCTGGAAGGTGGAAAGCCCGAAACCCGGTCGCTCCGGCGCGATGATCCGCATCCCCAAGCGCCGCGCCGGCTCGTGCGCCAGCCGGAACATGAAGCGCGATCCGGGCGTTCCATGGAACGCGAGGACGGGCAGCCCGCGCTGCGCGCCATATTCGGAATAGCCCAGCTTCCGGCCGTCGGACAGGACGATGTGACGGTCTTCGCCGGCGATTTTGCCTTCTAAATGGAGCCGGGGGATCGTCAAGGTCATGCGAATTACTTTCTGCTGCGCGTTGGAAGAGCTGGCTGCAAGATTGTGTATATTCCTGCTGCTTGCCCTCAAGGGGAGGTGAAGTTTCAATGTAGGCACATGAGAGGAGGGACAGGCGGACTGCCCGCGTTCTCCAATTTGTGCCAAAGCTTTCCCGCAGCGCAAGTTTTACACCGGCATTGTATGTGAAGGAAACCGAAAAGGAGTCGATGGAGGCTCCAGTCAGCCGGAATGGGAATCCACCTGCCCCGTTCATCCTGTGCATGAACCGCAGTTCCAGCATGATGAAACCGCGCACGCGGCGACGCAGAGCTTGAAAAGACATAAACATATCTTTATAAGCCTCCTTCAAAGAGGGTCTTATGGGAAGCTTCGACGACACCGTGGCGCGTTTGAAGGCGGCGGCCGAGCCGACCCGCCTGCGCATCCTGCGCCTGCTTCTCAACGGCGAGTTCAACGTGAAGGACCTTACCCAACTTCTCGGACAAAGCCAGCCGCGCGTCAGCCGCCATATCAAACTTCTCGCCGAGGCGGGGCTGATCGAACGATATCAGGAGGGGAGCTGGGTTTTCGTACGCGGCTCAGCGGACCCGGCCGTCCGTAAATTTGCCGGCAGCGCCTTGTCCATGATTGCGGGGAGCGACCCGCAGATCCTGCGCGACCGCGAGCGGGCGGACCAGATTCGCAGCCGCCGCGCGGCCCTGGCTCAGGCCTATTTCGACGAGAATGCCGCCGAATGGGACCGCATACGCTCGCTGCACATCGCCGAGCACGATGTCGAGGAGGCGATCCTCGCCGCACTGGGCACAGGCCCCCGCGACCTGCTGCTCGACCTTGGAACCGGAACAGGCCGCATCCTGGAGCTTGCGAGCGGGCGGGCGCGGCAGCTCGTTGGCATCGACTCCAACCGCGAGATGCTGAAATGCGCGCGGGTCCGGCTCGACGAGGCGGGGCTCACCAATTGCAGCGTCCGGCTCGCCGACATCTATAATCTGCCGTTCGCCGAAAAGAGCGCCGATACCGTGCTCGTCCATCAGGTGCTGCACTTCCTGGATAACCCCAGGGCGGCGCTTGCCGAAGCCGCGCGTGTCTTGAAACCGGGAGGGCGCCTGGTCATCGTGGATTTCGCGCCGCATAATCTTGAATTCCTGCGCGAGGAGCAGGCCCATGTGCGCCTGGGCTTCGCATCGGCCGAGATCGCATGCTGGCTAGGCGAGTGCGGTATCGGCTCGGGCGGCTACCGCGAATTGCCGGCCGAAGCCGGTAAGGAGAATGCGTTGACGGTGGCGATCTGGACCGGGGAACGGTCCAAAACCGCGGCAAAACAATGGAGGGCGGCTTCGTGACGGAGAGCAACTTACATCCTGGGCCAACTAAGCCCGTCACCGCAAGCTTCGAGTTTTTTCCTCCCAAGACGGCGGCCATGGAGGCGTCGCTCTGGGAAGCGATCCGCAAGCTTGAGCCGCTCCAACCGGAATTCGTCTCCGTGACCTATGGCGCGGGCGGGTCCACGCGCGAGCGCACGCACGCCACGGTCACCCGCATTCTGAAAGAGACCTCCCTCAAGCCCGCCGCGCACCTGACTTGCGTGGCGGCGACGAAAGAGGAAGTGGACGCGGTGGTGCGCGCCTATTGGGACGCCGGCGTCCGCCACATCGTGGCCTTGCGCGGCGATCCGCCGGCCGGCCCCGGCACTCCCTACGTTCAGCATCCGGGCGGCTACGTTAATGCGGCGGACCTTGTGGCGGGCATCCGGCGCATCGCCGATTTCGAGATTTCGGTCGCGGCCTACCCCGAAAAGCATCCGGAATCGCCCAGCGCCGAAGCCGATCTCGACATGCTGCAAGCAAAAGTCGACGCCGGCGCCACGCGTGCGATCACGAATTTCTTTTTCGACAACGCCGATTACTGGCGCTATCTGGAACGGGTCCGCGCGCGAGGCATCGGCATTCCTATCGTCCCAGGCCAGATGCCGATCCACAATTTCAAACAAGTCGCAAGCTTCGCCGCGCGCTCCGGCGCCTCCGTGCCCGCTGCCCTCGCCACGCGTTTCGAAGGGCTGGAGAACGATCCTGAAAAGGCGCAATCCGTGGCGGCAGCCGTCGCGGCGGAGCAAGCCTTGGAACTGATGGCAGGCGGCGTTGCCAAGTTCCACTTCTATACGTTGAACCGCGCCAAACTTGTCTGTGAGGTCTGCCAACTGCTTGGCCTGCGCCCTGCCGCGCCCGCGCATGCTTGAGGATAACCCCCAATGAACCGTGACGAACGCATTGCCGCCCTGCACAAAGCCGCCTCGGCGCGGATTCTGATCCTCGACGGCGCGATGGGCACCATGATCCAGCGCCACAAGCTCGGCGAGGCCGATTACCGGGGCGAGCGCTTCAAGGATTGGCCGAGCGACCTCAAGGGCAACAACGATCTGCTGGTCTTGACGCAGCCGGACATCATTCGCGGCATCCACGAGGCCTATCTTGCGGCCGGCGCGGATATTGTCGAGACGAACACCTTCAACGCGCAAACCGTGTCGATGGCCGACTATGGCATGGAGGCGCTGGCCTACGAGATCAACGTGGCAGCGGCCAAGCTCGCGCGCGAGGCGGCGGACAAATATACCGCGCTGACGCCAGGCAGGCCGCGCTTCGTGGCCGGCGCAATCGGGCCGACCAACCGCACCGCGTCGCTTTCGCCGGATGTGAACAACCCCGGCTTCCGCAACATCAGCTTCGACGAGCTTGCCGCCGCTTATGGCTCGCAGACGCGCGGGCTGATCGAGGGCGGCGTGGACGTTATCCTGATCGAGACCATCTTCGACACGCTGAACGCCAAGGCGGCGGGCTTCGCGGTCAAGGAGACGTTCGACGCACTCGGCTTCGAGCTGCCCATCATGATCTCCGGCACGGTCACGGACCTCTCGGGCCGCAACCTGTCCGGCCAGACGCCGGAAGCCTTCTGGTATTCGCTGCGGCATCTGAAGCCGTTCTCCGCCGGCCTGAACTGCTCCTTCGGCGCGAGCCAGCTCCGCCCGCCGCTGGCGCAAATCGCCATGGTGGCCGATACGCGCGTTAGCGTTTACGCCAATGCCGGCTTGCCCAACGCCATGGGCGAATATGACGAGACGCCGGAGACGATGGCGGAGCACATGCGCGGCTGGGCGGCGGACGGGCTCATGAACATCGTGGGCGGCTGCTGCGGCACCACGCCCGCGCATATCGAGGCCATCGCCGGGGCGGTCGCGCCCTATCCGCCGCGGCCAATCCCGGCAATCGAGCCACGCCTGCGCCTTGCCGGCCTCGAACCCTTCGTGCAGGGGGGGTGATCGTAACGAGGGCAGAAGTCCGGGCGCGCGATCCGCGGCGTCATCCATCATTCCGCTACACTCCTCAAAACTCACCGCTGCAATAGCATCCGGCCTGAACCTGAAGTTCCGGCCCCTCCCTTGCGGGCCGGGATTGTGGCAAGGTAAGCACTTGTTTACCTCAACTTCGCGGTATTGGGTGCCAATTCGATGCAATTGCCGTGCTTCTCATTAGGGGGCACTTTAGCACCATGCGCCTTACTGGCCGGTTAAGGACCAGATACAGCATTGATGTTGCACGAAACTTTTCGCGCTTGCCACGCAGGTGCGGGCGAAAGAGTGCACCGTAATAGGGTTAATCCGAGAACTGCGAATATATTTAAAGGGATTCTGCAACCGTAAAAATCGGGGCAAAAGCGAGGAAAATTTCGCAAAAATGCACGTGAAAAACGCATCGCGAATCCGCGTTAACCGTGCCCAAATTAACCATGATGCGCGCGCTTACGCTCTTCGCGAATTGTTAAGACATCGCCCGGAACGCGATTGCTCCGGTGGCGTCCGGACAAGCTCGGCCCGCGGGAAATCCCGGTCCGTTTGCTGCTGGCGCCGGCAGGATTTCCCGCGGATAAGGCGTACTTGCAACTTATCGATCTAGCAGTGCCTATCCGAGGCAAGTTCGCGTGGCGACGCGTGCTGCCAATGGGACGCGAACTTGCATCGGGCTTGCCAGTGCGGCGTCTCGCAATCGGCGTGCGCAAACGCGGCTTCCTCGAACTACTTGCATTGCCCGGAACGTGAAAAAACCGGCGATAATTCTTCACAATAGTATCACTTATTTTTGATTTTTAGGCATGATCGAAGGCCGTAGACTGGGCATGCGATACGAGGCAGCCGCACAAGTAAACAACTGACCGGACTAACTAAAAGTCTTCACGCCAGTGTACCGCAAGCAAAGCTGAAGCTGTGCCGCACTACGAATAATGCCTTTGACATTGAGTTTTTTGCGTAGCGGCCGCGATTGGCTGGGATATTTTTCCACGTTTGCGCCTTGATTTAGATAAACGTATTTGAGAGTATTTGACATAACACCATCTGTGTAATGTCACGTTTCCTTACGTAAGCGCATGGGGGTTGCATGCTAGGACATAATCGGCATCCGGTGCCACAAGCCCTTTTTGAAGGTTTCGAGAAAGAGAATAGTCCGAATGAAGCGATTGACGAATTCAAGAGCGCATTAATCGTCGCCTACGAGCAGGCCATCGAAAGTGGCATAAGCCCAGGTCTCGCCCTCGCAGCCATGCTCGACTGGGTCTCGCTTGAGGTCAGGAGATACACATGCATGCCCGGCATCGGCGACTGACGTGACACCGGACGCTCTTCACGGACAGTAACAACGATGTGCAGGCGGCATCGATCGTAAATGACCCGATGCCATCGCGGTGTGTTCCATAATGTAGCTCCAGAAGTACGTTCGCTTGCGGCATCTGTTCTGCCAGGAGATAGCAAACTCTCACGCAGGAACGTTGCGGCTTGTACTTCCTCCTGCGAGGAAAGCACGATGGGCGCTGACGATCATAGCGAAACCAGCCCGGCTTTTTTTGGGGGTCGCGGCGGAAATGGATTGAGCGAGAGCCAGGCTCCTCTCGCCAGCGAAGCTGCGGCGCTGCTGCGGTTGAACGAGGCAAGCTCCCGCCTCTGGCACGCGAAGAGCCTCGGCGAAGGGCTCGATGAAATGCTCTCCGCCGCGATCGAGCTGCTTGGCGCGGACAAGGGCGATATCCAGCTTCTCGACACCTCGCAAGGGGTTCTCAAGATCGCGGCCCAGCGCGGTTTCAGCCCGGCTTTCCTCGAACGGTTTCGCGAGCTTCCGGCGGAGGCGGACACCTCCTGCGGAAGGGCGCTCCGTTCCGGCGGGCGCGTCGTCATCGAGGACACGGAGGCGGACGAAGCCTACGCCCCACACCGGCAAGCCGCCGCCGGAGAAGGGTACCGCGCGGTGCAATCCACGCCGCTCGTCGGGCGGGCCGGAACGGTGTTGGGGATGATATCGGCGCATTTCCGCAATGCGCACCGGCCGAGCCCCGAGGACCTTCAGAACCTGGACCTGTATGCCCGCCAGGCTGCCGGCTTCATCGAACGCCACCAGACCGAAGAACTATTACGCGAGCGCGAGAACCGGCTTGCCGCAGCCCTAAGGGCCGGAAAACTCGGCGTGCACGATTACGATCCCCAAACCGGCCGCGTGAAGTGGGACCGCGAGACCTATCGCCTCTGGGGAGTGCCGGAAGGCGAGGAGGTGACCGCCGGAACCTTCGAGGCAGGCGTGCACCCCGACGACGCAGCCGCCGTGAAAGCCGCCATCGCCGGCGCTCTCGACCCTGGAGGCACGAGCCACTGCGAATGCGAATTCCGCGTCGTGAACCGCACCGACGGATCGGTCCGCTGGGTCTTTGCCGATGGCGATGTCACCTTCGAGGACGGCCGCGCGGTGCGCCTGGTCGGCACCGTGCAGGACATCACCGAGCGCAAGCGCGCAGAGGTGCGCATCCACCAACTCATGCGCGAGGTCAACCACCGCTCGAAGAACATGCTCAGCATCGTGCAGGCCATCGCCCGCCAGACCGCCGCCAGCAGCCCCGGCGACTTCCTGGACCTTTTCGGCGGCCGCATCCAGGCGCTCGCCGCCAGCCAGGACCTCTTGATCGAGAACGCCTGGAGAGGTGTTACGCTGCCCGATCTCGTGCCGTCGCAACTCGGCCTGTACCAGGATCTCATCGGCACGCGGATCGAGCTTGCCGGGCCGCCGCTTCTGATGCCCGCCTCCGCAGCGCAACTGCTCGGCATGGCCCTGCACGAACTGGTCACCAATGCCGCAAAATACGGCGCGCTTTCCAGCCGCCATGGGCGCGTCGCCATCGAATGGAGGCTGGAGGCCGCGGATGGGGCGGAGCCTGCTTTTCTGATGAGCTGGTGCGAGAGCGGCGGACCGCCCGTGAGAGAGCCGCTCCGGCGCGGCTTCGGCTCGGCGATCCTGACGGATATGCCCGAGGCGAGCCTTGGCGCGAAGGTGTATATCGACTTCGCGAGAGCCGGCTTTTCCTGGCGGCTGCGCTGCCCGGCGCATGAGGTGCTGGAGGAGGGGCAGAGCCTTGCGGCTTCCGCCAGCGCGCGCCAAGCGGGCGGCGTCCCGCAGGCGGGTGCCGCGCCGCGCGTCCTTGTCGTGGAGGACGAGCCGGAGGTGGCGCATGAGATCGCGCGGATTCTCAGCGAAGGCGGATTCCGCGCGGTCGGGCCGGCGGGCAACGTGGCCCAAGCGCTGGAACTGCTCAGGACAGACCGCTGCGATGCCGCCGTGCTGGATGTCCACCTCGGCAAGGAGACCTCGGAGGCCATCGCCCTGGAGCTGATGCAGCTCCATACGCCCTTCGTGACGGTATCGGACACTTCCAGGGCGCAGAGCCCGGCCGCATTCGCCGATGCCCCGGCGCTCGCGAAGCCCGTCCGGCCGGATACCCTCATCGACGAGGTCTGGCGCTGCGTGGCGGCCGGATCGTCCGCTGGGGAGAGCGGGGGCTGGATGGCATAGCGGAAAATGGCGCGCCTTTAACCCACCCCCGTTCTGAAGGTAAAAAATGCGGCAGGCGGACACCGCTCCCGGCCGCCGAAGAGGCGAAACCTGCCGGACAAATCCCGTGCCTCCTCCCGGCGCCGGCGCGCTCGGCTCGCGCTCATTATGCCGATGACGCCCGCCCCGCTGGAAAGCCGCTTTAACGCCAACTTAACTCTCCCGGCCCCTCTGGAGGACCTTGGAAACGGCCCCGGAAAGGGGCTTTTCGATCTTGAAGTAATTTAGCAGAAAAACCTTGAGGAAACATTAAGCGCGGGTTTCGGCTATGTGATTGATATGTATTGGATAAAATTCGCCATGCTGTCGCGGCGGCCGGCACGCCGGCACAGGTGTTGGTTAATTTCAAATATTCGATTATATTTAACGGCACTTTTGGAACGTAGAAATCAAGCAAAAATGCGAAAAAATTCGCAGAAATGCGGTAGAAAAGTATGGGCCGGACAAGAGTTAACCGTGCCGGCATTTACCATAATGGCGCCATACGCGAAAGGAACGATTTTTTTACGAAAAGGATGGCGGAGAACTTACTCACAACGGGGACCAGGGGACCGGGGGCGGTGTGGAAATGCAGCACAAGGCCTCCACGGAGAACGCCGGCCCTGGCGGCTTCGGCGAGCTTCGGCATGGGCCGGCATCCGAAAGCCTCCACGGAACCGGACTTGGCACAGTTCAAATGCCGCCACTCGAAGGACTGCAGCTTTCGGATCTTGAAGCGGGCGACCTCGTGAAGCGCTCCTAGCTAACGCAACGGGCCATAAGCGGAAATCGCATCCCGCCAAAACCGCAACCCGGCAGCTGCTGGTCACGCCCTTCCGCGGCGAGGACGGCGAATGGGTGATGTGGACGGCGCAGGGTTATTATGCGGGCTCCCCCAGCGTCGGCAAGATCGCCGGCTGCCATACCAACGAGGGCGCTGACTAGGCCGCCGATTACGTCACCGGCGAGCAGCGGCGCAAGCATCTGAACAGGCCCGGAATCGTAGCAAAGACCATTGCTCGTGCCTCGGCCGAGGGCGCAAGAACAAGCTGCCTTGTGCCGCAAAAGAGTAATGTGTGGCTATACCGCCGAACCTGCCGCCCAACCGCTCGACCAGGCCCATTGAAAATTGTACCCGCCAAGCCAGCCGGTAACGTCCACAGCCTCACCAATAATAAAGAGCCCCGGCACCTGCGTGACCATCATGGTTTTGGACGACAGCGCCGCCGTATCGACACCGCCCAAGGTCACTTCGGCCTTAGCATAACCTTCAGAACACACAGGCAGCAGACGCCAGCTTTTTAAAAACGCAGAAAACTCCTTCAGTTTTTTATCGGGCAGATTGCCGACGGGCTCATTCACAAAATATGTAGTGGTCATCACCTGCGCCAAACGCTGCGGCAACACTTCGCCCAGAATGGTTTTAAGCTCCGCCTTGGGCCGGGACCTCTTGCGCTCCAACAGAAAATCCTCAGTTTGAAGGCCCGGCAGCAAATCCAGCGTGATCGGGGTGCCTTCACGCCAGTACGAAGAAATTTGCAAAATCGCCGGGCCCGAAAGTCCACGATGCGTCATCACCATACCCTCGCGGAATGAATGCTTGCGGCAACGCACGGCTACCTCAAGACTGATACCGCTGAGCGCGTGGATGGTAGCGAGTTCCCCGCCCTCCAAAACCAGCGGCACCAGCGCGGGACGTAGTTCGGTCAGCGGAATTTCAAACTGTTTGGCGATCTGATGCGTAAATCCGGTCGCACCCATTTTGGGAATCGATAGCCCACCCGTCGCCAGAACCAAAGCTGGAGCCCGAGCCATCAGATCGCGCGTTTGCACGCAGAACATATCGGCTTTGGTGATGGCAAGTACCGGTTGATTGAGGCTGATCTCCACCCCACCCGTCCGGCATTCGTGCGCCAGCATCGTCACGATGTCCCTCGCCGTATGGTCGCAAAACAACTGGCCCAGAGTTTTTTCGTGATAAGCAATCTTGTGCTTTTCAACCAGCGCGATGAAATCATGCTGCGTGTAGGTTTTCAGCGCGGATTTGCAGAAATGCGGGTTTTGGGAGAGAAAACGGTCCGGGCTGGCCTCGCGATTGGTAAAATTGCACCGCCCGCCGCCCGAGATCAAAATCTTCGACCCGATTTTGTCGCCATGCTCCAGCAGCAGAACGCTTCGCCCGCGCTGTCCGGCGCGCGCGGCGCACATAAGACCTGCCGCACCAGCGCCAATAATAATCACATCAAAATTTTTCATGAACCGGGCAACAGGCTCTGCGCCACGGCTTCGGCGGCAATAGCCTCAGGCCGATGATCGAGCGGCAATTTAATTTCGGTGAGACGGAGCATGAACGGGTTATAGCGCAAGCGCATGAATCTGTGAAAAAACAAGTTTTCAACGAGTCCGCCTACCCTTCAGTAGCGAAATCGCCTTGAAACGAGTGCTTCGGGCAATCTGGGCCAGGAACGGTCCTTCCGGCCCGGGAGGCTGTTCCATGACGGACTCGACGGCTCACTCAGGTCAACCTCGACCGTTCGAGCGTGCCAGCAGAATGGAAGCGATGGGCTCGAAATGTGGACCTAACCGCTTTTTCCGCCGAAAAATCCCGCTAGGGTGATTTTCCATGCGATGATCGATTTCGCCGTCGTCATGGCGTTCGAATCATGGAGGGTACTATGATCAAAGTCGAACCCCTGATTAATGCGGAGGATTACCTGGCCTTCCAGGCGATGATGCCGAAGGAGCCCGCATTCAAGGACGCCCCCACCGGGAATTCCATTGACTTCGCCACGTTTTCCTGCCGCGAAAACATACGCGTTCAAAGCGGCGCGAGGCTTAACAAAGCCATCGTCATGGTGCGTGTTCAACCCGATAAATTTGAGCAATATTGCGAGAACTACGACAAAGACCGCAATTGGCAATCCCTTACGAATTTCGCCGATGCGAAATTCGACATGGGGCTCGATATGGCCGGCGGCGACGAATGAGCGGGAAAGCCATATCTCTAATTTCCGCGGCCGGACAACGAGTTCTGCTGCGGGTCACGGGCGGGCTAACCGCCGCCTGCGGCGCCGTTTCCGGTTTGAGATCCAGAACCGGTTATCGCCTTGGTGTGCAGCCGTTGAAACCGCCACGACCGGAATCGACCCTAAAGAGGCGAAATCTATCGAACAACTCCCGCGCCTCCACCCGTCGCAAAGGCGCGGCACTGCGGTAGAATGCCAGTGCGCGCGGCCAATTGAATCTGCTAGAAACGCCAGCACTCGTCATTCATGCTTCCCGGCCTGAGCGGGAACGCGCGCCAGCTTTCCGGATGGATACACAAGACGGCATAAAAGCGATCCTGATCTGCGGCCCCACGGCCAGCGGCAAGTCGGCGCTTGCGCTCGCGCTGGCGCGGGAGCTTGGCGGCGCGGTCGTCAACGCCGACTCGATGCAGGTCTACGCGGAGCTGCGCGTCATCGCCAACCGCCCAACGCCGGAGGAGGAAGCCGCCGCACCGCACCGGCTCTACGGTTTCCGGCCCGCGCGCGAGCCCTATTCCGCGGCGCTGTGGCTTGCCGATGTGAAACAGGTGCTGGCGGAAGCGGCCGCGCAAAGTTGGCTGCCGGTGATCGTGGGCGGCACGGGGCTTTATTTCAAAGCGCTGACCGAAGGCCTGTCGGACATCCCCGAAATCCCGGCCGATATCCGCGAGCGCTACCGGGACGCGGCCCGGGATCGGCCGGCGGAGGCGCTGCATGCGGAGCTTGCCCGCAGCGATCCCGCCACCGCCGCGCGGCTCAGGCCCAGCGACACGCAGCGCATCGTGCGCGCGCTTGAGGTTCTGGAAGCCACGGGCCGGCCGCTTGCCTGGTGGCAAGGTAACAAGCAGCCGCCGCTTTTGCCGCTCACGCAGGTTTATCCCGCCGCATTGACGCTGGAGCGCGAGGAGCTATACCGCCGCTGCGATGCGCGGTTCGATGCGATGCTGGCAGGCGGCGCGCTGGATGAGGCGCGGGCCATCGCGGCGCTCGGGCTCGACGCTTCGCTGCCCGCGATGCGCGCGGTGGGCCTGCCGCCGCTGTTGGCGCATCTGCGCGGCGAGCTTACGCTGGAGGAAGCGGCGGCGGCCGCCAAGACGGCGACGCGCAATTATGCGAAAAGGCAGCTAACTTGGATTCGCGGTAATTTTTTCTCATGGAATTGCATTGATGCGCAACATATGGAAAGAACAAAAGGCGATATCTTTCGTTTTTTGCAAAACCGCTTGACCAAGCCCCGCTAAAGGCTTAGCGCATATAGGCATAGACAAAGCATCTATCGTGGACTGGTAGGCGGCCGTGTCGGGCCGCCGCATTTTTTGGAGTCTTCCCATGGCACGCGCGATGACAGGCGCCGAAATCGTTATGCACGCTCTGGCCGACCAGGGCGTCGATGTAATTTTCGGATATCCTGGGGGCGCCGTACTTCCCATCTACGACGAGATTTTCAAGCAGAACGGCATAAAGCACTACCTCGTGCGCCACGAGCAGGGCGCGACCCACGCGGCGGAGGGCTATGCGCGCTCGACCGGCAAGGTTGGCGTGGTCCTGGTCACGTCTGGCCCTGGCTCGACCAACGCCGTCACGGGCCTCGCCGACGCGCTTATGGATTCGATCCCGCTGGTTTGCATCACGGGGCAGGTTTCAACCGCGCTCATCGGCTCGGACGCCTTCCAGGAGTGCGACACGGTCGGCATCACCCGGCCCTGCACCAAGCACAACTACCTCGTGAAGGACGTGAACGATCTGGGCCGCATCCTGCATGAGGCGTTCTACGTCGCGCAGAACGGCCGGCCGGGGCCGGTGCTGATCGACATCCCGAAGGACGTGCAGTTCGCCAAGGGCATGTATCACGGCCTGAACAAGACCCCGCACAAGACCTACCGGCCGCAAGTCAAAGGTAGCAGCCAGTCGATCCGCGACGCCATCGACCTGATGGCCGGGGCCAAGCGTCCGGTTTTCTACACGGGCGGCGGCGTCGTCAATTCCGGGACCAGCGCGTCGAAGCTTTTGCGCGAGCTGGCGGATCTGACCGGCTTTCCGGTTACCTCCACGCTGATGGGGCTTGGCGCTTTTCCGGCGTCCTCCAGCCAGTGGCTCGGCATGCTCGGCATGCNNATCCACATCGACATCGACCCGTCCTCCATCTCGAAGACCGTGAGGGCCGATATCCCGATCATCGGCGATTGCGGCTATGTGCTTGAGGAGATGATCCGCGTCTGGCGAGCCCGCTCGCCGCAGGTCGACAAGAAGGCGCTCAAGGCCTGGTGGGCGCAGATCGAAGGCTGGCGCGCGCGCGATTGCCTCAAGTACCATGACGGCGGCGGCGTAATCATGCCGCAATATGCGATCCAGCGGCTTTACGAGCTGACCAAGAACCGCGACACCTACATCAC